>JBJONT010000291.1:0-6101 GCA_046051705.1 Planctomycetota bacterium | reverse complement strand
TGGATGAAGTCTCCTTGGGAGTTTCGTCAGCGTGGGAAGAGTGGACTGTGGATCTCGGACCTGTTCCCTGAGCTTTCAAAAGTTGCAGATGAACTTGCGATCGTCAACTCGATGCAAACGGATGTTCCCGCGCACGCTCAAGCCACCGTTCGGATGCACACAGGAACAAGCCAATTCGTCCGGCCAAGTGTTGGATCCTGGGTGCTCTATGGACTGGGTGCGGAAAACGAAAGCATCCCTGGGTTTATCAGCATCTCACCGAGCGGAAGTGCATTGAACTACGGGAATTCCTTCCTTCCTGCGAACTACCAAGGGATGCGATTGGGGAACGGCAACAGAGAAGTCGATGAGACCCAAATCGCTAACCTTGCTCCCCTAGTTGGCAGCGAGCGACAACGCCGCGAATTGGATTTCATTCAGAGTCTGAACCAAAAGAAGTTGCAGAACGATCCGGCGGATCAAGAAATTGAAGGGGTTATCCACTCCTATGAATTGGCTTTTCGGATGCAATCGGAATTGCCAAAGGTGATGGACATCAAGTCCGAGTCGCAGGAAACACAGGCTTTGTATGGTCTGGATCGAAAAGATACGAAAGGATTTGGCAGCAAGTGTTTGATGGCTCGACGTATGGCCGAAGCCGGTGTGAGATTCATAGAAATCTCGCAAGGGTCTTGGGATCACCACGGCAATATTCAAAGCGCATTGGCTAACAATTGCGAAGCCATCGATAAGCCTATTTGCGGATTGATCACTGACTTGAAGCAACGTGGGATGCTTGATGAAACGTTGATCGTCTGGTCTGGTGAGTTCGGCCGAACGCCTTACGCTCAAGGTCGCGATGGACGTGACCATAACCACAAAGCATTCAGCTTGTGGATGGCAGGTGGCGGGGTGAAAGCCGGACAGCAATTTGGGCGAAGCGGCGATTTCGGAGTCGAAGCAACGGAGAACCCGGTTCCGATTGTCGATTTCCATGCAACTCTACTTGCTTTGCTTGGGCTCGATCACGAACAACTCACTTACCCCTACGCCGGCCGCGATTTCCGATTGACCGACACGAAGGGACGCGTTGTTAGGGAACTGATAGCGTAGGCCTTAGGCGGGGCTCTCCGTGGGGACTGTGATTCTTTTTTTGAAACACAGAGACACGGAGGCACAGAGAGAGGCACTTGTTCGCCGTAGCCACCTGTCGCCAGACGGTGGTGCTCGTTCGCCGTAGCCACCTGTCGCCAGACGGTGGTTTTTGTTCTTGAGATTACAAGCGGCTCTCCGTGAACTCTGTGCCTCCGTGTTTCCAAAGTCCGCGCAAGAAAGGCTGCTTGATCTGTGCCTCTTTTTTGAAACACAGAGACACGGAGACACAGAGAGAGGCACATGTTCGCCGTAGCCACCTGTCGCCAGACGGTGGTTCTTGTTTTTGAGATTACAAGCGGCTCTCCGTGGACTCTGTGCCTCCGTGTTTCCAAAGTCCGCGCAAAGAAGGCTGCTTGATCTGTGCCTCTTTTTTGAAACACAGGAAGCCTGGATAGAGCTCGATTGTCGCGGGAGGGTATTGCGACTAAACTAATTGCATGATTGGACCAATTTTTCAACGCGAATATGCAACATTACCACGTCGCCCAAGGCATTTTGTGGCGAGGCTAGCCTTTTTGGCGATGGTCTTTGCGATCATCTGCACGACATGGTTGCTTCTCGCGGGGATCCAACCCGTTCAAAACGCTGGGGATTTGGCTCGGTTCGGTGTGCTGATCTTTCAATTGATCGCTCCATTCCAACTCATTGTCTTGCTCTTCGTTGCTGCATTGGCCGGTGTTTCCGCAGTGAGCTTTGAGAAAGATCGCCAAACTTTGACCTTGTTGCTGATGACTTCTTTGTCTAACTCCGAAGTCGTGCTCGGCAAAATCGGCGCGGGTTTGCTCTCCTCCTTGAACGCATTTATTGCAACGGCCCCCGTGGTTTTCTTGCTCCCTTTGCTCGGCGGAGTCTCGGTGCAGCAAGCCTTCGGTTGCTTGCTCCTGACCGGTTCGACACTGGTCTTATGCTGCGTGCTGGGGGCTACAATAGCTTTTTGGCGAGAGAAAACCTTTCAAGCGATTGCAGTAACAACTTTGTTGATCGCCCTCTGGATCGCCTTTGGCGAAGCGGTAGCCTTTGGGGCCGTACCTGGAATTTCTTCCAGGTTTGCACCATTGATTAGCCCCTTGAGGGCGGTTTGGGATTTAGCACAACCGATTCCCTCCGCGCGATGGTTCGTCGGGCTGGGTGTTCTGGGAAATGCCATCTTGCCTAGCGTCGTCTTCTCGACCGTCGCAGCAGGCTTGACCCTCTTCTCGATCCGCATGCTGCGGGTCTGGAACCCATCCCGCGAGCGACGTCCAGTCGCGACGGAGTACGAAACAAGCGATGCCGAGATGTCCGCTAACCCAGGTCAAGCTAACTCTGTCAAAGTCTGGAAGAGCCGCGAGCCGAGGGCTATGTGGAACAATCCGGTCCTCTGGCGAGAAGTTAAAACGTGGGCGTACGGACGGAAGATTCTCTTTATCCGCATCGCCTATCTGTTGCTCGCTGGCCTGATCGGCTTCGGCTTGATTCGCACCCTTCCATCGTCAGAGGCGGGGGCAACGGTTTCTTCAGGCAATTATGGTGATGCTTTAGTGTCGAATTCCGTAGCACTATTCGCGCCTTTGATGGTGTTTTCGCTGATATTGATCAATGCTTTAGCGGTGAATTCCATTACGAACGAACGGGATGCGGGAGCTTTGGATTTGCTGCTCGTCACCGAGATAACTCCATGGTCGTTCGTCCTCGGGAAAATCGCCGGTGTCCTGTATGCAACGAAGGAAATGGTTCTTGTTCCCATCGTTCTGGCCGCCACTTATTGGTGGTTTGGAGGACTCTCAGCCGAGAATCTTGTCTTCCTAGTACTTTCCCTTTTGGTCATGGATGTTTTCGTCGCCATGCTTGGGATTCATTGCGGGATGATCTACAGCCAAAGCCGCTCTGCGATTGGGACCAGTCTTGGAACCGTTTTCTTTTTGTTCCTCGGCGTTGCGATGTGCATGTTGATCATGCTTATGTTTCGTGGGTCATTCGGTCGACAGTTGGCCCCATTTTTGTTCATTATTCTCGGGGGAGGCACGGGGCTGTATATGGCGCTCGGTAACATGAACCCTTCACCAGCCATCACTCTAACTTCGTTTTTGCTTCCGTTCTTGACCTTCTTCGCGATCACCAGTTTTATTCTTCGAAATCAGGAGTTGACGGTCTTCAGCACCGTAACCCTCTCGTACGGTTTCGCGACAGCGGCAATGCTAATTCCTGCTATCAGTGAGTTTCAGTTTGCTCAATCGCAGTGGCGTCCTCAGCAGGAAGAGTAGCTTCACTTTCTTCACCGGCGAACTTAGTTTGAAGCACGCTTGCTGGAATCGCCGGTAGGACACCTGTTCCGCATTCGCTCAGATATCGCGCCGTGCTCTCGCTGAACCCGTGCGTTACCCAAATGACTTCAGGGCTGTAGTGCGTAATCGCGCTGAGCAAATCTTGCCAATCAACGTGATCGGAAAGGACAAAACCCCGTTCAACGCCTCGACGCCGGCGTGTCCCGCGAATCGCCATCCAGCCTGATGCCATCGCCATCGATGGATCTTTGAACCGCTTCATCCAGGAGGTCGATTGGCTAGAGGGAGGGGCGAACACCAGCGATTTCGACCAATCGTGCTCTTTGCTCAACGCTGTGGCTGAGGGAAAAGAAGGAAGATTTACGCCGGCACACCGGTAGGCTTCGTTGGTGCCCAGCATTGCACCATGAACGGCTATTTCATGCGCAATCCCCTCACCTGCTACCGCGATCAATTCCGAGAGAATTCGTTGGGTTTTACCGACTGAGTACCCAAGCAAGACGCTCGTGCGATTCGCTTGCTGGTTCGCTTGCCACCATTTCAAGATGTCTTCGACAACGATTTTGACATCTGGCCAGCGGAAGGCGGGGAGTCCAAAGGTCGATTCGGTGATTAAGCCGTGGCAAGGAACCGGTTCCCAAGGAGTGCAGGTCGGGTCGGATTGAAGTTTATAGTCGCCAGTGATAACGAGGACTTTACCTTGGACTTCGATACGAACTTGGGCTGAACCGAGTATGTGGCCTGCTGGATGCAACGAGACGGACGCCTTGCCGATACGTATGGGGCTTCCGTAGGTAAGGGGCTGTAGTTGAATATTGCGACCGAGTCGCAATCGCAGAAGCGGTTCGCTTTCGGGTGTAGCCAAATAGGCCTTTGAGCCACTTCGAGCGTGATCGGAGTGGGCATGGGTGATGACAGCTTTATCGACGGGTAGCCAGGGATCGATGTAGAAATCGCCGGCGGGGCAGTATAGGCCGTTAGGAGTGCAGGAGATGAGCTCTTGGAACGATTCCGTCATGCTCTAAATCGTTCTTCCCGCAGAATGTTTGCGGCGCGGAATGGGGTGGTAAAAGAAAACACCTCCAGGATGAACTGGAGGTGTTTTGTGTAAGTTGACTTTCGCCAGGACAGAGTCGTATGACTACCAAGCGAAGTGTGCGAAGGCCTTGTTCGCGTCAGCCATGCGGTGGGTGTTTTCTCGCTTGGTGATCGCTGTACCTTCTTTGCGGTATGCTGCCATGAGTTCGTCAGCGAGTTTGGTAGCCGTAGCTCGGCCCTTCTTTTCGCGGACAGCGCCGAGAATCCAGCGGAAGGCTAGGGATTGTTGACGGTTCTTGTTGACTTGCATGGGAACTTGGTAGGAAGCACCACCGACCCGCTTGGATCGTACTTCGATGTACGGCTTGACGTTTTCGATCGCTGTTTCGAAGACTTCTACAGCAGGGCGATCTTTGATTTTCTCGGCGATTTCGTCGAGAGCATCGTAGAAAACGTTGTATGCGGTTGTCTTTTTGCCGTCGTACATCAAGCAATTGACGAATTTAGCAACCAGCAACGAATTGTGCCGTGGATCAGGACGGAGGGTCGTGCGTGAAGCGGTGATCTTTCCCATGGGAACCAGTACTCTGTTGAACGAAATTGTTTGCTGTAGTGAACGATTTCACCTAGTAAACCATTGGCTGAGGGCCGATGGCACTCGGTGTGGAGCGGGTCAAAAGGCTTTACGCCTTCTTGGCACCGTAACGGCTTCGAGATTGCTTACGGCCATTAACACCGAGGGTATCGCGGCAACCGCGAACGACTTGGTATCGAACCCCTGGCAAGTCCCGCACACGACCACCACGGATTAGAACGATGGAGTGTTCTTGAAGGTTGTGGCCTTCACCTGGAATGTAGACCGTGACTTCCTTGCCGTTGCTCAGGCGAACCCGAGTGATCTTTCGGAGGGCCGAGTTCGGCTTCTTCGGGGTCATCGTACGAACGATGAGGCAAACGCCTTGTTTTTGCGGGCATCGCTCGAGCACTGGGCTCTTGGTGGACTTGCGTTGTACAACGCGGTTGCGACGAACCAATTGGTTAATGGTTGGCATACGAACTCGTTGGGAAAATTCCTTCAGGAAACTTAAAAATACCGTTTTCAGTACCAAAGGTGGGAGTCGAACCCACACGTCCTTGCGGACACTGGATTTTGAGTCCAGCGCGTCTGCCATTCCGCCACTTTGGCATATTTCTCGGGCTTTCGAAGCCCTTTTCAAACCTTTTCGATGGCAATTCGATCAGGTTCGAAGTTATACCTGCTTTTGATCGGTTTCCCAGGGTGGGTTCCGTTTCAAAATCTTGGTTTAAAACCTTGCGGATTTCCTCAGGCCTTAACGAGAAAATCAGGGGTGAAAGTTTAGCGAAGACATGCGGAATCGAGCAAGTACACTGCCGGGGTAATCCGTCATTTTTTTGCTAGGAATTTGATATTTGTGGTGGGAAAGTTGGGGTTTGGGGTGCAAAAGAGAGTTTAGGGTGGGAGATTTTGGCTTTTAAAGGATTCTGGTGATCAGACATTTTAGGTAATCGGTCTCGGGGCAGTGGATATTGACGGGGTGGTCGGCGGCAGCACCGCGTTGCTCAAGGATTTGAACATCGCGTCCGAGTCTTTTGGCTACTCCCAGGAGAGTGTCGAGGAAATCGGGTCTGGATACTCGGCCGGAG
>JBJONT010000290.1:0-16336 GCA_046051705.1 Planctomycetota bacterium | reverse complement strand
AAATCCGCTGCGGAGGGAGGTTAGTCCCTTGCCGCAGAGGAAGCTAAGTCGTTGTGAGTTGAAGCGACCCTTAGATTACTTCAAGAGTTTACGACGATTGCGGTAAGCGATACCCAAGGCATCGAGTCCAAAGATCGCCATCGAGGTAGGTTCTGGAGTTGGTGCTGAGGAAGTGCCAATGGCAAGTCCACCCCCTGAAGCCGCAGGGCGAATGGCGAGTTTTACAGAAACTGGGGATTTTGAGGGTTTTAGGGGTTTTTTCGATTCTGACGGTTGCGAGGATAATTTTTCTGGATAAAGTCCATACTCCCGGGGAGTCGTTCTTTAGTGTTCACTTGTCTAGATCCAATCGAAAGGTCGCCTGCTATGCGTTTTGTTAATTGCCTTTGTCTTCCTCTAGTCACCATGGCTCTTGGGTTGTTTGCTTCCACCGTGTCGGCTGGGGTCGTCACGTATGTTACCCCTTCGGGCGCTGCGAACGGTTCATCATCAATTCAATCTGGTACCACCTACACGACGAACTTAGGTTTAGCCTTCAAGACCGGTCCTTCTGGCCCTTTTGATATCGACTTTGTTACCCTGTCGTTGACTTCTGGGGCATCAAGCACCAGTGCGTCTTTCAAAATTTCGATTCATGGAACAGATAATGAAACCGCCTACTCGGCAGTTGCTAGCAGCACTGTTCACGCGAGTGACACCGTCACAGTCACGACGCCGGTAGCTACAAACACGCCTTTTGACGTGACATTTACGTCGGCAGAAATTCCTAACATCACAAATTTCCAACTCCAAGCGAATACAGCTTATTCAATCATCATCAACAGTTAGGCAGGGGCGGGGATCGCCCTTCGAAGGACGCAAGGTCTAGCGGACGGGACGACGAATGGCTTTTACACGGTATCGAGTGGCTTCACGATGCTCGATACTTTCAGGAACAACACTCCCAACTACTCGAACTCTGCAGGTAGTTACCCAGCGTTCCATATTTCGTTTGGCGGGACAGCAGGTGCACCGGTTCCAGAACCGACCACGATGGCTTTGTGGACCTTGTTGGTCGGCGGCGGTCTTGTCCGTAACTATCGCAACAAGAAATCGCGTTGCTAAGCCCTTGTAGGGTTTATCGCATCCGGTTCTTGGATGCCTTCATGTGACATCTGTGAAGCGGTTGGGATTTTGAAATTCCGACCGCTTCTTTCTTTTGCGCCTCATCGAACGGATCCGAGCACTGATGCCTCGTTGACACTTCGCGTTACTCGTTGCGCGGGTGCTTATTCGCCTACAAATAAATCGTTTAGATCGAGATGGGCGTCGGGAGCGATGAGCGGACAGATCGATTCAGTCTCCGATGCAATCCAATGCTCTCGGTAATCGGTTCCTTCGGGGGTCCGGAACACATGGACACATCGGTTCTGGCAATCCACGATCCAGTATTCGACGATACCGACTTCTGCGTACAGATGTCGCTTGATCTCGAGATCCTTTTCCAGGGAGCTATCGGCGACCTCGATCGCGAGTTGCACGTCTACCGCTTGGGGATGGCCATCCCGGTAACGAGCACGTCGTACCCAGAATACGTCGGGTTCGGGTCGGCTCTGCACTTCTGGCATGTCGATCCCTGTTTGGGAAGTGATCTGCGTCCGGTTTTTGTCCCGTGCATCCGAAGACCAGTTGTTGAGGTAGGTGACGCAATCATCGTGAACTGGACCAGCAGGATTCATTTCGACGATCTCTCCTCGAATCAATTCGATCCGCCTGTTCAAATCTTCAAAGGCTCCCTTGAGAACCATCGCGTCATATTCAGCGAGATTTAAATGTAAAGTGCGGAGAATCATGACCTAGCTCCAAAAATGACCGGCGTTTCTCGAACAATTATAATGCACGCATCGTGTTGAATCCGATCTGGGGCTCTGTCGAATTATTGAAAAACATCGATCGGTTTGACAGTTTTCAGGGGAGGTTAACCGAATGTGCGTACGGGTTGCCATTGAATCCCGTCGCGCAATTCGAAAACTCTAACCTGTCCGTTGCTCAGTTCTGTCAGTCGATCGATTGCTCGGTCGGATCGTTCTACCTCTGGAAACGCAAAATGGCGAAACCGACTCCAGCTCCCTCCGCTTTCCTTCGTGTCCAAACCTCGCGACCCACTCCAACAGGTATCGAAATCAAACTCCCATCGGGGATCACGAGCTGCATAACGCTATTGGCTGCCAACTCGCTCGCTGAAATACTCGAACAAGTCTCTTACGCGATGCTCGCAATCAACCCCGCTGTCCCAATGCGCCGGTGTGATATCCGGACTTGTGAACTGAGCAATCAAGCAATGGGGGGAAATGCTGTTCCGGCCAAGCGAATCTGAATTGTAGTTCAGGACGAGTGATGCGATGCCACCCATAGTTCTGCATTCACATCGAATTCTCAATGGATAGCGGAGGTGGACTTAAGGGAAGGATAGATGTACGCAGAGCCGATTGGAATTCCGGCCAGCGACGTCCCGTTATACCGCGTTGCGATTGGTGCGGGATGACGATCTCGAATTTCTTTTGCCTTCATCGCAAGCTTATCATTCGAGCTCAGCAATTTAACTTGAAACGCATCAAGCCACATCTGTTTACCGCTGCGAAGCAACCTGAGCACCTCCCCGTACGCTACGTCAAAATTGCTGTCGTTTAGCGCTGGCGATGCAATGTAAAGCTCCCACTCCGACGATTCAGCGGGGTTTAGCCAAATGACAATATCAACCTGTTGGTACTCATTGAACTTTTCGGCAAATTCGCGGCCCGCATCGATCTGTTCATTTACCAATACAGCTTTATCCATTGGAGAACTCCGTTTGTAGGATCAGAAATCGCCTTGTACATTGATTCGGCTTGTGCTTGAGTTGAATTTCTATATCGGGATAGTTCATTCCAGTCTTTCGCAAGTAGCCAATTTGTTCCGAGTTGTGTATTCGTCTGGATCGCGTTCCCGCGAGCTACTTCGAGATCCGCCATTTTCACGAGAGTTTCTATGTCGTGCGTCCAACATTTTTCGGCGAACTTCTTATCCTCAAAAATAATACCAGTTCTTTCGACGTACCGAAGAACAGCCGCCTTCAACGCACACTCAATGGCATAGCCCGCCAAATAATATGCCCCAGACCATCTTGAAGCCGCGATAAGCGTCTCCGCGTCAAGCAGGCGATCTTGAGAAAGTTGTTGTAGTTCTGTTCGATTCAATCGGGTTCCTCCGAAATTGGCAACAGAGCGACTCGGACGTACTCGAACTTCTAAGATTAACTTGATCCACGTAGACTGTACTAACGCATCGTATCACTCAAGGTGCCCAAAAGTCTAGTGTCTAAAGATTTGGGCGATAGCTTACCGACCAATCAGCGGATAGATCGCTGGGCTGTTTCGTCCAATTCTCGTCATCCTTAGTTTTCAAGAGATCCCACGAATAGTTCGTATACCACACCTCCTGCTGACGACGTTCGCACGCGACTCGGAGGTGAGCAAAAGTCGGATATTTTGGGGACCTATCGCGACGCGAAATGCAACGCGGCATGCACTGAACTGCACGGAGACTACAGAAGTCTCGGGGAACTCGCAAGAATCGCGATACTCCCAGGCAAAAGCATGTTTTGCAGCGGAGGACAAGGGATTCGAACCCTCAACCGGTTTCCCGGCGCCTGATTTCGAATCAGGTTCCTAACCATTCGGCTATCCTCCGAATCGTTCTCAATGGCTTACTTCCCAAAACTCCTTTTTCATCTAGGTTCGGTTCGCTTGCCAATCTCTCGATTTAGGCCAGATTCTAATCCATGCTCCGGGGATGAATCAAGCCTCAATACTACGCGCAGAGCTGATACTGCCTCGTAGGATGGCGATTTTTCCCGTTTTACCTACTGCTCTGCCACTCCCGACAGCTAACTCTAGCCCATCGCTTCCCCTACCCGTATGATGAAGCCTGTTATGAGCAATTCCGCTTCAAATCGTTCTAATCGACGTGCTTTCCTCCGTTCCGTGGGGACTCTCCCTTGCGCCGGAGTATTGGCTTCCCACCTGCCAATTTTCCAAGGCTGCACCTCTCGCACGCTCAATGCTCAAAGCGATGCTGCTTCGGCGGCGGATTTGGTGATTGGGCAACGAGGTCTGGCTGACGGTCGGTTTCAAAAACCACGCGTTGTTGCGATCAGTCCAGCCGATGAGATTTATACGATCGACAAGACCTCGAGGGTCCAAGTTTTTGATACCGCTGGCAAGTTCCTTCGAGGATGGAAAACACCGCAAGGGAACAACGGCAAGCCGACCGGGGCAACTTTCGATGCTTCTACCGACCAGCTATTGGTCGCCGACACGCATTATTTTCAGTTCCTTTTTTATTCCACTGATGGTTCGCTTCAATCGGAACGGACGATCGGAGGAGTGAACGGTCAAGAACCTGGAGAGTTCGGTTGGGTCACAGATGCGGTAAGAGCCCCGGATGGGACTCTTTATCTCAGCGAGTACGGTGAGTTTGATCGGCTTTACAAATATTCTGCAACGGGAGAATACATCGATCGCTTCGGTGAGCATGGCGATGGCCCTTTGCAATTCAGCCGACCGCAAACGCTTGCGGTCGATGACCAAGGATTGCTTTGGATCGCAGACGCTTGCAATCATCGGATTCAAGTCGTCGATTGGCGTGAGCAGCGACCGCGATTGGTTCGGATTCTGGGTGTCCCTGGTGCTGAACCGGGTCAACTCCGTTTTCCTTACGGCTTGTGCTTGATCTCGGACCAACGTCTGCTGGTGAGTGAATTTGGGAATCATCGGGTCCAGTGTTGGGACCGCGAAGGAAAAGTCCTGTGGCAATGGGGAAGTGCGGGAAGTCAAATCGGTCAGCTTAATCAGCCTTGGGGCGTTGCGACCGATTCGAAGGAGAGGGTCTATGTTGTCGACTCGGGCAATAACCGTATTCAAAGGTTCAGGCTACAATAACCTCTATGTTTAAAACGCTTTACCTCGGTAGTCTCTACGGAACGAAGATCTTCATCCATTGGTCTTTCTGGATCTTGGCGATTTTGATCTTCATGACGCAATTGCCCAACGGTCTGACCCGTGCCTTGGCCTTGCTAGGCTTTGTGTTTGCCGTATTCGCTTGTGTATTCCTACATGAACTTGGGCATGCGCTTGCAGCGCGAAGCTTTGGGCGCAAGACGTTGGATATCACGTTATTGCCTATCGGTGGGGTTGCTCGCATCGAAGGTGGACAACTCGATCCCTGGCCAGATGGTTGGATTGCGGCAGCCGGGCCGGCAGTGAATTTCTTGATCGCATTTTTACTTTGGGCAGGAGTCTCGATCGCGGCGGTTTTTCGAATGGATTTCGCCTGGGGCGATTTTCCTTGGATCGACTTCAAGCAGCTTCCGGAATGGACATGGGCTAAGCAATTACTTGTGGCGAATTTGTTATTAGCTTTTTTCAATTTGATCCCTGCTTTTCCATTAGACGGCGGACGGATCTTTCGAAGCTTGCTGTGTTTCCGATTTAGTCGCCAGAATGCAATCGAGATCTCATCGCGCGTCGGACAGTGGATCGCCGGCATATGGATTCTCTATTCGTTGATCCAACTCGATCTGCTGGGGGTATTCTTCGGCATTGCGATTTTTGCAATCAATGCAGCTCAACGATTGCAATCTAAGTGGATTGTTGTGGGGCAAGATGGGGTATTTCGAGGAACATCGCCGATGGGTTGGCCCGGTGCCCCTTTCAACCAGACGGATCCCTTCAGGAATTCAAACTCCTACGGGAACACTAGCTCCTTCGGGGATACGATCGACGCTGTGGATGTTAGGAATCTTGACCCAGAACCGATAGATCCACCCCGTCGACGCTTCGGCGATCCGAACTTGCCATGATCCACAGCGACCACCACAGCGATAGCCCAAGCGAAGACCACTGCTATGACCACTGTGACGTATCGTTACGTTAACTCAATTGTTTGAATAGCCTTTTGAATTCCACCCATACCCTGATGCGCGAAGATAAAGAAGGATATTCTCTGAGGATCGCGACGATGGGTTCGGAGATTTCGATTCGCTGGATCGGATTACCGAAGGAATCGAAAGCGACTCGAACGGCCGATCAATCTGCATCGATGGAAGGCATAGGCGAGACTCTCAATCAGGTCACGGAGCGATGGGTTGAAGTGCTTAGTGATTATCAGCAAGACAGTGAAGTCAATCAGTTTTGTGCGAAGGCAGATGACGGTCAGTGGCACTCGCCATCTGCCGAGTTGTGGCAGGTGCTCGAACTATGCGATTCCTGGAATCGATGGAGCCACGGGGCTTTTGATGCATCCCTGGGGGCGCTAGCTCGCATACGACGTAGCAAACGGGAGGCATCCGAGGAGGCTTGGCAGAAGGCGCGAAAGGCCAGTGGATGGGACAAAGTACAATTCGACCTTCGAGAACGCAGGGTTCGCTTTAGTATCCCTGGGATCCGGTTTGATTTTGGAGCGATTGGAAAGGGCTTTGTCGTCGATCGGCTTGCGGAATGTCTTCAGGAGTTTGGGATCGAGCGTTACGTTGTCAACGCTTCGGGAAATATGCGATTAGGGATCGGGCCTTACGAGGAAAAGCCCATGGGTTGGCCGGTATCGATTGGATGTGTTGAGAGTCCTGATCGAAGTTTAGCGATGTTTGAATTGCAGCGGTGCGGAATTGCGACGAGCGGGGATCAATACCAGAAGTTTAGAGATGGCCCGCGGTTGAATGGGGATGCAAAGGGGGAAGAACCTAAATCTAGTCATATCGTGGATCCCGAGAAGAAGCTGGGGCTGCATCAAGTTCAGATGGCGACCATTATCACGATGGATGCGACTCACGCGGACGCATTTGCGACTGCCCTTTGCGTTCATATGGAACGGGGGACGCATCGCACTTGGTTAAGGGGGCTTGAAGCGAGCGATTTTGCAGCACCGTTTATCGCTTGGATGCAATCACGCAATGAAGGAGATGTATCCCCGCGAATTCTCAACTGGTCCCATGATGGATCTTGAGTTGGTTCCATCGAATAGAAATAGAAAGTGACATCGCTATGAATTCACATTTACCAACTTGGGCAGCGGTCTGTTATGTGGCTTGTGGTGGAGCGATAGGTAGCGTGTTGAGATTCGGGGTCGGGCGATGGATGAGTGCTTGGTTTGGAGCGATCCCATCGATGTTCGCTACCGGACTTGTTAATTTGATAGGATCGTTTGTTCTAGGATTGGTGGTTGCGAGTTTCGCGCCGTTACAGAGGGGAGTACCCAACCCATTGGTGTTGTTTTTAGGGGTGGGTTTTTGTGGCGGCTTGACGACGTTTTCGACGTTGGCGATGGAGTTGACCGATTTGCTTCAATCGAAAAAATACGGTTTGTGTCTTGCGTATGGACTGGGAAGTCTAACGCTTGGGGTGCTTAGTTTCCTTGCGGGAGCCGCATTGCGGGTTGGAGAAATCAAAGCAGATTAAGCAACGTAGTTTTAGTCTTTGAATTGAAAATCGAGCATCAACGGGGTGCGCAATCCATCTTTATCAGGAAACCCGGCTTCGATACCGACGATCAATCGACCGTCGCGATAGCTTGCTGTTACCCAGCCGTTCGAAGGCATGTCATCGAGGGTGATACCAAGCTCTTTAAAATCTATCCATTCAACGGGTTTTACGTCCATGGGGCGAATCTTTCCTTGATAAGCCTTGAGTACTTGTTGTGGATCCATGACCCAGAATCCTTGGGTGTACGATTCGGCATGGTAACCTTTATTTTTATTGATGCGGTCTTTGTATTCCTTGCCTGTTTTCTGGTCAACAAATTCGTCTTTTCCGTACCAAATATATCCCACCGAGCGGCGAGCGGTGAAGATTACAGCGCTTCGGCCCTCGAGTTCGATCCAAGCTGCCCCGCGAATGGAGGTGACGTTGTCCCAGCCTTCCATGGCGCCTCGGCCGGGATTGTAGGCGATCATGGCCGTTGCTTTTTGAGGATTTCCTGGCGGAATCTTGGTGTCGAAGTCTACGGCAAACAGGCTTGGGCCTGCCGAAGTTTTGCTGGAGCCTGGCGTTCCACATAGGCCGACTAGATAGTCTGCATCGATCCCCTTTGGTGGTCGGCACATGTAGCCCGCGACTTTATTGTGGTGGTATAGTTCCTTGAGGTCTGATTTGGGTGGGCCTGTTAGTTTATTGCATCCAAAGACGTTCCCGTCGTGATCGACGAAAACTTGACTTGGGAAGTCTTCACCGCTGACGGCGTAAAAGGGTTTGAAGGTGAAGAATAGGCCTTTTTCGGTCTCCAAGAAACCGTATTGATGGATACCGCTTTTATCGACGAGATTTGTGGGGGCAGGGATTCTACGCCATTCAACCAATTGGGCTCTTGGGACTTCGGAAGCATTGCGAGTGATAAGCGGTTCAGGGGGGAGGAGCACGCCGTAGGTTAAGTATTCCTTTTGGTGCCCTTTCATGTAGATGTGTTTTCCATCGATTGATTGCTCATGCGTCGCATAGCTACCAGAGAAGGATTTGCGGAGTTGACCTGATGGAGGTGCCCAAACCCCGCGAAAAGCTTTACGGAAATCCGTTTTTGTTAAGACTTTGTTGGCTTTTGAGGGTGCTTGCTTTTCGTCTGCACTGTCTGTCTTTGGGGGGGCTACCGGGGCGTCTTGATAGGGCGCTGCCTTACAAAAGCCCGCGAAGGAAGTGCAGGTCAACAAGATGCAGATACAAAGATTGTTGAGCAAGGGTAGTGGAAGTCCAGGAGTCATCGCCACGTAGTCTCCAACCGTCGCAAAAATTCATCGGGAATAGAGCGTCGAAATCATGTACGGAAAGGCACTAAGCCGACGCGTTCGCACGCCTTACATAGTATCGCATCAGACTTGAGAATTGCAGTGGTAACCGAACCCGGTTCGTTTGGGAAAGGCAAGATATTTCCATCCTAGCGGGCCGTGCAGCGCAAACTGCGAATGGCCCTATGCAAGCGGTGCGGCGCAAGTCGCCCGGTGTTTGGATCGGGCCGGACACCGGGCTGCTTGCGCAGCTCCGCTTCAATTTGCCCGTCACCGGGTTGCTTGCGCAACTCCGCTTCAATTTGCCCGTCACCGGGTTGCTTGCGCAACTCCGATTGCATTACCTGGTTGTACAGCGCTTAAGGCGAATGGCCCAATTCAAGTTGATTAGCACCTATGACGAAGTGGGGATCGGGGAAATATTCAAGTAGAATTACAGTCATGGGAGAGTCTGAGAAAGAAACAATGCGTTTAAACGAAGAGTTTGGAATCTGAGATTGAAGAGTCTAGGTGAGCTTGCGAGAAGCGTTCTGAATAAAACGGAATCGGCAAGTGGACGATTTGGTATTTGGCACATCACCGATACCCTCGGTGAGAAGGGTTTCGCTTGTACCGGTTCCGCGAACGAGAGGCGGCGATTTTCCCGTTTGTATCTCCAATCCAACACGACTCGACGTCGTTTTCAACTTAGCGGTGCACAGTTGAGCTGTGCAGGATTGCGCCAGACTCGATCGATAAGTGCCCGGTTGCTTGAACTAAGCAAAACATTTGGGCTGAGTGTCTTATCGGATTCAAGCTTGGATGGTTCTCTTGCTCCATACTTATTGCGAGTGCCGAGATACGTTGCTTTGGGAATCGATCTTACTGAGTCTGACGATGAGCTATTGCATGGATTGCCAAAGGACCGCAAACGATTGATCAATCGCTTTTCGACGAATTCGTTTCACGCGAAGATCGAACATGGGGGCGGCTTTGCAAGGGAATTTCGTGACCGCTATCACGCTCCCTCGATGCACCGTTCACATGGTGAGGAAGCGAGTATTTATTCAACGCGAGAGATTCGCAGGCTACTAAGAAACCCGAATGCTGAGATGATCCAATTGTTTCGAGATGATCAATGCATTGCTGCGGGGTTAAGTGAGAGGGTCGGAGAAGAATATCGATTGTATAAAACAGGGTGGTTGGACGGTTCGCAGACGCTTCGCGATGAAGGGATCCAAGCGTTTCGCGTTTGGAGTGCGATCCGACGAGCACGTGGGTTGGGTGCGCAGCGATTGGATCTAGGAGGTACTCCACCGTTTTTACTCGATGGCGTATTCAATTATAAAATGCGATGGAATGCTTGTTTGAATACCAAAAGGTTAGCTTGGGGAATGCATCACTTGTTGTTCGATCCTACTCACCCTGAGTTACAAGCTTTTTTTGGGAGAGAGCCGATGATTATTGTTGATCGGCAGGGAGAGTTTGGAATCTGTAGCAACACGCATCCAAAGCTGCACGGGATAAGGCCGAATATACTTCGGTCGTTTAAATCGTGGTGGCGGCTTGTCTCGCCAGTAGAAGCGGTGGACAGGAGACTGCCTCTCGAGCCAACGGATCGTATGCCTTCGGGCTGGTTTGTTGAGGAGCCTATCGATTAGACTTTTTCCGTGTGAGTTCAAGGCAGTGTGAGTTCAAGATTCGGCAGGAATGGTTGATAGATCACAAAGGGCATCTGCGAGGGCGTCTGCTAGGTGGTTGCTTCTATCTGGTTCCAAGATGCTCAGGTGGTTTCCTGGTACGACGAGCATTTTGGGGGGAGGTTGAATGAACAGTTCCCAGCCCAATGCTCCAAATACGGGGTTCGAAAGACTTTGAGTTCTCGCTCGAATGACAGTCGTTTTCTGTGGCAGTGGCATTGGCGAGGTATTAGTAGGGTCGAAATCGACCGCTGCACAGAATTGTTGGCTGTACAGAGAATCAGCCGGTGCATTCATATCGTTCGGTTGACCAAGAACACTACGTCGCCATTTCTTTTTTAGCTCAAGCAACCATTCTCTGGGTGTCATTTCCATCGCATCAGTGCGTATCCAATTGGGGACATTGATCATTATGCGCTTAAGCCTACCGAAAGCACCTCGGGGAGCACCGCGACGTATCACCGAATCGATCAGCACGAGGTGGTCGATGCGGAGTCCGGTAGCGTGCAAGCGTGAGGTGAGTTCGTAAGCGAGCAATCCCCCCCAGGAATATCCAGCAAGGACAATGGGAGACTCTTTGGATTCAACGATTTTCGAGATGGTCGCATCAAGAATTACGTCAGCGAAGTTTGCGATCGTAGGTTGGGTATCCGTTGGAAGTCGCAATCGATCAGCTTCGATGGCGTGAATCCCCAAGTCCGAATGTTTCATCGGTCCGTCAAGGAGATTCTTCAATAGCGGTGCGAATCGATCGGCGGATCCAACAATTGAGCTTATGAGAATCAGTTGCACCGCACCGACTTTTCCTTGCCTAAGCGTGCGGATCGGTTGCGACATGGGAGCGGTGCGAATGCGATTTGCAAGCTCGATTGCGGTGGTACAAGATTCGATATCTTCACCGTTGATACGCTTTCCGAATTGCGATGCTACTTGAATTCCAAGTTCAAGCGCTCGAAGCGAATCGATTGCGAGGTTTGCAAGCTGTGTTTGTGGTTGGATGTTTTCTTGAAAGAACTCCGAAAGCATTAGCAAAATGGGATCATTGTCGGAGGATGGACGGATGGCGGATTTTGATTGTTCGAATTGAAGTTCGAAGTCCCGTTGTATTTCGATTCGGTGGATTTTTCCGGTTACCGTTCGCGGAAATTCAGGTGAGCAAGCGATGGCGGAAGGAATTGCCACTTCAGGCAGTTGGCCAGCGAGTGCGAAGCGGATTTGCTCAGGTTCAATGGATTGTTTTGATTCTACGATCGCGGCGATGATTGGTGAGTTCATCGATTTGTTCAAGCAGAAGACGACGGCGTTGGTAATGCCGGGTATTTTGGTCAGTTCCGATTCCACTTGGTTTAAGTGAACCTTCTGACCGCGAATTTTTACCATCGAGTCTATGCGACCTGCGCAGTAGAGTACCCCGTTTTGATCGAAATATCCCAGGTCCGACGATAGGTACTGCATACCGGAATCAGTTCTTGAGAAGTTTGTCTCTTGCTCCTCTCTCAAAGGCCAGTAGCCATCTGCTAAGTGGGAAGAGGTAACACGAATTTGTCCTACCTCATTAGGGCCCAGTTGGTTTCCGTGTTCATCGAAAATTTGAACGCAACGCTCGTAGACGGGGTAACCGATGGGGATCGGATCTTGGATTGGTTTGCCGTGGGGAATGAAGAGTTGGGCAAAGGTTCTCGTCTCGGTCGCTGCCATGGCGTTTTGCAAGATGGCCGTCGCGCACGTCCGACTTCGGAATAAGGCTATATCCTCTATAGTTAATGGTTCGCCACCTACGCTGAGAATCCTCAGTGATGGCCAGTTGCTACCGGGTGGGAATTGTTTGAGCACGCCACGCATTAGGGAAGGGGACATGGTCGAAATGGTGATTTGCGATTGAGCAAGCCAAGTTGCTAGGTCATTCGGAGGGAAGGAGTCCCACGATCGGATCCAGCAGCTTGCACCACTTAGAAGGGATAGAAAGGTGGGTGCAAGGAAAGCGCTGAAGTTCGGGGAGAACAAGAGATCGATTCGATCTGAGGGGCGGACGGCTAAATCGTTTATCTGCCTGGCAATATCCAAAAGAACGAAAGAGTGATTCATCACTACCCCCTTCGGCTCCCCGGTTGAGCCAGAGGTGAAGAATAGAAAAGCGGGAGATGACGAGTGGTTATCGCGATGAGTTTTGAGAGTGTTTTGTAAGTCAGTAGGACTTGGGCTCTCTTCGCTCCTTTCGTGATCGAAGAGATCATCAAAGAAGCAGATATGAGGCGTATGTGCAGCGTCTGTCGATCGATAATCTTCGATCCATGATTTTAGATTTCGGTCGGCTACGAGAAGGAAATTTCCCGTTTTCTCCATACGGCTACGGACAGATTCGGCGTTTTCCTTTGGGCTTATCAAGCAGCATGTAGCCCCGATTCGCAAGACAGCGAGAACTGCGACTAGGTTTTGCCAGTCGTTATTTGCGAGGATTCCTACAACGAGTCCATTTCGTTCATGCGACAGAGTAGGTTCATGAGACTGCGATATTGAGCGAAGGAATGTTGCTGCATAAAGAGAGTGGGTTTGCAGTTGGCGATAGGTAAGCGTGCGTGACCCTACAACTGCAATTCGATCGGGATAGAGGTCGACGATGGCATCGAATTCCCTTTCGATTCGGCCCGATATTAATAACCGGTCTCGAGTGGAAGAAGAGACAGGTCGAAATTCCGGATCAAGCCACTCGGACCATCTAGGTAGTCCTGCGGATATCGGGAAGTCGCCTATTTTCAATTCATCGCGATCCACGATTGATTTACCAGTTGCAAGCTGCGCGTTGATTGAGTGAGTAATTCAGTTAAGTTGTCGATCGAGGGGAGTCTGGGGTACGCATGGAAGACAAAGCTTCCTTTCGCCAGACACGCTCCACGCGGAGATCAGTGAAGCCTTCGGCAATCAGATTGCGATGGCTTTGACTACCGAACTGAGTCCAAGTATAGATCGCTTGGCGCTGGATCGATTTCGCTTGTGCGATTCGAAGTTGGATTAGGTCCTCATGAATTCCAAGATTTCGAAATCGCGGATGGGTGACCCCTGCTGCCAGTACGGCAAAGGGACCATCGATGTAAATCATTCCAAGCGCGATTGGCGAGTTTTTGGAGAATCCGCACCAAGTTATGAATTCCGGGCGATTGAAAAGCTGCATCATGTTTCGTTTGGCGTTTGGGTGATTCGCGATGGGGGCACCAAAACCACTGAGATACAGATCAAGGACCGCAGGGAATTCAGACGGTGTCGGATGACGGTATTCGATTCTTGGGCGTGACTGACATTGGGGCAGTGTTTTGTATTGGTAAGCGGAAAAGGGTTGTTCGTGTTCTTCTGCCGTTGAGGTTAGATCTAGTCCGAGTCGAACCAATTTTTCTCCTGGGAAAAAATCAAAGCGTTCGAGAGTGTCTTTCGATGGATGGAAGTCGAAATCAGAACGTGCAATCAATTCGATCGGGAAATGGTTCTTCGTCGGCCAGAGTGACTGGTACAAGCCGGTGATCAGTTCGAGATGATCAAGGTTTTCAGTGCCGAAGTCATAAACACGGTTGAAGTATCCAACATCATTAAAACCGAGTGCAGTGGAGTCACCAAAGCGCTGGATAGCACCCCGTTTCGCATTGTCGATTGCGAGGTATCGGCTTAATCTCCAGCATTCATAGTTGCGAATGGAGGTGAGAGCTTGCTGGAGATGTTTCTCTGTTTGGGGCTTTAATGATTTTGGGGCGATTAATGTCATGAGAAACGAGTGGGCGTTGAGGGCAATATGAGCGTGAATGGAGAAGCAAGCTTATTGGGATTTGGCTTGCCAAGCCACGAACCGGTCAAACCAGCCTTGGATGGCATCGCGTTGCTGAGGGGAAGTAGCAAGATTCAGAGCGATGTCGATTTCCTTGCGTCCAGCTTTTTTCTCTCCTGCGCCATAGAGGCACATGCCGAGCACCAGCCTTGCGGTCGGTTGCAAAGGATTGATTCTTAGTAGTTCCCTGCATTCAGCCTCTGCTTGGAAGAAATCACCTCCAGATACATACATGACCATGCGTTTAAGTCGATAGTCTTGGCTTGATGGATTTACCGAAATCAGGTCGTTCAGTGCGCCTAAAGCCAATTCCAGTCGTCCGGTGCTCTCGGCCATGAAAGCGAGCAGGCTCAAAACGTTTTCATCTTTGGGATTCGCTCTCATCGCGGACTGTAGGGCTTGAATTGCACCTTGAGGATTACCGGCACCCATTTCAAGGGAGCTTAGTGCAAGCCAGCCGTCCGTGTCATTTTTCCAACGTTCCAGGGATTTCGAGAGAAGTTCTTTGGATGTGGCCACAGATCGCTGTTTGATTGGCAAGTTGGCGGGCATTTTCTCGGCGAACTTGGAGAGAGCAATAGCGAGATTTCTTCCTCGCTCTTCAGAGCTAAGCAGTTCGCTTTGGAAATAGGGGACGAGGATGGGGACATCCGCAAGATCGTTGCTAACGGCGATTGAAACCGTCGGGTCGCGCAGAATGCGGTGGTCAGTCAAACTTGTGTGCGCGATGTTTGTGTTGCTATTGGTGGGCATATGGCAACTTATGCAGTTGTCTTGTTGTTTGTCCCGAAGTTCGGTCGGGGCACTGCATTGGCGATCTTCATGACATGATTTGCAATCCTGCAAGTATTTTCGATGAGCTTCTTCTGGGGCGAATTTCTCGTGTGGGTCATGGCATGTGGTGCAAAGTAGTTTCTTACCGTCCGGAAGTCGGCATTTCGCTTGTAGCATCTGATCGAAGTGTCCAACCGCTTTGTTTTTGAATTTAGCATCCGGGTGCGCGACATATGCATTGAGGAATAGTTCCAAAGGCATACCGGGTCGGAATTCGGATTCTTCTCGGTTCTGGCGAACGACGCGGGCTTTACCTGCGAGATGGCATTGAGCGCAGATGGAGAGTTGCAAATCGGTTGAAAGGTGCTTTGGATTGACGATGCTGGTGTCTATCGTTTCCTGCGACTGTGTTTCCTCTGGCGATTGGGTTTCTTCCTTCGGTTGGGTTTCTGCGAGTGTGTTTGCGACCGTTTTTGCCAAGCCTTCAGTCCGTTCTTTGACATGCAATTCACCTGGACCGTGGCATCGTTCGCAGCCGATCGAAAGCTGCGTGGGGCTCAGAGGCAGTTCGTAGCGATTGATCGCGTTCTTTATGGCTTGGTGTTCTTGAATGTGGCAGAACAAGCAGTTCGAAACGGTTGGTCGTTGCGTGGCACCTCCGAGATCGAAACCGGGGGAGACATCCCACCTTCCATTCGTGCTGAACCAACTGACCGGGCTTTGCCATACCGCATCGCCGTCATAGGTCAGGTAGGAGCGACCGCGGGTTCCCGAGCCGATTGCAACGGTCACGGGCAAATCGGTTTTGGGTAATTTCTCACCGTCGGATGTTTGTGCACTCAGTGAGTGAATCATCTGTCCATTTTCTATTCGGACACTCAATTCATAGGGGCCAACTTGGCAAGGATTCATCGCTTCTGGTGTTAGATTTTCCAAGTTGTCGGTGCCAGCGAGGATCGCCGATCGCCCCATGGGGTGTTGGTGAAACGTAGTGCACAGGGCTTGATGGCAATCCGTGCAGCTTGCGTCACCGAGATACTTGACGTCTGGGCGAATATTTCGAAATGGCGAATCGAATGCGATGCGAGGATCTTCGAAGTTCAGAGAGCTTTGGGTGATTACTGGTTGTTCCTGGGCTGATTGAGCCTTGGGCGGATCATCGCTGGTGAGAGTGGGGGTAGATGTTGGTTCTTCGGCGGGTGGTACCACTCGGAGCATCCAGTTGAGGATGACCGATGCGCAAGCAGCTAGAAGAATGAATGCGAGTGCTTTTTTCATAGTCTG
>JBJONT010000289.1:0-3509 GCA_046051705.1 Planctomycetota bacterium | reverse complement strand
CGTGACGTTGGCGGACGATGGGATGTCGGCAATGGTCGCTTTAGAGAAGCTTGATCGGGGATTTGTCTACGAGTTTGATTTAGTGCAAGTGCGATCACGCGACGGTGAGGAATTGCTGCATCGCAACGCTTATTACACGGTCAATGAAATTCCGGAGCGTTGAGCGTCATTTTGAAGCAGTTCCGCGCCACCGCATTCAGCACATTTGTGTCCGAAAAATCGGCACTAGGTGCGGCGCTTAGACTACCCGATCTGAGACTTGTCGACGGACCTGGTCGGGCTTGAACTGGTCTCCTGTAAAGCATATTTTCCGTAACGCGACACGCTCATTACGCAGGTGATCGTCTCGGAGGTCTTGTTCTTGTTGGCATCCCAGGTGTAGGCCATGTCGCAGAAGGTCGCCATTTGGAGTGGATTCCTAGGAAAACTACGTCATCCGCTTTCGCAGTTGAGCTTGCAGTTCGGTCAATAACGTCTCAAGTTCGGTCCTCGACCTGGGGTGCAACTCCTCGACGGTCGATCCTTCGGCTCGTCGAAAGAAGTACATCCATTGATCGCGTGGATCGGCGATCACTTCATTATCGTCTACTGGAGAGTACTTGGGCAACTTCAGCAGATGTATTTCCAAGCAATTTGTCAGTTCCAATCCACTGCGAGTACGAAGTCGAAATTCGCATCGGCGGTTTGCGGTTGATCTGCCGCCTTATCTTTGCGATCCGTTGGACCAACAAAGACTGACTCAACGCCTTCGAGGAGATGACGCTTCCAGAGCACTACTTGAGATGGATGAACCTGGTGCAACTTCGCTATCTCGGCAACAGTCTTAAGCCCCTTGATAGCATCTAAGGCAACCTTCGACTTGAAGGTAGCACTAAACGATCGCCTTTTCCTTGGCATAAACACCCTGCTTGGTGGAATCCCAAAAACATAGCCTTTTTCGGCTCAAAAAAACACACGGATTTCTATCTAAACCCGTGGTCCGAATAATGGGGGCCACTTCAATGGTCAATTCCAATTGGTTGAAAACACTTCCAATCGTCGGGCTCTGATTCACTAGTTAGTAAGTCCATCCACTGAAACAAGCCAAGTTTATTTTTGAAATCTGATTCTCGTAAACCTTGCAATTTCATTCCGATCTTTAACATCTTTTGAGAATAAGGATACCTGCCGCTGAGTATAATGGGCCCAGGGGCTAGTCCTCGACGGCGTATGCATTCGTTAACTGCATCAAAGCGGTCCTCAATGGCACTCAATTTCGTTGGATTTGCAACAACAACACCTCCTATGGCATGAACTATATCGAGGAAATAATGATCGACGCGTTGTGTAATGTTGTTTGCCCATACTAGGGAAAGTTTCACGGCGTCATCGAGTATTTCAATGACCTGCGGTGGCCAATCTGTTGAATGCTCTTCCACAACTGCACCTACTTGGGAGATGACTCGACTTTCGTTTTAAACTGCTTTGCACCATCATCGATGCCACACGATGCGTGCGAATCTCCAACGCGAGCCTGCGCGCGATCTACGAAGAGCGATAAGTTGTACCGAATCGACAAGGCGTTCATGGTCCTCATTGTAGCGGAGTCAAAGGCGTCGGTGCATGTATTTTGCGTCCCTCACCGCTCTGGCGGACTGTCGTTGACCGATGGACGGTTAGTCTTTAGGTCAAGGACCATGATCGTTCCATTATCGTTGGTCATACCGAAGACATTACGTTTCGAGACGAGTTTCCTCATCCCACAAATTGAGTTCAATTTTATTCGTTGCGATCGCGTGCTTGTACGAAACAAATCCGTCAAGCGAACGACATTGGAGGAAAGCGTTCAATTTCGCTAAAGCTTCTTCAATTGGTAAAAAACAGTGTTTAAAAATGGGTGCGATGTGAGTGGCATAGGAGATAGTTTCTTGCACGTGTCGATCGGACCACGTCATATTCCACTGGCTATTTAGACTAGCAATCAAAGCGATTCTCTCATCCTTTACCACAATCTGCACCCACGCACCGTCAGTAACGCATTGATACGACCGATGGTATTCAATTTCGGGGATGGCCGCCAAAATCTCCGCCTCGGAAGCGTTGATGAACTGCCGCGCATCATGCCAAATTTGTCCCCACCAGTCACGTCCATTGCTTGCGGATCTGAAGGTACTAGCCGTTACTCGTTCGGTTAAATGAATCGACAGAATAGGAATGCGTTCGATACTGCTTTCGGGCATATAGAACGATTCTCTCATTCCATCGGAAACGTGACCTTGCGTCAACCCGTCCCTAAGTAAGAAATGCACCACACTTCTACCAAGAATCCGTTCCTCAATAGATGAGTACTGCTGAATATTCTCGGTGCGACGGTTAGCATTTTCAACATAGAAGACCATATCCGCACGCGCAAAAAACGGATGAGTCGGCGCCTCTCGCAAGTGTAAATGAGGTCCCTGTCGCATATCAATGACAACAGTTGTTACATCCTCTCCAAAGCTCCAACTGCCGTACTGACTATCCAACAGCACTCCGGCGACACAGAGGTGTTGAAGAGATTCCAAAGTTTCGCGGCTCACTTATCGCTCCTTAGGCTTCATCTTCTGGCTCTTCCGCAGAATTTGTGGGTAAAAGGTTCTAACATTTCTAAGATGGAAGCGTTTGGATTGTTCGCTTTCCCCAGATAACAAGCCACAGGGATGGGAGGAAGTCAGGGGCCACCGTAGCAGCCCCAGGCTACTTACCTGTCCTCGGCATTCTCTACGAGCGGCGCTTGAGTTGGTTCCCACCAGAGCTCCATTCTCCATCGAGGCACCTATCAGTCTATCGAGCCTGAATTAGACTCGCAATGAATTGCCAAAAAAGCATCCTGAGCCTGGGATGGTACCATGAGGTTTACCACAACTTCAGTACACCAACCCCAAGAATCAAGATGCAACTACAGACTATCCTGAATCGCGTTGAAAAGCAAAAGGGCTTCGTCTATTCCAAGGCTCGTTTCAACGAAAATGGGGAACTGGAAGTCGAGCTTTGTCCTCGTCGTAATTCCAAGGCGATCTGTAGCGGTTGCAGGAACAAGGGGCCGTCCTACGATCAAACATCTATCCGACGATTCCAGTATGTCCCACTTTGGGGTATTGCGGTTTTCCTGGTTTACTCCATGCGACGAGTCAACTGCGGGGAATGTGGGGTAACCACCGAACGAGTCCCTTGGGCCTGTGGAAAAATCCAACAAACGTAGTCGTTCCGGTTGTTTCTCGCGACCTGGGCCAAGCGGATGAGTTGGAAGGAAACGGCAACTGTTTTTTCAACGAGTTGGGATAGCGTGTATCGAGCGGTTCAGTGGGTAGTTCACTGGGGAATTGCCCATCGTGAGCTTACTGGAATCGAGTCATTTGGCATTGGACAAGATGCTCGAACGTCACGAGCCATTGCTACTGAATTGGTTCGAGGCCAGAGGGCTTTCGTCGGGAATCGTTGAGGGATTCAACAACAAAGCGAAATTGACCGTGAGAAAATCGTACGGATTT
>JBJONT010000288.1:0-31067 GCA_046051705.1 Planctomycetota bacterium | reverse complement strand
TCGCTTGACAATTGGGATGATTCCTGTTGATTCGAAAGTTTTTGGTTCTTAGTGTGTCATCGCGTAAGTGACGATGTTGATACCGAGCGGATAGGCTTTTTTGACGGAGAACTCTTCAAAGTACCAAGGGTCTTCTCCTTCTCGTTCCCATCCATCGCCCATATCTGTATTGTGGCAGATGAAGACCATGATTCGACCTGCATCGTCATAGATCGCTCGGTAGTGAGGCTTGGATGTGTCGGAGTCGTAACGTGGTTCCCAGGTTACCCCCGAATCGCGGCCAGCCCAAGCAGCGTGGATCGATGGCAACTGGGGTTTTTCTTTTAGGTCATAAACGCAATGGAAGATTTCGTGTTCGAGTGGGACTTCTTCCGGTTCGCGGTCTGGAAATACCCTTTTGATTTCGCGGTAGAAATTTTCGTATTCCGAATCACCCCAGAAATCATCGACCATTAAAAAGCCACCTTTTAGAAGGTACTTGCGGAGGGCGAGGACTTCCGGTTCGTGGAACATCAAGTCTCCGGGCTCGATGATATAAATAAAGGGATACTCGAATAGCTTCGGGTCTGATAGTTCGAGGACGATCGGTTCTGGGTTGACGTTGATGGTGGTCAATTGTTTTAGCCGCAGCGAAAAGTTCAGTTCGCTATCTCGAAAGTCCGTTGCCCATCCTCCCCCACGCCGATACCCCGCTGAGTCGTATTTGATCCGGACGAAGGTAAAGGTGTCCTTCGAGAATTTGCTGTCGACTTGCCAGCTTGGGATTCCTCCACGACCAGCAGATTGCCAATCGCGGCGAAACCGTCGACCAGGAGGTTGGGCAAGTGTGACTAGGGCCATGGAGACCAGCAAAGCAACGGCGATGATCGAGCGTCTGGGAATCCAAACTTGGCTTGCTCGTTTCAAATTTATATCATCGGTTTTGTCGTCAGGGTCCAGCTTGCTTCTCAATGAAGTATCCTTCCGTGTTAGCGTCCTACCGCGTTTCATTGCCAAGCGACGAACATAAAGTCCGTCCGAAGGCAATTGGTAGGTTGGTTGGTAGGTAGGTTAGCGATGGCTCTGGGTGTTTACTTTAGACTATTGCTTGCTCAAGTGTTTGAACTAATCGAGACTTTAAAGTTAGCATTGGAGAGAAGAATGGATTTTCGAACTTAGCGAGTCGATTCGCAAGCGAATTCGGGGAAGGAGCCTGCGAAATAGGCTTTTTTATAGGCTAGGGGAGCGTGCAGGAAGGTGAAGAATCAGTCATAATCATGTAACTGCATGTTTGTTCAGAAACAGGTTTTGGGTGGAAGTATTCGTATGGCTCGTGGTTGTGTGCTTTTGAATGATTCGGGGATATTCAGTGGGGGCTGGATCGGGCTCTTGCGATCTATCCCGCGAAAGGTGGATTCGATCAAAGCCATCTTAGGAGTTGGGATAGTCCTAACGAGTAGCGTTGAACTTGGATTAGGGCAGAATGCCGAGGATGCAGGAGAGTTTTTTGAAAAGCACGTTCGACCATTATTGATCGAGAAATGTTCGGAATGCCATTCGTCGAAGACTGAGAAGAATGGCGGATTGAGCGTCGACTCCAAAGAGATGATTCTTCGCGGCGGTGATTCTGGACCTGCAGTGGACTTAGCCGATACAGATACAAGTCTGTTTCTGCGCGCGATCGAATACCGCGACCCGAAATTGCAAATGCCTCCCGATGGGAAACTCGACGCAGACCAGATTCAAATGTTGAGGGATTGGATTCGGACGGGAATGGCTGTCTCGGAATCCTTCGAGCGATCTCCAGAAGGAGATTCTGGCGAAATGGAGCCGGGAACATCCGGTGGCAGTTCTGCATCCCCATTGAGCGTTGCCCGCGCCCGAGAGCATTGGGCTTACCGTCCTCTGATGCAATTGGAACATCCGAATGGTGTTTCAAGTCAAGGGCTCGCAACTCAAGTTGACCGTTCTAATGCCGTCAATTCCGATCAACTTGAAACTGCAAATCTGATCGATGTTTGGTTGGACGATCGTTATCGACAGACATCGATTGAACCAAGTCCTTTGGTGGACGATGCAACCTGGGGACGTCGGCTCTATATCGACTTGCATGGTTTGAACCCATCCTACGAGGATTGGGAGGCAGCGAAAAATCGTTTGCAAGGATCCAGAAATGGGGGAGTGGCACAGGAGGTAGCGGACGCAAGGGAAAGGGAGCTTTTGGTAGAAGAGCTCCTCGCTTCGCCTCGTTATGCAGAACGGTTTGCGAGGCATTGGATGGACGTGGTGCGATATGCGGAATCGTTGACGCTACGAGGATTTGTCCTTGGGGATGTATGGCGGTATCGAAACTACTTGATCCGATCCTTCCAGCAAGATAAACCATTCGACGTCTTCGTCATGGAGCAAGTTGCAGGGGATTTGCTACACGCTCAAGAGCATCAAGATGCATCTGCCCCCCTCTCCGGTTCGGAATTGCTCCAAGCCCAAGACCGATTGGTTGCTACCACCTTTCTGGCGATTGGGGATCATAACTATGAAGAGCAAGATAAAAAGCAATTGGAGATGGACGCTATTGATGAGCAACTCGATGTCTTAGGGAAAGCGTTTCTGGGACAAACGCTGAGTTGTGCAAGGTGTCATGATCACAAGTTCGATCCGATTCCTACTTCCGATTACTACGCCTTGGCGGGCATTCTGAAATCATCGATTGCAATGGATCATGAAAATGTCTCGAAATGGGTAAGGATTCCATTACCCGTTTCCAGCGATGAGCAGCAAGCTTTCGCGAAGAACAAGGAGCGTCTTACAAGTCTTCAACAGCAGATCGCGACTCTCAAAGGAGCCCTGTCATCAAAGGGTAGCAAGTCCACTGTTGTCCTGGTTGAGCAACTCCCCGGCATTGTTGTAGACAATTCAAAAGCTAAGAAGATCGGCGATTGGGACGACTCGAGTTCGGTAGCCAATTACGTTGGCAGCGGATATCTACACGACCGTAACCAGAAACGTGGCGAGAAGTCTGTTACCTTTGAAGGTTCAGAGATACCAACCGGAAAGTACATTGTTCGTGTTGCTTATGCTCCTGGAGATAATCGTAGCTCTAAAACACAAGTGCGAGTATTCAGTGCCGACGGGGATCAAGCTTTTTCGATCGATCAGAAGAAAGCTCCAAGCGATGATGGTCTGTGGCAAACCCTCGGAACCTTTAATTTCGAAAAGGGTGGCCAAGCCTTTGTAATTATCAGCAACGATGGGGCGGATGGGCATGTGATTGCCGATGCAGTGCAGTTCCTCCCAGATGGTCAAGCTCCTCGCAACACGAAAGAACCTCAAGCAATTGCAGACGGTCAGCAGGAGATTGACCGAGAAGCCAAGGCGAAGGATCAATTGGGGGTATTAGAGAAAGAATTGAGCCAACTGCAAAAATTGCAGGAGTCCGTTCCTATGGCGCAGTCAATTCGGCCAAGTCCAACTCCGAGCGGGATTCCGATCCACGTGAGAGGTTCTGTCCACCGATTGGGTGCATCGGTGCCTAGGGGATTCCTCAGTTGTATTAACGAGCACGAACCGGAACTCGCCCGTCGCATCACGATTGATCCGACCGCCAATGGTCGCTTGGAGCTAGCTCAATGGCTGGTCGCACCTGAAAACCCCTTAACAGCCAGAGTTTATGTAAACCGTGTTTGGGCAAACTTGATGGGGCATGGGATAGTCAGGACTGTTGACAATTTCGGGACGACGGGACTTCCACCCTCCGATCCGCAATTGCTCGATGCCTTGGCTGGTGAGTTCATTCGGCAAGGTTGGTCTACCAAGTGGTTGGTTCGCACGATCGTAACATCGAAGGCATACCGACGTGCGTTGAAGCCCACCGAATCGGCGAAGGAAGCTGATCCAGAGAATGGCTACTTCTCCTTCGGCCACCTTCGTCGACTTGATGCCGAGTCCCTTCGGGATTCCATGTTGCGATCGAGTGGTGAATTGAAAGAGAGCGAACCTGCGGGCGACTCTATTTTCCCTGCGGTTGGCACTACAGTTCGCGCGGGGACGAAGGAAGACTATCGCTATGAACACGAAGCTGGGTATCGTTCTGTTTATTTACCTTGGTTTCGAAATAGTTTGCCGGAATTGGTTCGAGAATTTGATGGAGCGAATCCAAGTTTTTCGATATCCGAAAGAAGTCGATCGACGGTTTCAACGCAGGCCTTGGCTCTGATGAATAGCCCTTGGGTTTCAAAGCGAGCCGAAGCGGCAAGTGCCGGAATTGAGCCTTGTGAGGATGAAGCGGATTGCAATCGAGTGATCGAAACATTGTTCTTGAAGATTTTGGGTCGAGTCCCCACGGAGGTTGAACTTCGTTGGGGTAGAGCTGTCCTGAGCGAGGCGTCCGCGAAGGAGCTTGCGCATCAATTGTTTGCATCGATCGATTTTCGATATGCTCCGTAGAGCGTCGCTGAAAGTGTTTAGGTAAAGAAGATGATCAATCGCAGAGATTTATACAGGTTGGCAGGCTGTGGATTCGGAGCGCTAGCAGCGCAAGCGATGATGGGGCGCGATAGCCTCGGCGCCCTGAACCCAAATAGCATTCAAGGGCACGACGGGCTGCATCATCGTGCCAAAGCGAAGCGGGTTATTTTCCTGTTCATGCAGGGAGGGGTTAGCCAAGTCGATTCCTTTGATCATAAGCCTGTGCTGGAGAAACGGGACGGGGAGATGCTACCCTTCGACGATGCTCGGGAATTCGCCAACACACGAAAACTGGGTGGTAGTCACCGCGTGATGAAATCGCCATGGAAATTTAATCCATATGGGGAGTGCGGAAAGCTTGTTTCGGATTTGTTCCCATGCATGGGAGAGCATGTGGACAAGATGCAGTTTATCCATTCGATGCATACCGATGGAGTTGCACACGGTCCCGCTACTTTGTTCCTGCATTGCGGTGCGTTGAACTCGGTCCGTCCGTCGATGGGGGCTTGGACCCTGTATGGACTAGGAAGTGAAAATGAAAACTTGCCCGGTTTCGTATCGATTGCACCTTCGATCGGCAACGGCGGACCAAGGAACTACGGGTCTGCGTTTCTACCAGCGAGGTTCCAAGGGACACCCATAGGACGGGCTAGCTCTACAGAACTGGGAATTGAATACTCGCGAGGGATCGACGCACAAGGGTATGCGCAAGAGAACAAAAGATGGTTGATGCAGCGCGAGTTGCAGGAAATGCAACTTGAGAGATTTCGCGAGATGACCGATTCGAGTCATGTCACGCTCCCCCAAGCCGATGAAATTGAATCGTTGATTTCAAGCTATGCCCTGGCGGCTCGTATGCAAGCTGTTTCGCCCGAGGTTTTTGACCTTTCGAAAGAGTCCGAGCAAACGCAAAAGCTTTACGGCATCGATCAAAAGGAAACAGCGACTTATGGCAAGCGATGTTTGCTAGCGCGTAGGTTGTGCGAAGCTGGCGTGCGTTACATCCAAGTCAATTATGGAGATGATTCTGCGAATCCCGCTTGGGATCAGCATTCGAATCTTCCGAAGCATGCCGATCATGCGAAAGCGGTCGATCAACCGATCGCTGGATTACTTACAGATCTTGCGCAACGTGGACTCTTGGAAGACACGCTGGTCTGGTGGGGAGGTGAGTTTGGCAGGCAGCCTTACGCGGAGAAGAACGGGACTGGCCGCGATCATAACCCAGGAGGTTTCACGGTTTGGCTCGCGGGCGGTGGTGTGCGAGCTGGCGCGTCGTATGGCGAAACGGATGAGTTTGGGCAGCTAGCGATTCGAAACAAGGTGCATATGCACGATTTGCACGCAAGCATCTTTCATCTGTTGGGAATCGACCATGAGAAACTTACGTATCGCCATGCAGGTCGCGATTTTCGACTGACGGATGTTCATGGACGGGTTGTTCATGAACTGTTCGCTTGATCGGTTACGTTGTTTCTAGTGGTTCACCGTAATGAATTGGAAGAACGACTCGGAAGGAACTTCCCTGGCCGAGTTGACTCGAAAGGGCGATATCTCCGCCGAGCAAGCGGCATAATTCTCGGACGATGGAGAGTCCCAGACCTGTCCCGGAGTGTTCTCGGGTGAGAGAGTCGTTATTGTTTCCTCCGGATGCCTGTCTGAACTTTTCGAAGATCACTTCGTGTTCGTGAGGGGCGATTCCGATCCCGGTATCCGATACGGAAACAAAGAACGCTTTATCGGAAAGGACTTCGGTGGCGATGGTCACGAGTCCACCTTCGGGAGTGAATTTAATTGCGTTGGATAAAAGATTGGTGAGGATCTGCGCTATCTTGCTTTGGTCTTGTACGACCCGCAGTTCACTATGACTAGAATCTACTTGGATGTCGATGTTTTTGTCGTCGGCAAGCTTTCGGAAAATCTCGACTTGGGCACCAATAACCGCCAGTAGGTCGAAGGAAGCGGGACGGACTTCCATTTTCCCTGCTTCGACTTTTGCAAGGTCGAGGATGTCGTTGATCATCTCCAGGAGGATGCGACCTGAGTTTTGGATGTTGGTAACCCAACGCCTTTGCTTATCAGTGAGGCTTTCAATTCCTGCTAAAACATCGCTAAATCCAAGGATGGAGTTTAGCGGAGTGCGAAGTTCGTGGCTCATGTTCGCAAGGAACTCACCCTTGAGGCGATTTGCTTCGAAGAGTTGAAGGTTGACGCTTGCAAGTTCATCGATGCGGGAGTCGAGTTCTTTGTTGACCATTTCAAGTTGATGTTGCGTGGCAGTTAAGTGCCGCAGCATTCGGTTGAACGAATCAGAAAGTTCCGTGAACTCATCGTCGGTGTCAACTCGGAACTGAAGATCCGATTTGCCGCTTGTGATCTCGTCGCTGACGAACTTCAATTCGGAAAGTGGGTTGATAACCAGCCGCTTGAGAACCCAGTGAATGAAAAACAAAGCCAGGGCGAGGGTCGCTATACCGATAGAGGAAAGAAGTGAGTAACTCCATATTCGCCAAACGCGCGTCTCAGAAACAGGGATGCGGATTTTCAAGACTCGAAATGGGTCTACGGAGACAGGAGCAAGTCGAGGTTGTGACTGAGTCAATGAGCGGAGGTGGCATTGACGACATCCGTCGTGAAACCGAATTGGGTGATAGTAGATGTATTCCCCTTGGATCGGACCGTCTTCTTCAAATAGAGCATTCGTGGGGTTCGCAACGCTTGACCATGGGCTAGAAGCCGGATTGGTATTGGGAGCTTGTTCAGGAGATTGATTTTGCGCTTTGTTAGCGGAATCGAGCTCAGAGAGGCGAGCATGAAGTTTGGTGAGCCAGTCCAGGTCCTTGCCTTCTGCTGTCTGGCCATTGAGCTTGGCATGTTCAAGTCCGTCTTTCAGACGAAGCAACTCCCAACGCATCGGGAAGTTGGTATCGGATTCAAATAGATCACTGTCCAAGGGAGGCAAGGACGATTTTGAATCCGCAGGAGGCTGGGTTTCGGGTTGGACTTCTTGACTCGGAGGCTTGGGGGTTGATTCCCATGTTGCATGTTGCAGTCGAACGACTGTATTTGCGAATTCGCGAGCGGATCGCCGGGTGGTCTCGCGGACCAGTCGTTCGGCCACGAATTGAACAGCGAAGAATCCGAGGACTAGAGAGAACAACAGAGCGAGGCCCAAGAACAGCAGTGCCTTGCTTTCAAGCGACCAGTTACGGAACAAGCTCTTGAGCAATTCAAGCCTCCGTCATTGGGTGAAGACTACCTCGGAAGGTTCGTGATAGGAGCCGCGGAAGCAAGGTAGTTATTCTCAACGGCGAGCCAAGCGAGTAATCCTTTTTGGGCATGCAAACGATTGCCCGCTTGAGGGAATACCAGACTCTTCGGTGAATCGATTACCTCGTCGGTGATCTCCAAACCGCGTCGCGCCGGTAGGCAGTGCAGGACTCTGCATCGCTCAGGAGCTTTGCTCATTAGTTGCTCGTTGAGTTGATAGGGAGCGAAAGCTCGTTTCCGGGCATCATTCTCCGATTCCTGTCCCATGCTGGTCCAGACATCGGTGTATAGGAAGTCGGCATCGCGTACCATTTTCTCGATGTTCTCGTCTTGATCAAAGTCAAGCGGAGGGCCTTGTCGGAGTTCTTCGATGAAGTCCTCCGGGAGTTGGTATTGTTTTGGGCAAGCCAATCGGAAACGAAGGCCGACGTAGGCGCAAGCGCGAGCCAGAGACCTGACGACATTGTTCCCGTCACCTACGAAGGTCAGTTGTCGCCCCTTGAGCTTTCCGCCGAGATGTTCATGAATCGTGAGGATATCTGCTAGGGCTTGGCATGGATGCGATTGATCCGTCAAGCCGTTGATGATGGGCAGCGCGTTGTAGCTTGCAAGTTCTTCGATGGTGGATTGAGAGAACGCGCGGCAGACGAGGAAATCGCAGTACTCACCCAAGACACGGACGAAATCCGCTATGGTTTCGCGTTCGCGCCAGCCAGCGTCACCGGTCAGATACAGTGCTGTACCTCCGAGTTGAGCCATCGCGGTTTCAAAGCTCACGCGCGTCCGCAGACTCGCTTTTTCGAATACCAGGGCGCAAGTGTGGTTCTTGAGCAAGTCTGGACGATGGCCTTTGGCCAAGCTGGCTTTGAGTCGGAGGGACCAATCGAGGATCGTATGAAAATCGTCGACCTTGAGATCGACGAGGTTTCTCAGGTGCTTCATCGGTATGAACTAGATTTTTGAGGCCGGTGAGTTTCGATGCTGGACGATTTCGGTGCCAACGCCAGCGGTGGTGTAGATTTCAAGCAACAGCGAATGTCTGAGTTGTCCATCGATAATGTGGACCTTTCCAACACCTCGCCCGAGGGTTGACAAGCAAGCCTCAACTTTTGGAATCATTCCCCCGCTGATGACCCCTTGAGCGATTAGCTCTTGCGCTTCTGCTGCGGTCATCGAATGGATTACGCTGTTTGGATCATCTTTGTCGCGTCGAACGCCATTGACGTCACTGATGAAGATCAATTTCTCTGCGCCGAGAGCTTCGGCAACCGCCATGGCGGCAGTATCCGCATTGACATTGTATTTCTGCCCAAGCTCATCGATGCACATCGAAGGGATGAATGGAATTTGGCCTGTGTAAGTAAGGCTTTCGATCGTCTGGCGATCGACTCGGGTTACGTGGCCAACGAATCCTAGATCGATCGGTTCAGAACCTGGCTCTTCGAGAAGTAGTTTTTCGCCGAAGAGGACGTTGGTTGTTTTGAAATTAAGGTTCATCGATCTGCCACCGAGGCGCTCGACTTCTTCGGCTAAGAACGTATTGAGTTCGAAGGCCAGGGTTTGTTCGACGATTTCAAGGGTCTTCTCATCGGTCACGCGTCGCCCTTTGACCCATACCGGCTGAATCTTGGCCGCTTCCATGGCTCGGTTGATTGAAGGACCACCGCCATGGACAACCACAGGTCTCATACCGACGGTTTCCATGAAGATAATATCGAGCAAGGTATGGCGCATCGCATCGGGGTTAGCCATGAGAGATCCCCCGAGCTTGATGACGGTGGTCTTGCCACGAAAGCGGCGAATCCAACCCATTGCTTCAATGAGTGTATCGGCTTTCGCGACCGCTTCCAAAGGATGGTTTTCCATACGTATTCGATCCTTGTGCGAATGGGATTTTCCGATCACGAGTGAACGAATAAACGACAACGCCGACGCGGTTGAAGTCGCGTCGGCGGCGAATTTGGTTCTAGGTGACCGCGAATTTCGGTTCGCAAGAGTGCAAGTTTAGGTTTGCCGTGCCGAGCCTGTAGCCCGAAGAAGTAGTCAACTGCAGGCATGTACAGTGCGCGGCGCCAAGGCGCTAGTATACCTCATGAAATGCTTGGTTTCAACGCCGGACCTAAGGAGTCGAATTTTGTTCCCGGTCAAGTTGTTCGATCAGAGGTTGGGCCCAAGGCAGGTTTTTGTAGAGTTTCCTAAGTGCATTAAGATGGGTTTGTTGTTCTGCTGGCGGTAATTCAGACTGAAGCTTTTGGATGTATTTCTCAAGGGATTCCATGGAATTGCCATGTTTTGCAGTCTCCAAGTCCTGCTGCCAGTCCTGTTTCAAGCGACTGGCAACGTCGAGCCAAGGACGTTGCGAATCCGATAACAACGATGGTTTATAGGACTCCAGATAAGCATTTGTCAATTCGAGAGCAGCTTTGGGGTCTTCCTGGTGCAATCGAACGATAAAACGCAATGGATCGATCATAAGGATCGTATCGGTTGTTTCAGGAACTCCACTGATTCGACGCTGAAGGATCCGAAGCTTTTTTAAATACGTAACTTCCGAAGCGGCTTGATCTACGATGTCGATGTCTGGGAAATCGGAATGAAGTTTTCGAAAGGACTGAATCTCGTCATCAAGCTCAAGCAGTCGAACTTCGTCTCGGTTATCCCAAGCTTCCTCAATGGGAGCGAACAGTTTCTGCGGATCCACGGGACGCGTGAAATAGAAGATCCCCAAGATCGCCGCCGCAAGGGCTGCAATGATTAAAAGGACTTCACCCCATCGCGAAGACGTATCTGGTGTTTTCAGATCGCTAAAAATCGTTGTTTCAATGCGGTCGCGGTCGGTAATTTCGGTGAAATTAGTTTTGCGAACATGCGCAAGTCCACTGGGGACTTCAGCCGGCGTTCCTCTTGGCTCTTCAGAGACCGCGTTGATGTCCTGGGTTGTCTCTTTGGAGCGAGAAGCTGCTCCCGGTCCGACCCTCGTCGCCGGTGCACGGGTCGGTGCGGGAAGGTCTGCCATGTCCTCAGGCAACAGACGCGTAGCGTCGATTGGCACAGCTAGTTCAGCGACAGAAGGGTGATCCCCCATGTGGATACTAGTGTGGTCAGAACTAGTGTGATCAGAAGGACTCTGCTTGGCGGTAGGTGACTTCGGTGCGATGACTTGTTCTGGCGGCGGGCTAACAGACTTGCGACTTAATCCCGCCCGAAGAGCTTGTAAACGACTAAGTGCGAGGTAAGCGGTCGGCGGTCGATTGGAAACAGAGCGGGCAAGAAGTTCGTCGATAAGCCTAGCGAATTCCTCAGGAGTATCAGGAGCCAAAGACGCAATCGGGGCATAGACTCCATACCGGACATTGAACAAGATCTCCGGTACGTTCGATCCTGTAAAAGGTGGACGACCAGCGAGGCAAGCGTAACAGATCGCTCCAAGTGCATACAGGTCGCTTCTCGGTGTGACGGCTTGTCCTTCGGCTTGCTCCGGGGGCATAAAATCGGCCGTCCCTATAACCGAACCAGGGACTGTAGACTCTTGCGCACCGAAGAGTTTGGCGATGCCAAAGTCGGTCAATTTGATCTTGTCGCTGGTATCTAGAAGTAGATTCGCCGGCTTGATATCTCGATGGATAATGCCAAAGTCATGCGCATGCTTGAGCGCGCTTGCGATATCGATCGCCCAGTCCAAGACAAGTGGCCAAGCGATCCGTTTTTGTCGCCTGAGGCGTTGGTGAAGATTTTCTCCCTCGACGTATTCCATCGAGTAAAACAAAAGCCCCTTTTCTTCACCAACACCGATCAACTTAACGATGCTCGGATGTTTCAATCGCATGAGCGTTTGAATCTCTGCATCAAAACGGCGACGGAACCGCTGATGCTCAGCCATCTCACTTGCGATCAGCTTAACGGCAACGCTCTCGCCACTCTTCGCATGAATACCAAGATACACCGTTCCCATTCCGCCACGTCCAAGAATTCGATCGATCCGATACGGACCGATGACCTTTATCTCTGGCTCAGGCAAACCGGGTTCTGGCATTCTGCTCTCAGCTAAATTCTTCGCCTTGACGCAACTGCCCCGATTCTTGTTTCCGGGCGCAATCGATACAAGTCGTTGCGTACGGGACTGCTTGAAGCCTTGCTAATGGAATAGGTTTATCACAAACCTCGCAGTCGCCGTAAATGTCATCCTTGAAGCGGGCAAGTGCGTCTTCAATCTGATGAAGTTCCCTGCTTTCGACTTCTACCAATTGACTGCTGATCTCGTCTTGGGCAGTATCCATCGCTGCATCCATGACGTCTCCTCCCTCTTGATTGAGGGATTGCAACATGCTGATATCACCATCGAGCGCCCTTCGAAGGGCTTCACGTCGCAGCAATAAAACCTCCTTGAGTTTTGCCAGCGATTCTTTTCGTGTTGTCATCGAGCAACCTTTCTAGCCCGAAAGCTAATAGCTCAATCGCTTCTTACGCTATCGAAACGATCAATATCGATTCCATGAGCGTTACTTCGACACGCGTCCGCAACGAGTTTTTCGCATCGAACGATGTCGTTTCTCTTACAGGTACCCATTTTAAAACGGCTCCAAAAAGAGAAACGGCCCCTTCTTTGGGTCCGTAAGTTTTGCAGATTGTACGCAAATCTTGCGGAAATGTTCATTGCAAGGGCCTTGATTTCAATTTTTTACCTTTTTAATTACATCCGTTGCAGCGTTTAAGTGCTTTCCTGGTCGTGGTTTAGGAAGGTTGGTCGGCAGTTTTTTCCTTGCGGGCCCTCCCCTGCCCGCTTTGGCAATTATTTCGGTTTTTATGGTTGTATGATCACCCCCTCTCAGGCCGATAGAAGAACGGGTGTGTGACTCCTCTCTTTGACGTTGACGCTCCCGGCACCTGATCGCCCCGTTTCATGTTTCCTTATCCACGGTTTCATCCTATGCCGAATCCCCGCTCGGTATTCCTTAAAGCTCTGGTGCTAGCTTCTCTTTTCCCCGTTCCCAACGCGGAACTGCTAGCTCAAACACCGGATGAACCACCGGTCAATATGTTACGCGAAGGGGGGAATAAGGAATCCGCCACACTCAGTTCATTGCAGCTTCCAGCGGTGCGTGCCCAAGAAACTGGGCTGCCAAAATCAGTCGTTGCAGGGAAGTTTTCAGGTGTCGCCACCGCGAGCGCATGGATCCGAACCCTCTTGGTTGCGGACTATCAACACGAATCGATTCATCCCGTTTTGGCCATCGGCTCTGCAGGGATGCAACCTTTGAATTGGCCCCAAGTCCTCGCCGGTCACGTCGTCGGTCAAGTACTCGCCCAAACGGATGAGAACTCTGAAGTCCTCGGTGCAGAAATCAACGAGCAAGAGATTAGTGCCATAGAAATCGGCGAAGTGGGAATCGGGGGAGTGGAGATCGGCAGCATAGAAATCGGGGATGCTGTCAGCGAGCCCCCAAAGTTCACGACATCCAAAGAATTCGTGCACGAAGCTAACGGTGAGCCGGCGAACTCGAAGAACCCAGCCCCGCTTATCCTTAATCCATCCCGAAGTTCCACCCCGTCAACTCCAACCTCGCCAACTACCACTTCGCCAAATTTGGCGGCTCGGGATTCTGGCAACCTAGAAGAGGAGCGGAGCGCCACTCGAGTCCCGAAGAAACGGGAATTGAAAAGTCCAGAGCAAGACATGGATGAATATCTTGCTCAAGAAGACGCTCCGTCTCGCATCGCTCAGAGCGACAGTTCGCTTCAAGGCGTTGACGCCGAGAACGCTCAGAAGCCAGTGCTTTACGGGGAATGGGGATCGGCAAACGAGGATGCTAGTCCCGAAGTTCCTGATGCCTTGGGCAATTCGGAAGCTCTAGATTCCAATCGCGAAGCAATTGCGAACGACGAAGCATATTCTGTTGCCAGAAATTCCAAGGTCAGCAAGAAAGCGATCAGTGGCTCGCAGGAGTTCCATGGCACGCCAGAGCAGAGAGCTCGGTTGGAACGGGTGCAGAACTGTTTGGACTACTACTTGACGCATCCGGAAACCACCGCCGAGAGGTCCCCTTGGGCGGTAATGCACGCCTTGCTCGCCTTCGGTAGCGATTACGAAATGATCGGCCCCAAAGGTCGAGTTAATGCCATCGGATGGATGTGCCACAACGGACTATGTAAGACACAGCGAATTTTTACGCCACGCGGAAATAGCTTTGTTCCAAACGTGGGCGGAGGGGTACAAGGTCATGCTGGCCAGTTTCTGTCGATCTTGGCGCAGTGCCAAGTTCCACCAGATTATCCGATTCAAATCGGTGATCGAAAGTTTACTGTTCAGGACTTGGTCTACTACGAAATGGCGACCTGTCGAGAGCGTTCTGAATTGACGTTCAAGCTCATTGGCCTTTCGTACTACGTCGACTCGAACAAAGTGTGGCGGTCCAACGATGGTAAGGTTTGGAGCATTCAAAAGCTGATCCAAGAGGAACTGGCTCAACCCATCGTCGGTGCCGCTTGCGGTGGTACGCATCGCTTGATGGGGTACACCTTCGCGATCAAGCAACGCGTCCTTCAAGGTCAGCCACTCGAAGGGCAGTACCTGCGAGCAGCGAAGTTCGTCAACGAATTCATCGACTTCACTTGGAAGCTGCAAAACCCAGACGGAAGTTTCAGCACAAATTGGTACGAAGCCCGTGGAAACGATCCGAAGGACGAGCGAAAAGTGCAAACCACTGGGCATATGCTTGAATGGTTGATGTTCACCGTCGGCGATGATCAACTACAAACCGAGCGGGTAGAGAAGGCGATCGACTTTCTGCTCAAGCACATTGATGACAACAAATCGCATAAATGGCCGATCGGTCCTCGAGGTCATGCGACCCGCGCACTGGCACTCTATCACAAACGGCTAACCGAAGTCCTTGAAAATCCCTCGACCGAAGATTCTTGGTTAACCACCATTCCTAAATCGAAGGGGGATGCTGTTAGTGGTTCAAACGGTTCGGTTGGGTCAGGGGAAGCTCCGCGTCCGCTGGTGCAGGTAAATCGTCCAGCAACGAAGTCACCATCGGGCTATACCGCGAATGGTGTTCAAGCAAACAGCGGCGCCCAAGCGAAACCCCGTGTGAGCAATACGAACCAGCGATCGGTACGTCGACGTTAGTTTATTAGAGCGAATTCAAGAATTTCAGTGCAAGGTCTTGGAGCACGGTTGGCAAAGCTTCCCGCTCTAATTCAAAGACTCGTTGCTGAAGTGTTTCCGCCGTATCGTTTTGAAGAACCGGGCATGATGCTTGATAGAGAATCGGCCCATGGTCGTACTGATTGTCGACGAAGTGAACGGTACATCCGGTGATTTTCACACCGAAGTCAATTGCGGCTTGGTGAACATGCAATCCATACATCCCCTGTCCACAAAACGCTGGGATTAAAGATGGGTGTATGTTGATTACCCGGTTTGTGAAATCTTCGGGTATGAGGAGGTGCTCTAAATACCCACCCATCACCACCAACCGCGCACCGGAACGTCGGACGGCTTCAAATATCTTCTCTGAATGGGATTCGCCGTCACTAAAATCTTTTCGCCGAAGCACCGCTTTGGGAATTCCAGCTTGATCAGCGAACAGCAATCCCTTTGCCTCTTTGCGTGAACTGATCACGAGTCGGAAATCGACAGAAAGCTTTCCCGACTTTTGCCGGTCAATTAGATTTTTGAGGGTCGTCCCCCCTCCCGATATCAGAACGGCTATGGGCAGCCCATGTTTTGGTTCGGGTGAATAGCCAGGACTGACTGAATCACCGGACGGGACTGAATCACAGGACGACATCGTGAAGGGATCCTAATTCGCGGCTTGGACTCTAAGCAATTATTTCGTGGATTGGTTCGATCGGTTCGACACCGACGAGTTTTTGGTCCAAGCCCGAATGGAAGTACGATAGGCGATTGGGATCGAATCCGAGTTGGTTCAAAACGGTCGCGTGCAGGTTCTTGACGTGGAATGGTTTTTCCACAGCCGCCGCACCGAGTTCGTCGGTGGTCCCGACGCTTACACCACCCTTGATTCCGCCGCCCGCCATCCACATGGTAAAGCCGTAGGAATTGTGGTCTCGTCCGGTCCCCTCCGCATACTCCGCCGTGGGTTGGCGTCCGAATTCTCCACCCCAAATCACAAGGGTCTCGTCGAGGAGTCCGCGTTGCTTCAAGTCGGCGAGTAACCCGGCTATAGGTTTGTCGGTGTTGCCGGCATGGAAGTCATGGTTCTTCTTTAGATCGGAGTGCGCATCCCAGTTGTCATCATTGTGCGCACCGCCTGAGTAGACTTGCACAAACCTAACCCCTCGTTCAACGAGTCGTCGGGCCAATAAGCACTTCGTACCGAAGTCGCGTGTGCGATCTTGATCGATTCCGTACATACCCAAAGTGTCTGCGGATTCGTCTTTGGTATCGACCGCTTCGGGAGCGCTCTCTTGCATCTTATAGGCCAATTCATAGCTTGAAATGCGAGAAAGCAAATCGGATCGGTCTCCTCGCATCTGGGCGTGAACTTGATTCTGATCCTTCAACGCATTTAGGATCTCTCGTTGCAATTCACGAGAAACTCCTTCACGCGACTTCAAATCAAGGATCGGTGTTCCTTGAGTTCGGAAAATGGTTCCTTGAAGACTCGCTGGCATGTAGCCGCTGGACCAATTCTTAGCTCCAGAAATCGGACCACCGGTCGGATCGAGCATGACGACGAAGCCTGGAAGATTCTCGTTAGCACTTCCCAATCCATAGTTTACCCAAGACCCTAGACACGGGTGCCCACTTTGGACGCGACCGGAGTTCATCATGAGCATCGCCGAACCATGGATCGGTGAATCAGCTGTCATGGAATGGATAAACGCGATGTCGTCGACATGCTTTGCAACATTCGGAAACAAATCGCTGACCCACTTACCGCACTGTCCGTACTGTTTAAAGTCCCAGCGAGGCTCGACGATTCGCCCTTGGTTCTTGTGACCGCCTCTACCAAAGGTTTTCACTTCGACTGTCTGATTGTCTCGCCCCTTCATCGTGGGCTTGTAATCAAAGGTGTCGATGTGACTCGGTCCACCGTACATGAACAAAAAGATGACGCTTTTGGCCTTCGGAGGAAAATGGGGCTGAGGTAGTTGCCGCTGTCCGTTCGGTTCCGTGTCGTTCGCTTTGGCGAAGAAACCGTCCTGAGAAAGCATTCCAGTGAGCGCTAACCCACCGAATCCGGCTCCGGTTTGCCAGAGGAATTCGCGCCGTGTTCGTCCACAAAAATTCGGTCGCATAATCGTTCTCTCGTTCTCGGTTTAGTTGTGTGCGGTTTAATTGTGTGCGGGCTTCAAGTGTTAATCGACGTAGATGAACTCGTTTAAGTTGTACACAAACAAGCAGAAGTACCCGAGGGCTTGATCTGCATCGAGTTTGTGGTCAGCCTTTAGTTTTTCGATGAATGCGATCGCTTTTTGAATTTCATCTTGTGTTGGATTTCGCGAGAAAGCCAAGTTGAAAGCGAGTTTGATTTGATTCTCAACGCTCTCTCCCGCTTGCTTCTTGAGTCGCATCGCTAAAGCTTCTGATTGTCGATGCAAGAAGTCGCCATTGAGCATTCCGAGTGCTTGACCTGGCTGTGTGGTGATAAATCTCGCCTCACAACTGGTATCGGGTTCTGGGAAATCGAAGTTCGACAGCATTGGCACCAAGAGTGATCGCTTGATGTGGATGTAAACGCTGCGCCGTGCTTGATCGGCAGCATCGGACTTCTCCCAACCCTTTCCAGGAACGGACTGACTAGCGAGAACTTCTCTCGATAGTTCTGGATAGATGCTCGGTCCGAACATGGTCGTGTTAAGGGTTCCGTTGACCATCAAAATGGAATCTCGGATTTCTTCTGCGCTGAGTCGCCTCATGTCGAATCGGCTGAATAAATCGTTGTTGGCGTCCCGCTCGAGTGCTTCGTTGCTCGGATTAACTGATTGGCGATAGGCTTTCGAGGTGAGGATTAGCTTGTGTAAAGGCTTGATGTGCCAACCGGAATCGACCCATTGTGTTGCAAGCCAATCAAGGAGTTCGGGGTGTGTCGGGGTCTCTCCGAGTTGTCCGAAGTTATTCGGGGAGCGGACGATGCCTCGTCCGAAATGGTGTTGCCAAACGCGATTGACGAATACACGACTTGTCATTTGGTTCGAAGGATCGGTAACCCATTTTGCAAACGCAAGTCGGCGTCCAGAGGAGTTGGCTTGTGCCACCGGTTCAATCGACGGTGCTGTTCCTCCAAGAATCGATAGGAAAGCCGGTTCCACTTTGTCTGCTTTGGCTTGCGGACTACCGCGGGTCAAGATGAAGGTTTCGGGTGGTTGGGTGCCATTTTCGCTGACGCACATCCCATACTCTTCCCAAGGCTTCAGTCGTTTGACTTCTTCAAGCGATTTTCGGACTTGTTTGAATTCTGCAACGAGTGCGGCATCAAGTCCCTCAACGTTGGAGTTTTGAATCGCTTGTTGCAGATCTTTGGCTTGTTCGCCAGCATCGACGGACAAGCGTTTTCGACGGAATCCAGGGCCGTTCCAATGAAGTGACAGCCCTTTGCCATGTTGGCGTTGGAAATAATCCAGTCGCAGCGGATAGCGACCTTGCTTCAGTACCACACTGGCGCGTTTCGGCTGACCTGTACCATGAATTCCGTCGTAAACGATGATCTGCTTGCCATCGAGAATCAATTTCGATCCATCGTCGGAATCGAGGATAAATGTGTACTCACCATCTTTGGGGACAATCAAGTTCGCGGTGAATACAAATCCGAAGAATTCCGGGCGGGTCGAAGCACCGATGTCGATCAGAGGCGGATCGACCTTTGCAATCGTTTCCGGTTTAAGCTGATCGAAATCAGGCAATTTGTCGAAGGTGTCACGGTAGTAGCGATACTCAAGGTCATCGAGATCGTAGGATTTCGATACGGTCTGGTTCATCGCGTCGAACTGTTGACGCAGTTCGGCCTCGACCTCGCTGAGGCGTTTCTGCAAGCGATCCGCTTCTTCTCGAATCTGTACTTCGCGATCGCGAAACGCTTGTTTGTCTTCCTCTGTTGCGATCAATGGGCGTTCAACTTGTGGCCCATAGCCGTTATTGGAAATGTTTCGGAAGAAGGACAACGCACTGTAATAGTCTTTGGCCGGAATCGGATCGATCTTGTGATCGTGGCAGCGACTGCAGTTGATGGTGAGCCCCAAAATGCCCTGCCCCACCGTGGTGAGGATATCATCGAGTCCATCGTAGAGCGCAAGTTCACGATCTGCAGGTTCATCGTCCCAAATACCGAGTCGGTAAAAACCGGTTGCGATCAAGGAGTCTCGCGTTGGATTGGGAAGTTCATCTCCGGCAAGTTGCTCCAAGAGGAATTGGTTGTATGGTTTGTCTTGGTTCAAAGAACGAATCACATAGTCGCGGTATCGCCAAGCATGGGGCTTTGCTCCGTCGCGTTCAAAGCTATTGGTTTCGGCATAACGCACAACGTCAAGCCAGTGGCGAGCCCATCGTTCGCCGTACTGCTCAGATGCCAAAAGCTTGTCGATCTCGGATTCCCAAGCTTGGTCGAAACCCGAAGCTGCTCGGGCCATGAATGATTCGACTTGTTCGGGAGTCGGTGGCAATCCGATCAAGTCAAAATACAGACGCCGCAACAGATGAACTGGTTCGGCTTGCGGTGCGCGATGAAGTCCCCGCTTTGCGAGTTTGTGATCGATGAAAGCATCGATGGGGTGCGAGGATTTCGGAACGTTGTCAGGTTGCGTCACCGATACAGTAGGGATATCTGGGCGGGAGAGTGGTTCGAATGCCCAGTGCTTTTTCCACTGTGCTCCTTGGGCGATCCAACGCTCGAAGAGCATCGCTTCACGCTCCGTCAAAGGTTTCCCTTCTGGCGGCATGCGCACCCCTTCTTCTTGACTTCGGATCCGCTCAATCAAGTGGCTGTCGCTTGGTTTGCCTGGAGTGATTGCCGAGAATCCCGATTCAAGTTTCGCGAATGCTTGGTCTCGTTCATGCAATCGAAGCCCCGCTTCGGCTTGATCGGGGCCGTGACAAGCGAAACAGCGGCGGGCGAGGATCGGTTGAATCTCGGTGGCGAAGTTGACTTCGTTGTCTGCGGTTTCTGCTTGCTGGGCACGAAGCGACTCGGTCGCGCAAGCGACGACGAGGTTAGCGAGCAAAAGCACCCAGCATACTCGCAACGCTACGTGCTGGCTCGCTGACCGACATCTCGCTGAAGGGGACGCAATTGTCGATGCACAGGACGATGAAGCTTCTGAATCGTTACGTAGCCAACGGTGTATGGAATGGAGCATCATTGCGTAGGGGTAAGCGATCCGTGGTGCGGACTAGGAAGGGAACCACTGGGGTGTTCTTAGGTGGGAGGGGTGGTTTGGAAGATTTTCAACCGAAGGGCCGAATCGGTCGGCAAGGATCCAACCCGATTAGGTTCCTGAAACGGCCAAGGCTATCCGAACACATCTTTATTATGAGGTATTTGCCTCGAAATTTCTACTGCAATCCCGGTGCAAGCCGATTTGTTCTGACGTATGATTTAGCCGCCTCTCTCGTACCCTTTCGTGCTGATTTAGGTCCTGATTTACGCGTTGATTTACGTGTTGATTATCAGCGAATTCGACACTCGCTTAAAACAACGCATCGCGATCCAAATTGCCGTAGCTTCCGATTTCGATGGTCCGATTTCGAAGTTCGGACTACTTTCCTTTTTCTTCTTGAGACGCTCATGAGATTGCCAAATTCGAAGTTATGTGGAAATGCGTTTTGCACACGGTGGGCAAACCTTTGGGTGGTAATCTTCCTGACTTTGTCTCTGAGTGGCGTTCACGCCAGGGGACAAGAAGACTCCACGGTAGCACCAGAGACTCCCTCGCAAGTAACCGCAGATCCCTTCGAATTGCAACTCCCCAGTGAATTGCCGCCGAAGTCGCTTGAGAACGAGCAACAGTTGCCGGGGTGGATCCAAGGGGTGGACAGTTTTTTTGGCAAAACGTTCGTAGGGCCATTGGATGCGATCCTTTTCTACGATTTCGGAACACCGAGTTGGTTAGGGGTGAAAGTTCCCTTTGTCGTAGTGTGGTTACTTTTCGGAGGTGTTTTCCTTACGGTTCGCATGGGGTTCATTAACATCACGATGTTCCGCCATTCGGTTGACCTGCTGCGTGGACGCTATGACAAGCCGGGTGATCGGGGAGATGTTTCGCACTTTCAAGCCCTTGCGTCGGCTCTTTCTGGAACGGTCGGACTTGGGAACATCGCAGGGGTCTCTATCGCGATTGGCTTGGGAGGACCCGGGGCAACCTTTTGGTTGATCTTCTTCGGACTCATCGGGATGACGACCAAGTTTGCTGAATGTACGTTAGCTGTAATGTATCGAACGACCGATGAGAAAGGGATGGTGCTCGGTGGTCCGATGGTCTACCTCCGTAAGGGGCTCGGTGAGCTAGGGCTGGAACCTCTCGGACAAGTTCTTGCAATCGTATTTACGGTGCTGTGTATCGGTGGATCCTTCGGGGGTGGAAACTCCTATCAAGTTGCCCAGTCACTCAATGCATTTCAAAACGAACCAGCCTTCGAGATCTTGAAAACCTCTCCTTGGATCTACGGGGCGTTAATGTCGATTGCCGTAGGTGTCGTGATCATCGGTGGCATTAAATCGATCGGGAACTTTGCCGGGATCGTCGTCCCCTTCATGTGTATCGCTTATATCGGCATGTGCGTGATTATTCTAGCGATCAATTATCAACGTATTCCCATCGCTGCCATGGAGATCATCAACGGAGCGTTGACCCCTGCGTCGCTCTATGGCGGATTCTTTGGTGTTTTGGTTATCGGTGCGAAACGTGCTTGCTTCTCGAACGAAGCAGGTGCAGGTTCGGCGGCGATTGCACACTCGGCGGCCAAGACCGATGAACCGGTAAGTGAAGGGATCGTCGCATTGCTCGAACCCTTTATCGATACAGTCGTCGTATGCACTCTCACCGGATTGATGATTGTGATCACCGGCGTGTACCGAATGCCTGAAGTGCAACAAATGGCGGTCGATAACCAAGGCTCGATGATTACCCTCAAAGCAGTCACACAATACGAGTCGCTTAGTTGGTTCAAGTACGTTTTGTATACGGCTATCTTCTTCTTTGCCTACTCGACATGCGTTTCATGGTCGTATTACGGTGAGCGTTGCTTCGTGGCTTTGTTCGGTCAACGTTCGTCGTTGATTTACAAGTTTTTGTTCCTTGCGTTTACTTTCCTGGGTTCGATCGTTAGCCCTGTGAATATCCTCGAGTTCAGCGACATGATGATTCTGACAATGGCGCTTCCGAATCTCTTGGGCGTGTTCCTTATGAGCAATGTGATCTACAATCAACTTCAAAGCTACAAATCAAGATTGGCTAGTGGTGAGATCGCGCGCACTGATAACCCTCATTAGGGGTGAATTGGTGGGAAGCGTCCTGATCACTGCTGAGAATACGCCTTCGAAGTGACTGAAAGCTGGAATGGATCGGTTTGAATTATTGGTGCTCGGCGGGGGAGTGGTCGGGCTGTCGATCGCTTTGGAAGGAGCGCGCCGTGGATTGCGAGTCGGTCTAGTCGAACGAGGGCTGATCGGACGCGAGTCGTCTTGGGCTGGAGCGGGTATTTTGCCCGCCGGGGCTACTGTGCCCGTCGATGATCCTATCGAGCAGCTTCGTCAACTGTCGGATCAGTTGCATAGCGGTTGGGCGACATGGTTGATGGAAACGACGGGGATCGATAACGAATATCGGCGCAGTGGCGGACTGTATCTCGCGATGACTCCGGCTGAACGCGCGACCCTCCGCGCTAACCAACTGTGGTGGGATGAACTCGGAATCGATTACGAAAAACTCGATCACCAATCCCTACGGACGAAAGTCGCATCGGTTTCGGATAAAGCAGAAGGATATTTCGTTCCTTCAGATGCAAAGTTGCGCAATCCGCGACATCTTGCAGCTCTACGAAAAGCCTGTGAATTGCTGTCGGTACGCTTGTTAGAAGGGACTGAAGTTACAGGGTTCGATCTACATGCGAATCGGATAAGTCATGTGAAAGTTACAGGTCGGGATGACGGTTGCTGTGTGATCCCTGCTGAGCGGATCTGCGTCGCGACCGGAGCTTGGTCAAGCCTCCTTACGAAAGAACTGGGAATCGAAACTCAGATCTATCCGGTCCGTGGTCAGATGCTGTTGTATCGTTTCGATCGGATTCCCTTTCCAATGGTGATTAACGAAGGGCACCGCTACTTGGTCCCTCGAGAGGATGGACATGTCTTGGTGGGTTCGTGTGAGGAGGAAGTTGGTTTCGATCGCTCGACCAGCGCTGAGATGATCGAGCAACTCAGACGGTGGGCTTCAGATGTCATCCCCGAATTTAAAAACCATGCGCCTGTCCAAGCTTGGGCGGGACTGCGACCTGGTTCGATCGATGCGTTCCCCTACTTGGGAACACTCTATCCGTATGAAAATGCATTCTTGGCTGCGGGGCATTTTCGCCACGGCCTACACTGGTCGACAGCTACTGCACAATTGATGCTTGAGCATATGCTTGGTGAGCGGACCACGATTTCTCTCGAACCATTTCGAGTGCAACGTGGCAACACTCTCCCGCGTTAGTGGCTTGCAAGTGGAAACCGTTTAACTGCGCAAAATCTGATATCCGCACAGAATCTGAACTATAAAAAAAATTGGCCAAGTCGCGGGACTTGGCCAAAAGCATTTTCAATCAGATACAGCCTACCGGAATGAACCCCTAAAGGTTATTTCACTCCTTCGGACTGCGCCCCTTCTTCGAAGCAGAACAGGCGATTTCTGTTCGCGATGTAAAGTCGGCCGTTGGCTGCAATCGGAGTGGTGTACACTGCGGAACCAACGTTGATTTCAGCGATTTCCTTCTTCTCTGGGGAGAGTTCGAAGATCAAGATGTCTCCGTCTTCATCACCGATATAGACCTTACCGTCTGCGATGAGCGGAGAGGCCCAAGAAGCGGCGAGCATGTCATGGGTCCAATGCGCGGTCCCGGTTTTCGAATCGAGACAATGGACGACACCGGAGAAGTCAGCGATGAACAACAAGTCATCTTTGATTGCGACAGTACCGCAGGTGCGGTGCATGGTTTCTTCGAAATCTTTTGGATTCGCACCAACGTAGTGCCAGATCGCAGCAGAGTTAGGGTTGTCGCGTTCGAGATCTCCCTCGGCTGCCACCATGGCTTGCTTTCGCTTCGGAGCGACGACCACTGTTGGATCTTTCGAGTTGTAAACCAAGGTTGGGCTTACATCGCCTCGTTTGGTCGGATCGATACACCAAAGGTGTCCACCACCTTCGCCGTGCTCTGGGTCTTCTCCAACGGCGACGTAGACGTTTCCGTCGTATACCACTGGGGTTGCAATAATGTGGTTCCGAGTAGCACCAGTGAGCTTGTAAACGGAATCCTTCGGATTGCAGTCGAACTTCCAAAGTAGCTTCGCTTGGCCGTTCTCTCCGCGAGCATCGAAGCTGTAGAGCCAACCGTCGCCGCCACCGAAGATGACTTGTTCTACATCAGCGAAAACTCCGTAGGCTGGAGAGGACCATTGTCCGTGAAGGATGTTTGCTCCAGGAGAATTATCTGTCCAGAGAACTTCGCCGGTGAAACGGTTCATGCAGATAAAGCTTGGCGCTTTTTCTTCCGGAACAGTGATGTGACCGTCATCGACGCCATTGGAAGTATTGACGAAAAGTAGGTCTCCAACGCACGTTACCGAGCAGCTGCACATGTTGTGCTGGGACACCCCAAGCTTGCTCATCATGTCGAGCTTCCAAATCACATCGGCTTCGTCTTTGTTGTCGTTGGGTTCATCTTTGAATGGCCCATCGTTTTCACCATCGTGGAACCCATCGGTGTCCAAACAAGCGACTTCGCCACGGCTTGTTACATACCAGAGCCGATCACCGTCAATCAATGGCGCACAGCAAATGCCTTGGTTGGGCCAATCGTGAACTCGGCCGGTAGGCAATTTTTCACTGCTGTGTTGCCAAAGCAATTTTCCGTCGTTGTCATCAAAGCAAAGCAACACACCGAGATCCACGGTGGCTGGATATCGTTTGATGTACCCCGAGCCATTGTTCGTTCCGACATAGGCTTTGCCATTGGCAACTACTGGGTTTCCGTAGGTTTCAGACCCGAGTGGGACGGACCAGCGAACGTTCTTTCCGGACTTTACATCGAAGGAACCGGGCAAAGGTCCAGAGTCAGGAACGTTGTTGCGTTCCGGGGTACCGCCCCATTGCGGCCAGTCTTTGGCACCTACTTTAAGCTTCGAGACGCCTTGGGAAGCCACCGCAGTGGCATCGTACTTTTTGTCTTGTCCATCCACCCCGCCGGCAAAGCTGCATACTGAAAGGAGGGTCGCGAGGAAGGTTGTTTTCGTCAGTTTTGGTTGCATAAATGCATTTACCTGTGCTTCGAGGGATCGGTCGTTCTCATGGCAGGATACCCGCCGAGGGTTCGGAGATTATAGCCCAATTGGAAGTCGATTCGTAGGGTTCCTACCGGATTCGCCTTCGAAGTTAAGCGTTTGCGAGTTTCGTGGTGGTCGACGTGTGAATTCTCCGAAGTTTTCAGCGCATTTGGGGATATCTGGAGATAAAAGTCTGTAACCGGATGGGTTTCGATGTGTCAAAGCGAAAAACATCGCCGGTTTTAAAACATCGTCGGTTTTGCTGGACTTGTTCGTTGGCAAACGCGCGACAAAAGGCAGATGAAGGGTTTTTCGGTCGCCAACTGGTTTTTTCGTGGTCAAGTCGCTACAGTACAGTGTCGCTGATCGAATAGCTGACTTGTTATTAGAGCGTTACTGAATCGTTCGCGTTTTGTTTGAAGGAGTTACAGAATGTCCACAAAGAATTCTCCGCGTCGGTCTCTTTTGTCGTTGATCCAATCCTCTTGCCTTTGCGGTTGTATCGGCGGTTTCTTGGGTCTTGCTTGTACGGGCTGTGGTTCTTCCTGCGAGCAGTCGATGCCAACAGCGGTAACCGCACCAAGCAAGGAAAATGTTGCTTCAAAGGAATCGGCCCCTGAAGAAATGGGTGAGACGAAGCTTGTCTCGTTCAAAGTTGATGGAATGACCTGCCCTACCGGGTGCTACCCGGTCGTGAAATCGGCGATCGCCAAGCAAAAGGGTGTCGTTGGAATCGAGTTGGCACCACAGAAGGAAGCCGATGCGATCGACAACCCGATTGTGTTCGTGAAATACAAAGGGGATCTTGATATGGATGCCACTTTTAAAGCGATCTCCCGAGTTGGCTTTGAAGCATCCGAAGCCCCCAAAGGGGATGCTGTAGAAGGAAGTTCGGATGCTCAAGGCGCACAGGCACCTGTTGAGTCCTCCGGAGAGTCTTCGAACTAAAGTTTTCTCAAGTCGATTTGAATTCAAGCCGCCGTGGTTTACCGTGAGCGGCTTGTTTGTTTTACACAGCAAGTTTCTTTGCTAAGGAAAGCGCCAGCATGGACCAAGCATCCGGGGACGCACCACGTCCATTCGTGCATCTGCACTGCCACAGTCACTACAGCTTGCTCGATGGTGCCGGATCGATCGGTCGGTTGCTCGGTCGAGCTAAATCACATGGTATGACCGGCTTGGCTCTTACCGACCACGGCAATTTGCACGGTGCTCTGGAGTTTTACAAGAAAGCAAAGGAAGTAGGCATCAATCCAATCTTGGGTTACGAAGCTTACGTTGCACCCGGGAGCCGATATGAGCACGATGCGGCATCCGCCAAAGAAGCGGCATTCCATTTGACCCTTCTGGCTAAAAACCGAACGGGTTTCAAAAACCTGATCCGATTAGCATCGCGAGCGAGCCTGGAAGGCTTCTACTACAAACCGCGGATCGATAAGGAATTGTTGCAAGAGTACAACGAAGGGATCATTTGCCTGAGCGGATGCGTATCGAGTGAATTCTCGCGAGCAGTCCTTCGAGGTAGCGATACCGCCGGTGCAATCGAAGATGCCGAACGCGTGGCGTCTTGGTTCTCGAAAACGTTCAAAGACCGCTTCTTTGTCGAGATCATGAACAATGGTCTGCAAATCCAACGTGAACAGTTACTCGGTGCGGTCGACGTTGCGAAACGGATGGGATTGCCGTTGGTCGCTACCAGCGATGCACACTACGTGGATCAAGAAGATGCGGAGGTCCAAGATGTTCTGCTATGTATTGCGACCGGGAAGTTCCGTACTGATCGAAACCGCATGCGGATGGAGAATGATCAGTTCTACTTGCGCTCGCAAGAGGAGATGTATCATCACTTCCAAGGGCTCGAAGATGCGGTAGCAAGATCGCAATCGATCGCCGACTCCGTCGATATCGACCTTGAACTCGGAAGCCGTAACTTCCCGTCCTTCGAGATTCCTAAAGAACACCCGACCTCGGATGACTACCTCCGCGCTCTGTGTTTAAAAGGCTTGATGGAACGCTACGAAGGGAACGAGGAGATGTGCCCAAATGGGGCTCTCTCCCAAGTCGTAATCGATCGCTTGGACCGAGAGCTAGGGGTTATTAAGAAACTCGGCTTTTCGAACTACTTTCTCATCGTATGGGACTTTGTTCGTTATGCTCGAGAGATCAATGTTCCCGCCACGGCTCGGGGAAGCGGTGTGGGGGCATTGGTTTGTTATGCAACGTACTTGTCGCACGTTTGCCCCATCAAATACGACTTGCTCTTCGAGCGATTTCTTGATGAGAGCCGGATCGAAGCGCCCGATATCGATATCGACTTCTGCCAAGAACGTCGCAGCGAGATCATCAAATACGTTAAAGCGAAGTACGGCGAAGATAACGTTGCGCAGATCGGAACCTTCGGCACGCTCAAAGCGCGCGGTGCGATCAAGGATGTTGGCCGAACGATCAATGTCACCTTGAGCCGAGTCGCTGAAATCAGCGAGATGGTTCCCGATGATCCGAAGATCACCATCAAGGATGCATTGGCAGAGAGCGAAGATTTGCGCAAGGCGGCGGAAGTTCCAGAAATCAAGGAACTCTTCAGCCTCGCGCAACGTGTCGAAGGGATGGCCCGCAGTATCGGCACGCACGCTGCCGCCGTTGTGATCGCCGATAAGCCGTTGACCGAATATGTCCCACTGATGCGTGGTTCGGGCAAAGACGACGTTATCACGCAATGGTCGATGGGTGACGTCGAAGCGGCTGGATTGCTCAAGATGGACTTCCTTGGCTTGAGGAACTTAACCATCCTCTCGAAGGCGGTCGACATGATCGAGAAGACTCGCGGCGAACGAGTCGACCCGCTGAAATTCCCTTTGGATGATGAGAAGACTTTCGAATTGCTCAGACGCGGTGAGACCAAAGGGGTCTTTCAGTTGGAAAGCGGAGGGATTCGCGATTTGTTGCAGCGGATGAAGCCCGATCACTTCCGCGATATCATCGCGACCAATGCGCTCTATCGACCCGGTCCACTCGAAGGAGGGATGGTCGACGATTACATCGCGGTAAAGCTCAAGAAAAAGCCCGCGAACTATTTGCATCCAATTCTCAAAGAGATCTTGGGCGAAACCCACGGGGTGATGGTTTACCAAGAGCAGGTGATGCGGATCCTTAACGGCTTGGGCGGGATCGAATTGGCCAAAGCCTACACGTGCATCAAAGCGATCAGCAAGAAGAAGGAATCGATTATCGCGGCGAATGCCGAGAAGTTCTTGAACGGTGCGGTCGAAGTCGGCTTGGCCCGAAAAGACGCTGAAGACTTCTGGAATATGATCCTGAAGTTCGCTGGATACGGCTTTAACAAGAGTCACTCGACCGCATATGCGCTGATCGCTTACCAGACTGCCTATCTCAAAGCCCACTACAAAGTGGAGTTTATGGCCGCTTTGCTAACCGGCGATATTCCCAACCGAAACTTCAAACGCAAGGATTCGCTTGTTGAACATTTGGAAGATTGCCAGCGGATGGGGATTGTCGTCGAGCAGCCGAGTGTCAATTCATCCCGTGGTGAATTCAGCGTTGCGGACGGTAAGATTCATTTCGGTCTCTCGGCAATTAAAGGTTGTAGCAAAGGGGCGGCCGATGCCATCGCGGATGAACGAGATCGAAACGGCCCCTACAAAGATATTTACGATTTATGCAATCGCGTGGATATCTCTGCTTGTAATCGCGCTTCGTTGCAAGCACTGATCCGGGCAGGTGCCTTTGATTGCTTGGGTGGACGACGCGCTCAATACTTGGCTGTTTTAGACAAAGCCATCCAAGGTGGGGCCGAAGCGCTCAAAGACAAGAAGAGCGGACAGTTAAGTTTGTTCGGCGATCTCGAAGACGAAGCTATGCCGGCCACGATTGCTTTGCCCGATATTCCTGAGTTCCCCGAAAAGGAACGATTGTCAATGGAGAAGGAAGTGCTTGGGTACTACCTCTCTTCACACCCGCTTGCCGAGTATGAACTGACTCTTCGATCTTTTTGTACGGCCAATGCGGTAACTGCCAAGAATCTCAAACATCGTACGGAAGTGTGGATGGGTGGAGTGGTATCCTCAATCAAACTGGCTCATACCCGAAATCCAAAACCGGATACTCCATCGAAATACGCAAATTTCGATTTAGAAGATCTCGAAGGAATCGCCCGATCGATCGCTTGGCCTAACACCTATGAGAAATATGCCGATGTGATTCAACCCGACGCGATTGTCCTCGCGCGGGGGCGGATCGATAAGCGTGGGGAAGAAGAATTTAACTTCATCATCGACGAAATTCTTCCGATGGCAGAAGTGGATTCGAAGTTCACCAGCGGTATTCGAATTCGGTTCGATGAAGGGAAACATCCGGAGGATCTAATTCCACGTATTGCAGAGATTCTGCGGGGCTATCCCGGCGACCGGGACGTCCACTTTGACCTCAAGGTCGAGAGTGGAGATACCGTGGTGATCGTATCGCGCAAGCATCGCGTTACGATCCAACCGGAACTGCGGGAACGACTCGACGATTTGCTCGGTTTAGATAGTCATCGACTGATTTTTACCAAGCCAAGTTTGAATCAATCCTCTGGAAATGGCGATTACCCGCGTCGGCGTCCATCGTGATTCGAGAACCATTACCAGTCGATGTGCACATCGATCGAATTTTGGATTCGGTCGCCAAGCACGGCATTGTGGCGGTTGAGGCACCACCAGGGACGGGGAAGACGACCCGTGTGGCGCCGGCATTGATGAAGCTCGATGCAGGCAAGAAAACTTATTTGGTGCAACCACGAAGGTTAGCAGCGAGGGCTGTCGCGGAGCGGATTGCAAGCGAAGATGGCACCGAAGTGGGGGATCGAATCGGTTACTCCGTTCGCTTTGATCATCGCGTCAGCAAACAGACGGAATTGATTGTTGCGACCGAAGGTGTGGTAATCAGGAAGCTTTTAAGTGATCCGACGCTGCAAGACGTGGGGTTGGTGATCCTTGATGAGTTTCATGAGAGGTCACTCGATGCTGATCTCCTCTTCGGGATGCTCAGAAGAGTCCAAATGGAGCTTCGTGAGGATCTTCGAATCGTCTTGATGTCAGCAACCTTAGATGCGGAATTGTTCGAGGCGCAGTTGCCCGAGGTTCCGAGAATTCAAGTCGAGAGTCAGGGGTATCCAGTTCGGATTGAGCATCGGCCAATCGAGGTGGGGCAATCGCTGATCGACCATGCAGCAAATGTTACTCGGCATGTGGTCGGTCGAACGCAGGGTGACATCTTGGTCTTTATGCCGGGAGCTAGCGAAATACATCGGTTGATTCGTGCGGTTGAGCATGATAACGCAGTAGCAGATTGCGAGCTTGTGCCTTTGATGGGTTCGATGCGATTGGAAGAGCAATCGCGGGCGATCCAAACAGGGAGTCGCCGCAGGATTGTTGTAGCGACCAACATCGCGGAGACTTCACTAACGATTCCCGGGGTGCGTACAGTGATCGACAGCGGGTTAGCCCGAGTGCTTCGCTTCGCACCCTCTATGGGACTCGATCGGCTTGAATTGGAGAACATTTCCAATGCATCCGCGACGCAGCGCGCAGGGCGGGCCGGTCGGGTAGCTCCCGGGCTATGTGTGCGATTGTGGTCGGAAGCGTCGGACCGAGCACGTGCCCCGTTCCTTGAACCAGAGATCCGCCGAATCGATCTATGCAGCGCTAGACTACAACTTTGCGCGTGGGGTGAAGGGGAGGGAGAGAACTTCCCGTGGCTTGAAATTCCTCGCCAGGATGCTTGGCAAGCCGCAGGCCGTGTACTCGAAGTTCTCGGTGCTGTTGAGAAAAATAAAATTACACCGATGGGAACGAGGATGAGCCAAGTCCC
>JBJONT010000287.1:0-2849 GCA_046051705.1 Planctomycetota bacterium | reverse complement strand
GTCGTGCCGATGAAAATCCCCAAGGCTGCCAGGGCCGAGCGCATCTTCTGAAGCATCAGGCTTTTGAGCCCTAGCTTGAATGTCTGGAGGAAGGATGCGAGCATCGAAGTTGCGTTAGAATCGTGAGAGTGATTGTGAGAGCTATTGTTAAGGTAAACACGCTAGGAAAGTGGACGTGGCTACTGGAAGAGCTTGCGGCACCGAGTCGAGTTTGCGGCACCGAGTCGAGTTTGCTGTATTGAACGAGCAAGCTCGAGCGAATGTCGTGCAGCTATGCTCTGACTATTCCTACTTTTCCGTTGTGTTTTTCCCGGCTGATTCTTTCTCGGTTGCTGCCGCAGGTTCTTTAGAACCTTTGGATTGGGATAGTTGTTGTTCGAATTGCATAGCGATCTCTTGGGCTTCTTCGATGAACGACAGTGGGTTGAGGATGACTTCGTCCCCTTCGCTTAAACCATCGAGGATGACGGAGAATTGATCGTTGGTATCACCGACCCGAATGATTTTCTTACGGATCGAGTCAGCGGACTGTGTCCAGCAATAGAAGGTTCCTTCGGCACCTTGGATGATTGCGGCCACCGGTAGGGTAAGCACGTTTTTATGTTCAGCCAGAACGATATCGACCACGGCGCTCATTCCAGGTTTTAGGGACGAGTTCGAGGGGAGTTTGATAATCGTGTCGTATTTCACGAGGTTACCGGTCCACCAGCCGGCCGGCCGGGTGACTTCGGCGATCTCGCTGACCTCTCCTTCGAGAACCAGTTCTTGCAGTTGGACTTTGGCTTTCATTCCAACTTTGAGTCGATCGACTTTCGATTCGTGGATACCGACTTTGACTTGCATTTGCGTCACATCGGGGATCATCAAAAGGGTTTGCTGTTCGCGGACTACGGCACCTTCGGCGATATCTGGAGTGTCTTTCCAAGCGGCCATTGAGGGGAAGATGACCATGCCGTCGGTGTCGGCGCGGATGATGCAGTTTTCAAGTTGTTTCTTTTCGCGCTCGAGTCGGGCTTCTTCGAGCGATAAGGAGGCTTCGTAGGAAGCGAGTTTCGCTTCGGCTGCTCGCAGTTTGCTTTGGAGCTCTTGGACGGTTTTTACTTTGTTGTATTTTTCGAGGGAATCGAGCCGTGTCTTTTTCAGTTCAAGATCTTTGCGGGCGGAGTCGACGGCGAATTGTTCTCCTTCAAGTTGTAGGTCTTTGACGACCCCTTTGGCGGTAAGACGAAGTGCTGATTGGAGGGAGAGTTCGGCTTTGCGTAGAGCTTGCTCGGCTTCGAAGATCTCTTTCTCGACTTTGCTTTTTTCTTCTTGATAGGTTCCTTCCAAGTATTCCGTGACGCTAGTTTTCGCGACTGCGACGTCACTTTCGGCGGTGATCTTATTGGCTAGTGCGTTTTCGTAAACGATCTTTTGCTGCAGGATCTTGTCTTCGATTTGTGATTGATCGAGTTTTACAAGTTCATCGCCGGGTTTGACCATAGTACCCGTCTCGATCACCCACAGAACAGTACTGCCACCTTTGACCAAGCATTTGATCTCTTTGTTATTGGAGCTTTCTACGGCTCCGTTTTCGGTGACGGTTACTGCCAAGTCGCCACGGGTAAGGACGTGGGTTAGGTGTTTGGTTTTTGGACTGTTCGAGAGGTATTTCGGGCCGAGTGCTCCGAGGGCAAGTGTGCCTGTGGCGAGGGTGCCTAGAAGTGCCAGTCGACGCAGCCAGCGATTGGTGGGTGAGGCAGAGGTAGCCATATTCGGTTGTGTCCTTACTTTCCGTGAGGTGGGAGAGCGTGCGGGGACAGATGGAAAGAATTTCTAATCCTATCGGACGAAGCGCACGGTGGGCGGCACCGGCGGTGAGATTTTGCCGGTTTTAACGATTGGCAGGACGCGAAGGGGAGCGGGAAGCGATTGGGGTGGGGGAGCGAGACGGGAGGCAACGAGTTGGGGTAGTTAGCGACCGCGTTTTTCGGACATGAAGTATCGCCAGTAGAAGGTCGGGTTTAGGAGAATTTTGCCTGGGCCTTTGTAGACGCGGACGATCGGTTCCCCGGCGGTGAAACGGCCCAAGAAGTTTTCGGTGGGGCGACGCATTTGAAATTTGACGCTTGCCATTCGTCCGATGACGCAATCACCGTCAACAACGACTTCTTGTCCTTCTTCGAGATCGATGACTTCAACTGGGCCTTTCGTGGTCACGACAACTTTTCCGTGCCCGGAGACTTGGGTTTGCAGGTAGACGAAACCTTCGCCGGCCCAAATCGAAGTTAAGAGTCTTTCGCGAAAAAATTTCAGGTCGATGGATCCTTCGCAGGCCCAGAAGGCACCTTTTTCGAGGATCCAGGATTGGCCTTCGAGTTCGACGACGTGAAAGCCACCGAGGGAGGATTCCAGGGTGATGATCCCTGAGCCGGTGTAGGTAGGTCGGTAGATTTTCTCGCCGGCCATCCAAGACGAGACGACGCTGCCGACGGAGGGGATGAGTTGGGAGTGAACGTGAATCTTCCCTACCATGTAGTTCATGGCACCGGCTTCGCATCGCACCATTTCTTGATGCAGATGGGCTTCGACGAAGTGCATGCCTTCGAGGTATTTAACTTGAAAGTCGGCCATAGTTCCGTTGATTTCGATGGCTAAGTGAACGCGAATTAGCTTGATCGTTTTTGGATCGAAGTGATTTTCGTTTCGCTATTGCAGCAAATACATGAGTGATGATTCGAGGTGCGAGGCATGCTGACGTGCCGTTGTTTACCGAAGATGTTGAATTGCATCGATTGAAGAATCGTTCCGACCCCGGCGAAGAGGGTTAGGAAAGCGAGCAGGGCAGCGATCCAAGTGAATTTCCATGC
>JBJONT010000286.1:0-36638 GCA_046051705.1 Planctomycetota bacterium | reverse complement strand
GTGATCTCGTCGATCTCACGCCTGACCCTCGAAGAGTTAGTACAAGAGAGTCGTCGCTTGATAGCGAAAGGACGAGAGGGTCGGTTGACTACAGCGGACATAGACGGTGGCACAATTACGTTGAGCAACTTGGGTGCCTACGGGATCGACCGCTTTACCCCGATATTGAACTACCCCGAAGTTACCATTCTCGGGCTTGGAGCCATCCGAACCGAACCTGTATTTGTCCGCGATACAAATGCGCCTGATGGACGACGCCTAGAGGCCCGCGAGCGGATGACCTTGAGCTTGACGTTCGACCACGCAGCGCTCGACGGTGCTCCGGCAGCGGCGTTCCTTAAAGACTTGGTCGACGCGATCGAGAATGTGCGTCCGTAACTGTAAATGCGAGATGCGGTTATCGATGCAGTCCGCAGGACTGCATCAGGACTGCATCAGTAAACGACAGGAACATAGACTTAGAGAATGTACTCGCACCGCCTTAGACGGCAATGTTCTCGGTACTGTCCTCTGTGTCTTCGTCTTCTTCGAGGTTCTTGTAATTGAGAGGTGATATCGCTCGCTTGATGGTCTTGACCATGACTTTTACGGGTGGCTCAAGACCTGTAAAGAGTTTGTATTGGTAAGCTGCTTGGCGAACGAACATGCTCAAACCCGTGATGATGGGGCATCCAGCGGTCCGAGCATTGCGGATAAGCAACGTTTGCTCAGGGTTGTAGATCGTATCGAAGACCAAAGTGCGAGCGTCGAGTTTATCTCCGCGATACGGAGTATCGTCCATTTCGGGGAACATTCCGATGGGTGTTCCGTTGACGAGGATGTTGGGTTGAACGCTGTGACGTTCGTCCCAAGGGATCGCACGTCCGCCGAATTCTTTTGCTAACTGGGTAGCTGTTTCGAAATTTCGACTGGTCACAGCTACTCGTACGCGGCGCTGGGACAACCCCCAACCGATAGCTCGCGAGACACCGCCTGCTCCGAGCAACAGCGCGGATTTGCCTTCGAAAGGATTTGGCTCTGGGAAGAGTTTGGTCAGAGCTTCGTTGAGGCAGTCCATGGCAGCGCGATAATCGGTGTTGTAACCGACACGATCTTCACCACTGAAGACGATGGTGTTGCATGCGCCGATCCCTTGTGCCGCAGCCTCGGCTTGAGTTAGCAATGGCAAGACCGATTGCTTGTGCGGAATCGTCACGCTCAACCCACCAATCTCCTCTTGCTGACACCATTTCAAGAATGGCGCGATATCTTCTGCCGCAACTCGGAAAGGAAGATAACGGAAATCAAGTTCGTTGGATTCAAAGGCCGCGTTATGGATAAGTGGGCTATACGAGTGAGCTACTGGATCGGCGACGACTCCAAAAAGCTTGGTCTTGCGGGTGATCGTTTCAACTCGAAACACATGTTTCATGTCGTGAAACGAAAGCTGTCCTGGTGCAACGCGTCGATCGGGATTAAAAACGCAATAGGTGAAGGGAGCACCATATCGCGGACCAAGAATACGAGTGAGCGAGCCGTAATCCCCCATTGCGATTCCAATCGTCGGGACTTTCGCGTTCTTCATCAATTCGATGACCCGCGCCGCATCCGCAAACGAGTTAGCCTTTACCGCAATCTTTACAATGTCCGCATCGAGCTTGCTGAGTCGCTGATGGATCGCTTCCAAATCATCAGGAGTCCCCTCAAAATTATGCAGACTCACAATCCGCTTGGTCTTCCCGTACCTGGGGATCTTGACCGCAGTGTCTTCTTCAAGATCGACGTACTCGACCCCTTGGGCGATGGTCTGTCTCAGAAGCATCAAACGATCTTCTTCGGATCGTTCCCAGCGTCCGCCGTCTTCTTTTCGGCGACACGTCACAACCACCGGTGTAGGACGGTTCTTAAGCAGTCGCGTCAAGTCGATCGATCGGGCGATGTAATCGAGCCTTAACTCGACTAACTTGGCACCCTCTGCCGCCACATCGAGATGTTCTTGAATCGTATGTTTATGACGCGTACGGGCAACGGTGACACAGAGCATGCTTCGTTCTTGGACGTTTATAAAATGAATTGATCAGGTAAGTAAACTCAGCGCTTCGGCGGGGGCGAATTCCACTTCAAAAACCTTGCGAGCAACGTAGGCCCAGGTTCAGTCAAAAAGCTCTCGGGATGAAACTGCCAACCTTCGACCGCATACTGCCGATGTCGAACCCCCATAATAATTCGATTTCCGCGTGAATCTTCTACCCACGAGGAAACTTCCAAGCACTCTGGCAAACTCTCCGGAAGGATCACCAAGGAGTGATATCGGGTGGCGATGAAGGGGTTGGCCAAGCCTTCAAACATACCGCGATCGTCATGAAATATGCGATCGACTTTCCCGTGCATCAACTCTGGTGCACGAACAATTGTCCCGCCAAATGCTTGCCCAATCGATTGATGTCCAAGACAAACGCCAAGAATTGGGAACTCGCGATGCAATTGTTCGATGATCGGAACGCAGATTCCAGCCTCATTCGGTGTGCATGGTCCAGGGGAGAGCAAGATGCGTTCGGGCTTGAGCGCACGGACTTCCTCGACACTTAGTTCGTCGTTGCGAACCGTCAGCAAATCCAACGTAGGATCGATCTCCCCAAGCCGCTGCACGAGGTTGTAAGTAAAGGAGTCGTAATTGTCGATCAATAAGATCATTGATCTAGTATTTGCTCGAGGAATGGAATAAGCTTTCGCCCCTGATCGGGGCTCGCCAGACTCAGAACGCCAATAAGTTAACCGCAAACGAAGAAAAAAGGTACTGAAATCCCACTCTGAATTTCAGTTCCCCTTTTGAGCGCGTTAGCTGCAAACGCTTCGAGAAATTTATCCGCCGCTATTGAATTAGTGGTCTGAATTTATCAAGTTGGCCGATTGAATCGACGATACCGATTGCGTAGGACCATTTTCGAGCTCGATCCCTCCCGGAACTCACTTTATGGGACGCCTTTGGTCAACGGATTTTTTCAGCGAAAATCCTCAAAAAGACTTTGTTGCTCGCCCTCGCGCCTCTTCGCTCGGATCGAACTCCGGCCAAGATGACACGTTTGGTAGCTCTTCGGTCTTCGGCTCCTCTTCGGCAAGCCGCACTTCGAAAGCATCTGCAACGAAGTCCAGCAACACGAACGCAACCGCGAAATCCGATCGGTCGAACACGGATCGATCAAACGCGGATCGATCAAACACAGCGAAGAAATCTCGTGAAGCTAGCTCGACCTCCGGTTTGTGGGGTACGACAAACAACCTAGGCAACTCCAGCGGCCAGTGGCCCCTAGGTTCTTAGTAGGCCTCGGTCCTAAGTAGATCTGGGTTCTAAGTAGATCTGGGTTCTAAGTAAGTTGAGGTTCGAAGTAGTCCGGTTCTGAATAGATCCGGTGGAACATTCCGCCGGTACTTCTCAATGAGCCCTCGAACTTCCCGATTTGCTGTTCGACTTTTGGTCGATCACTGCACCCGCCCCTTCGAGCGCCCGCGCAAGCGCATCGAGATCCGTCAGATGGCTCCATGACCAGCGTACCGCTCCATCGAGCTGCGCACCGCAAACCCCCATGGCTTGCAACACGTGACTCGCTGTCGCGCACACACTCGTACATGCCGCCCCATTCGAGATCGACACCCACGGGGATACAGCTTCGATCAACTCGTCTGCTTCCCACTCCGGAAACGACACATTGATCACATGTGGCAATGTAGATTCTTCGCATCCATGGATAACCCCACGATGCTGTTGAACCCAATCCAACATCCGCTTGCGAATAACCAAACAACGCTCATCGCGCTCTCGATGATTTTCCACCGCTAGCTGAGCCGCCGTCCCTAGCCCAACAATGAGCGGGACTGGCAACGTGCCCGATCGGAGACCAAGCTCTTGACCTCCGCCAAGCGAGAGTGGCTCAAGCGGAGGCAACTCGTTGCGAGTTCGCCTTACAATCAACCCTCCGATCCCTTGCGGGCCGAAGATCTTGTGGCCGCTGATACTGATCATCGTGACCCCCGGATGCGTAAGACTCGTCCATTCCCTACCGAAGCCTTGTGCGGCATCGACATGCATAAGGATCCCTCGCTCCTGGGCCATCGAAGCGACTTGCGAGACCGGTTGCACTACACCTGTTTCATTGTTCACATGCATCAAAGATACCAACAAGGTATCAGCCTTCATGAGTCGCTTGAACTCCTCAGCGTCGACGACTCCATCTGAATTCGGTTCGACAAGACTTATCTCGAACCCATCCGAACGCATGCGATCCAGCGGTTCAAGGACCGCTTTGTGTTCGATGGCAGAGCTAATCACATGCATCTTGCCAACCCGCTTGCCATGAGCTACTAACCCGCTGATCGCGATGTTATTGCTCTCGGTGGCACCGCTGGTAAATAGGACTTCGTGGCGTTTGACTCCCACCACGCGGCCAATACTATCGCGAGCTTGATGCACCGCACTTTTGGCACGCTCACCGTGTCGATGAGGACTACCTGCGTTCCCATAAAACTCTCTCGCAGCCGCAAACATCGACTCCAAAACCCGTTCGTCAACCGGATTCGACGCGTTGCAATCAAGATATAGTGGGTCGCTTGTCATACTTGCATCTCATCGCAGTTTCAAACAAAGTTCATCTGGTTACTAGCAACGCTCCCACCATTTCGTCTCTTCCATACACAAGAGTATAATCGGAAAGCTGAAATGCTTGTTGACCTAGTCGTTGGGATCATTGAACACGGCGCAAGCGGGCAGGATGCGACTGAGAAAGACAAGACAGTCAAAGGAAAGCGCAGCGAACTTGATCATTGAAGTGAAAACCAAGCCCAATGCGAAAAAAACTCGCTTGGAAGAACAAGAGGATGGAACGTGGATTGCGCACGTTCAAGCGCCACCTGTCGATGGAAAGGCGAATGCGAAGCTCACTGCGATGATCGCCGAGCATTTTGGAGTTCCAAAACGCAACGTGACGATCCTCACTGGTGCGACCTCGAAACGAAAACGTGTCGAGATCGAACTTGAAAATCAAAAAGAATCCGACTAAGTGCTGGCCATCGCCATCTCTTCTTGACGCAATTCTTCGATCAGTGGCCACAACTCATCAACTTCGTCTTTGAACAAGTTCCCGATCAAGATATCGGTGATCAAGTTCTTCTTGTCTGGATGCTTGCGCACGAGGTGGCCGAAGTTCAATCCATCGTAGAAAGCTCTTACCAAGTTCCGCATGCGATCCATGGCTTTGCGATGCATTGGCTCCCAGGCTCGCAAGCGAGCTTCGCTCGGGTCGTTCACATCGAGTGCATCAGCGATTGCATCGCCGGCCATCTCGGCGGAAGTCAACGCGAGCAGAATCCCCGATGAGTAAAGTGGGTCGAGGAATCCAAAGGCATCACCGACAAGTACCCAGCCATTGCCTGCCCCTTTCGATGCTTTGTACGAATACTCTTTGAGGATTCGGTACTCCGACACGCAAGTCGCATCGGCGATTCGAGGCTGCACGCCAGGGCATCGTTCGACTTCTTCTTGGAACAGTTTCTCAGCGTCTTTCGTCGAACGGTTTTTGAAGAGGTGATCATAGTCGGCAACAACGCCTACGCTGACGATATCATCATGAAGCGGGATATACCAAAACCAACCCTTCTTGCCTTGGGTCTGAATAACGATCGTCCCACCCGCGTCTTGACCCGGCTCACGTTTCGCACCCTTGAAGTAAGACCAAATCGCAGCCTTCTTCAACTCTGGATCCCATTCGCGAAGATTCATCCGGTCGATAAGCAGTGAAGATTGCCCGCTTGCATCGACAACGACCTTGGAACGCACTACCTGCGTTTCTCCGTCACCGACTTTGACTTTAACTCCCACTACACGGTCGTCTTCGGTGATCACGTCCATCACCCTCGCACCTTCAACGACATTCACACCGTGCTCTCTCGCGTTCTCGACGAGCATCTGATCGAACTCGCTGCGGAGGACTTGCCATGTTTGCGATCGCTCATGCGGGTCGTACTGCGAAAAACGAAATGGCTCCGAAAGCTTGCCATGCTCGTTGATGAACTGTACACCGTACTTTTTGGTGAAGTGACTTCCCTTGAGCTTGTTAACCAACCCGATCCGCTCCATCACCGCATAGCAATGAGGGATCAACGACTCGCCGACGTGAAAACGAGGAAAGCGATCTCGCTCATAGACCGTTACGCGGTATCCGCGAAGCGCCAGAATAGTTGCGGTCGCTGCCCCGGAAGGTCCGCCGCCAATTACGATTACATCCGGTTGGTTTTCTGCTTGGATCAAAATGAATTTACCTCAATTCGCGAGTCGAACTTACCAGTAACTCTCCGAGCTTTCGTGGGGCTTGCGAAGCTTCTTGAGCAACCGACACAACTCAGCACTGTCGCTTGCCGACAGATGCCCAGCTTGGTCGCGATGCATCCTCTCCACTGCCCCCTGCAATTCATCAAGCAATTGCTTTCCAGCATCCGTGATGGTCACGAAGACCGTGCGACGATCTTCTTCGGATCGCACCCGATCGACGAATCCACGCTGCTGGAGTTTGTCTATCATTCGAGTAATGTCCGGCGCCCTGGATATCAAACGCTCGGATATTTTCAACGTTGGCAAAGGTCGCGGCGATGTCGCTTGAAGAATCCTCAAGACGTTGTACTGCTGGGGAGTCAAATCCAACTCCGAAAACAGTGCATCTTCGAGGGCTCGCAGGCGGTCGTAAGTTCTCCAGAGAGAAAGGTAGACCTCCTGTGCTGGGGAATCAAACTTTCGCTTGCGATTCTCTCGCTCTTCGTCCTGACCTCCGCTATTCATACCCGCAAATATATTCGTCTGAACAACAAATGTCTAGACAATAAATATTGCTGATTCAGGGCGACTAGGCTGAAAAAACAGCCAGCTAGTCGCAACTGCGCTGCAGCAGCGCCCCAACAATACCGCATGAGTTCCAAAACCATGGCGAAATAGGCAAAAAGAGGCGACTGGGAGGAGTTCGCAAGTTTTAGCGATTAAGCCGATTTTTCGGTCAAGTCGCCCGGTTGGCCAGGCCGATACACCGAAGACGAGGAAGTAGCTTTTCCAGCCTTACTCTCCCAAGTTGTTGTTCCCGCGAAGCTTTACAATCAGTCATCTGCAGGTTTGATCATGAACCGTTTAACCACAGCCGTTCGACTCCAGAACTTCTCACTGCGAGTAACTTTCGCCGCCTTTGGCGCGGGGGTGCTCCTCGTTTGCAGCACAGGTTGCACAACGTTGTTTGGTCGCAGGGGTGGGCCGGGCGATGACTTGGATCTCTCGCAGATCAAGCGCGACGGATACACAGTCGGACCGAATGGGGTGATGCAAGCGATGCCCAGCGACGAGACAAGCGTGGTGCTTGAAGTGGTCGATGGCAAGCGTCACTTTGAGAAGATCCCGTTGATCCAAGGTCAGCCGATGTTCATTGCGGATGTGGTCAAGGATGCGGATTTGCGAAAGAAGCTTGGGCCGATCCATGTAAGGATTTTGCGACCTAATGGCCAAGGTGCACCGGTTCGCATGGACGTGGACTTTGACGAATCAGGGAAACGGGTCAAAGATGGCACGAATTATTCACTGCGCCCAGGGGATCACATCGTAGTGATGAAGGATGACCGTGGCTTCGCTTCGCAGATGTTGAGCAAGACACCGCTGTCGGGAATCATGCGTTAGAGAGCGGCGGCATGCTAGAGCAATGGTTCGATTTGGTTTCGGCGGTCACCGGTGTATTTCTTGTGATGTTCGTCGGTGGGTTGGCGCGTCGATTGAAGTGGCTCACGAAAGAAGTCGATCAATCGTTAGCGACGTTTACTTCATTTGTCTTGATGCCGAGCCTCTTCTTCCATCGCATCATCATCGATCGCGGTTTGTCGACTGACTTAGACGCTTGGTATCCGGCTTGGATTGGTTTTGTTTGCACCGTCGTCGGAGTGCTAACGGCTTGGGGTATTGCGAGACTGATAGGAAAACCGGCTGGCTTAGAGTCAACGTCCGAGCAACGGACATTCGGGCTCAGTGCTGGTCTTGGAAACTACGGCTACATCCCCCTTCCGCTCGCAGATCTTTTCTACCCTGGGTGCGTTGTTACGCTGATGGTCCACAACGTCGGGGTCGACATGGCGCTCTGGAGCGTCGGGCTTTTCACAATCTCAGGAAAGGGGCTTCGAAGCTCCTGGAAACGGATCGTATTTAGTCCTCCATTGATGGCGGTGCTTATAGCTGTGTTCATTAAGCAGTGGGGGTTTGCAAGCTCCGTGCCGACACCGATTTTGCAGATGAGCGAGAAGCTTGGACGATGCTCGGTACCGATGGGGTTGGTATTGAGCGGTGCGATTCTTTACGACTATTCGCGTTCAGTCTCCTGGGATCGCGCCATGCGAGTCTTGAGCCTTGGTGTCGTCCTTCGCATGATGATCCTACCTTGCTTCATCCTTGCCCTCGCGGCTTGGGTTACAACTTCCGAACCGTTGAAACAAGTCTTGTTATTGCAAGCAGCGATGCCGGCAGCGACATTCCCGATCGTCATGACTCGCCTGTACAAGCAATCTGTCGAAACGGCTTGGATCGTCGTTGTCGGGACCTCGATCTTGAGCCTCCTTACCATCCCCATTTGGATGGTCATTGGCAAGAACTTCTTAGGACTCTAACGCTTTTACGTCATCCAGCACTTGATGATGTCCTTGATGAAGTCCTTGTCTACCGACTAAACAGACGCAAAGGGCTTGATTCTAAGCCCCCTTTGTGGGTATCGTACCACCAAGCAATCGATGGTTTGGGCCGGATTACCCAGGAGGGTGACCCGAAACCGTGGCAACCGCTGCTTGTGAAAACCTGTTGCTAGCATAACGAACTTTCGAACTTTCCTCTGCTCGGATGCCATGGAAAACATAGCGGAAACTCAAACCCAAGTCATCGAGTACTTGACCAAAGTCGTTGGCAGTCGCCCTCACATGGACGATTCGCTGGCGATGATTGGGATTGATTCGGTGGCGATGGCGGAGTTGACATTTGAGCTTGAGAAGCGATGTGGGATAAAGATTGACGACGCGATACTCGACGTCGAGACGGTAGGCCAACTGGTTGATTACATGCACGCTCGCAAGAATTCTTCTTGAACGGGTTTCGCATCTTAGATCCCCATTTCATCGATTCATTGTGATCGCATCTTTGAGCGTGCGAATCGAAATCTTTTGGACCGTACGATAATTGCTTGATAACTCCTTAGTCGGTGGGTGAGCCCAACACTATGCGCATTTTGCAGATCAATCATCAATTCCCCCCGTTTTCTCGACAAGGCTCGGAGTTGCATTGCTGGCAACTGAGCACTTCGCTTGCAGCGACCGACGAAGTCTCCGTATTCCATATTTCCGAAGTGCCAAAGAAAACGCCGAGGCGAATCGAGCGATCGTTTGCCGATGGTTGCAAGATGTTTCATGGCATCGACGGAGGGCATTACGCTCGAGTAGCGAATTGGAAGAACCCGATTCTTCAGCGCCAGTTTGAATCCGTTCTTGAAGAAACACAGCCTCAGATCGTTCACTTCCACAATTACCTGAGTCTTGGAGATGATCTACCAACGATCGCCAAGAGGACGGGCGCAAAAGTGGTCTATACCTTGCACGACTATGGACTGGTTTGCCCGAACCACCTACTGCTTCGTACCGATGGTAAGATTTGTGGCAAGTCCGATGGGAATTTTTTCCAAGACTGCTGCCCTGTAACGATCCGAGCCATTGGCAACATTACCAACAAGAGTGGTAAAGCACCTTGGATTCGCTCGAAGCTCCCGCCTTTATCTCGATGGCAAGTCTTTGCGAATCAGCAAGCGAATCCGATAGTCCGCACATTGCTTAAGACTGCTTTAAAGATTCCACGTGCAATTTATGGGGATCCGAATAGTGCGGCGGTCGACGAGAAGCGTGATTTCTATTTCGAGCATACGAAACGTATCTTCAACGATGTCGATCTATTTATCAGTCCAAGCGAATTCTTGATGGACAAGTACATATCGTGTGGACTAAGCCGTGATAAAGTTCACTTTGTGCGGTACGGGATGCGACCGATGGATCAGCAAGCTCATCCTGCGGCTAGCGATGGAAAATTGCGATTTGGTTTCATCGGTGCATTTCATTCTCACAAAGGGCTTGATGTTTTGATCGAAGCTTTTCGCGGACTTGGCGATCGAGCAAACTTGCACATCCACGGTTCGTGTTTTGGTGGACCGGTTGCAGAGAGTTACTGGAATCGCATCACTCAGAATGCACCCGCAGGTTTTCATTTCTTCGGTGCTTACAAAAACGAAGACCTCGAGAAGATCCTAACAACCTTGGATGTTGTTGTCGTTCCGAGTATATGGTTTGAGAACTCCCCGTTTACCATTCAAGAGGCGTTTCAATCGGGGGCGCCGGTGATTACAAGCAACGTCGGAGGGATGGCCGAACTTGTTCGCGACGGGATCGACGGAATGCACTTCAAGGTCGGGGATTCGAACGACCTAAAGCGTTGCATGCTTAAGATTATCGATAACCCATCGCTACTTCAGCAGATGCGAGACAATCTTCCAGCTCTCCCAAGACTCAGTGAGCAGGCGGCAATCGTTCGTCAGAAATACCTGCAGTTGCTTGCGCTCAACAGTTCCGCAAGCGGTAAGGATTCGTAACTAACTAGTCTTTTGTGCCGCCCGGCATTCTTTCCAGAAAGCCCAGCCCCAGGCCCAATTCCCCAGCAAACACATAGGTGCTAAGAGGAGGAACCGCAGGAAGTATCTCCATTGACCAATGAGACCAAACCCGATTTTAGGAAGTATTTTCAAGGGGGAGAGGAAGATCAGCCAAGGGAATTTCAGTACCCATTCGAATTCCTTCGACTTCAGAACCTGATGGTACTGCGCTGAGGCTCTCCCCATCTTCGCGTTGTATCGAAAGAACTCATCCCACCCCGATCGATTCCAGTGCAACACAACAATCGTTGGATCGTAAGCGACTTGCCAGCCCGCTTCTTGCACTCGGGAAGAGAATAGAACATCTTCCGCAAGCGTACGTTCTGGAAACTGAACCTTATCGAAAACTTCTCGCCGGCAACACAAATTGCAACCGAGCAAGAAATTGCGATTGAAAGTCGTGTTCTTCCGGGATGGAAAATGGTACAGAAACTCCAAAAAGTAAACGGCGGATCCACTGTAGTTGAACCAATTCCTAAAGCCGATTGCTCCACCGACAATGCCAACTTCCGTCTTGGATAGATGTTGCGTTAGTCGCTCGATCCAATCCTCAGGAACCACGCAATCTTGATCGACGAAGAGGATTGATCTACCTCGAGCTTCGCGAGCCCCGATATTTCTCGCTCCGCCTGCGGTTACTTGCTCTGCGCAAGCGATAACCCGGACCGTAGGGAATTCGCTGCGGACCAGTTCCACGGTCCCATCTTGTGAGCTTTCCACCACCAAAATTTCTGTTCGTCGCCCCTGCGATGCGACAAGCAGCGATTCGATGCACGCCTTGATCGTGGTAATCCCTTTATAGGCGGGGATAACAACGGTTACATCAGGCTCAAATTTATCAAGTTCAGTCTCATCCGATGAACGCATTGGAATCCAATCAACGATAATGGCGACAAGCCCATTGCGAGCTCGTCAACTTCGACACCGAGCCTACAGTAATCCGCCAAAATACTACTCTGCAATACCTTTGCTTGGAAGACACCCAGTATTTCGAACAGGGAGCATACCAACTCTGTGGCGAAGCGCAAACCATCGGGATCGCATTCCGTAGGGATCGCAACATCTTCGAGGATCGATGGTCAATTAACTGATTGCCAACTAACATCGAAACCATAAAAAGCACTTGAGTGCTTCGGTTCTTGGACAGATGAACCTAACTCAAAATGTCCTTAATCACTTGGCCATGCACGTTGGTAAGTCGTCGGTGAATGCCGTTGTGGTAGTACGTCAACTCCTCATGATCGATCCCGAAAAGGTGCAATACCGTTGCATGTAGGTCATGCCAGCTAACCGGAGAACTGCCCACTTTCCATCCAATCGAATCGCTTTCGCCAAACGCCAAACCGGGTCGCAAACCGGCACCGGCCATCCAACATGAGAACGCATATCGATTGTGATCTCGACCGGGGCCTGCGACATCGGCAGCAGACTGCGAGAACGGTGTGCGTCCGAACTCTGTGGTAAACAAAACCAACGTGTCCTCCAGCATGCCGCGAGCGGCCAAGTCGTCGAGCAAGGCCGCTACAGGTTGATCGATCCGCAACGCTTCGGCCGCATGGTTTTCACCGACGTTCTCATGCGCATCCCAACTCGTGCGCGGTGAACCTGCGATCGGTCCACCGGAATAGACTTGGACAAATCGCACCCCCCGCTCCAACAATCGCCGCGCCAACAAGCAACGCTGTCCCATGTCGCTCGTCTCAGCACGATCGAGCCCATAGGCACTTCGAGTCGCCTGAGACTCTTGATCCAGATCTGCTACCTGCGGTACCGATCCTTGCATCTTCGCCGCCAATGTGTAACTCTCAAGCCTAGCGCGAAGTAAATCCTCCAACGCGCGATCGGCTTGATGTTTGCGATTCATGAACTCAACAAGCTCCCGCGTAGCACTGTCTTCACCAGAAGTGATCTCGCGCGCCGGTCGCAAATCGCGAACAGGAGCCGCCCCGCTCTGGAACAACACTCCTTGATGCTGCCCTGGCAGAAACCCATTCGCCCAATTCGACGCCCCACCGTTCGGACCACCCCTGCCGTCAGGCAACACGACATACGCGGGTAGATCTTCCGCGATCGAGCCGAGCCCATAAGACAACCAACTCCCCATCGATGGGAACCCATTGAACTCAAAACCACTATTCTCGAAGAACAACGCCGGAGTGTGGTTGGCGGACTCGGTGACCATCGAACGAATTACCGTCAGCCGGTCGGCTTGTTCTGCGATCTTTGGAAACAACTCCGAGACCATCAGCCCCGACTCACCTCGGGCTCGAAACTCCCAGTCGCTCTTTCTCAACAACCCCATCTGCCCGAAGAAAATATCGGGTTTCTCTTCAGTCTGCAGAGTCTTTCCGTGAAACTTCTCTAACTCCGGTTTGTAGTCAAAGGAATCGAGATGGCTCATCCCACCGACGAGACAAATCTGAATCGCACGCTTCGCTTTAACTACCTTCTTTGGCTCATTTCTGGATGGGGCTCCATCACCTTTCCCTTCAGCCGATAGCATCGCTAGTAGCGCAGTCGCCCCAATACCGCGACTCGACCAATCCAACCAACTTCGTCGGTCGAGCATCATCGAATGGTTTGCCGATTGATTCATTGCTAATCTTTTCATTCCCACTGGCTCCACGTTTACTCGATGACCAAGAATTCGCTGGTGTTCCATAACGCCCTTGCCAGGGCTCGCAAGCCGTGCTGGCGTACCAAATCGAGTCCTTTGGCTAACTCCTCCTCGTTGGCTTCTCTTTGCAAGATCGCTCGGAAGCACTCGCGAACCATCGGTTCTTGATCGTCTCGGTTTGCAAACATCGCTTCGATACGATGTACTAAAGCGTCCGACATTTGGAAAACAAATCCGCTGTTAAGCAAGCTCAGGGCTTGCAAGGGAGTCGTCGTCATCGCTCTCCTTGGGGCTGTCGACGACGGGTCTGGGCAATCAAGTGCATCGAGCAGCGAGACTCGCTCACAGCGTGGGCTGAAGCGGTAGATGGTCCTACGAAAACAATCTGCGGGCTCCTCGGCTTTCGGATGATAATACGTCGTGCCGTTCACATCTCGGTAATCTACATCCACATATCCAGGACCACCTCGCTCGGCTCGCAACACTCCGCTGATCATTAGCATCGCATCTCTTACCGATTCCCCGTCGAGTCTTCGTATGGGATACCGCCATAGGAATCGGTTGGCCGCATCTTTCGCAAGACCATCTTCCCGCGGAGTGCTGCTTCGACGATACACATCGGACAAAACAATCATGCGATGCAAAGCTTTTAATCGCATACCGCTATCGATAAAGGCCTGCGATAGATAATCGAGTAGCTCTGGATGGCTTGGCCGACTTCCATTGAATCCAAAGTCATTGGGTGTCTCAACAATTCCACTTCCAAAATGATAGTGCCAAACCCGATTGACCATCACCCTTGCCAAGAGCGATCGATTCGCTTCTGTAATCCACTTCGCTAAAGCACCTCTGCGGTTTCCATCGCTAGCTTTGTCGTCCAATCCAAAGTCCGCTGCGACTTGTCCCAATCCCGAAATCCCTCCAGCTCGCACCGCCGCGCCCAACCGATCGATATCCCCTCGCATCAACACGTGAGTCGGACCAATCGCCGAATTCGAAACCACGGAATACACCTTTTGCTTGGCCTGCTTTCGCACAGTATCAAGCTCTGTATCGACACCACGCAATTCTTCCTTCCAACGATCTCGCTGCGCAAGAGTTTCTGGATCGAGAGTTTTCCAAGCAGCGTCCAGATTCCATCGTGCTTCTCGATGCTCAGCGAGCCATTTGAGTTGCTCGTCGCTCAACGCCGAATCAAAACAAACTGCTTGATGAATCACTCCGCGAAAGTGGCGGTTTCCTCCCGGTGGACCATGCCGCAACCCGAACAAGAACTGGGCTCCTCCAGTTGCATAGGTCTGGAATCCCGTTCGATAGGCTTGCCCATAGCGTTGACCGTTGCGGAATGCCTCTATCGTCCCATCGGCTCGGTAACGGATGGCGATATGTACCGCACCTTCCGACTCAAGCTCTCCCCCAAAGGGCTGCGATCGCGCAAAACCGTTGCTACCCGCCATCCACTGGCGCGGCTCACGCTCAGCAAATACGACTGCATCAAATACAACTCCATCGATAGTCTGAAGGCTTATTACCCCACCGCCAGACTGATCCAACGGATCGACCGTAACCCATGCCGCTAGCGTTTTCTCTCCGATGTTTTGACTGATCGGATCTGTTTGCCAAAAGGTCTGTCCATCGAGCACCAGCCCTCGGGCTAGCTCAGCTCCCTTGAGCGTGTCGCGATTCCCTTGCAAGGAACTTCTCAATCCACGGACGCTATCTTCGACCTCCACTTTGTCGGCGTTGAGGTTCTCAAAGTTCCACGCATACGCGGGGATCGGCAACGTTGCTTTCGCTTTTTCACTTTGCGGTTCACTGGTTTGCTCAGAGACGGGGGTTTGCTCAGAGACGGGCCGATTCGCTTCTAGTTTTTGCAAAGCCTTTGTTTCAAGCTCTCGGAGGTTAACCACTAGACTTTGCCGACGCTCATCGAGTTCGATGCGTTGGCGTTCGTGCTGGGAGTCCTGGACGTCAATCTCACCATGCGCGACACCTTGAATGGCCGCAGCCAATCGGTAATACGATTCCGAAGAGATCGGATCGTATTTGTGCTCGTGGCATCGTGCACACTGAGCTGTTAATCCCAAGAATGTCTGAGAGATCGTCCCTACTTTCTCTTCCAATTCGTCTTGTAAAGCCAATCGCTTCATCCGGTCGCTTGAGCCTACGACCGTGTTGTGAACGCCGCTGACGAGAAAGCTCGCTGCGGCGAGACCTTCCTTCCCAGGTTGCAATTGATCGCCGGCGATTTGCATTTGAACGAATTGATCGTAAGGCATGTCGCGATTGATCGCATCGATCACCCAGTCTCGATAATGCCAACTGTTGAGCCGTGGGAAATTGCGTTCGAAGCCGTCACTTTCTCCATACCTCACAACGTCCAACCAGTGCCTTGCCCAACGCTCACCGTAAGCAGGTGAATCGAGTAATTGATCGACCAATGCCGCATAAGCTTCCTCAGTAGGAGCCGCCTGAAAGGCTTGGACTTGCTGGAAAGTTGGAGGTAGTCCCGTCAAGTCGATAAACAGACGACGAATCAATTCACGTGGTAAAGCAGCAGCATTGGGAGCAATCCCGACTTGGTCTAACTTTTGTTCAACCAAGACATCAATCGTCGTCGAAGGCTTTGTTTGTGCTAATGGTCGAAAAGCCCACCAGTCATATCCTGCACGGTAATCGGAGGAGATTGCCAAGCGATCGATTGGTTGCTCAGGAAGCTTCGCGCCATCGGCAATCCACTTCTTGAAGAGTTCTTTCTCTTGGGCGGTCAACTTCGCCTTCGGTGGCATATCACCCGACTCGATCACTTTCCACAACAAGCTTTCTTGCCACTCCTGAGTCCAAACCGCACCGGAGTCTGAACCGAGTCCGAGGCTTTCGCTGGAGCTTAAATCCAAACCTCCGGATCGATCCGTAGCGCCATGGCATTCCAAGCATCGGGCGGCGAGAAGTGCGAGGGCTTGTTGTTCTTCTCCCGCCAACGGTTCGCTGGCGAGCGAATCCTGGGGGATGGTTGCGAACAAGCATCCAGCGATGAATAGAGCACCCACAATGGAGCGGAAAGAACTGGGCATCATGGCGGGGATCCAGCTTGAGACTTCTTAGTCGGTCAGGACAACAGCGACAATTGGGGCTAGAGGCCGTTGTCGTTGTTTGGGGCTAAGCCCGTGTCGTTGGAGCGAAGGGGACGGCCCTGTATTGTACCTTATGCCAGCCGGACTTGCGAATTCCCAGTCGAACTGCGTTACCAGCCTTTGAAAAGTGCCCCGGCCCTAGCCAAACCGTATACGAAATAGAGCGTTGCTAACTGAAGCATAGTCTTTAGTCCAAGCGACCTAGCGTTCTTCAAAGCGAGCGCCAGTGCAGGAGCGAACCAAACCAATGCGGTACTCAAGAGACCTAGTGCTGCGGCTAAGTACAGATTTTTGAACAGCGCAACGAAAACCAGCAGCAGTCCGACGATAGGCACTAGCAAGTGCCACAGCGGCCAGACCAAACTAGGAACTTCGCTTAGGGGAAACCCCAACTTGACCCATGACTTAATCCCGCTGCTTCCTCGCCAGTATTCCTTCTGCAAAAAGTTCCTTATCGATTTCGGTTCGCCATGGTGGTAGTTGCGGATGCTCGGGTCACAGATTACCCGACCACCTACGGCTCGCAAACGGTGGCAAAGATCGACATCTTCCGACGCGACTAGGTTTTCGGAGAACCCGCCGATTTCAAGAAAATCGCGTCGATAGAGGATCATGTTTCCAGCACCGAGCCATTCGGTTTCAAACGCACCATGATTCATCGCTCGCAGTCGGTGGATGGCCCAAACGGATTGGACCCAAGTCGACTTGATCGGTGGCAAGCAGGGTGCACCGACCATCGTTTTCCCAGGATGCTTCGCCAACGAAGCGATCGCCGATTCCAGCCAGTCTTCTGGGACTTCGTGATCTGAGTCACAGAAAGCTAACAACTCGGCTTGTGTTTGCGAGACCCCGAGATTTCGCATGGCACCAACGCGTAGACCAGGACCATCGAGTACTCTCGCACCATAAGGGATCCCTACCGATGGGCTTTCGTCGCTCGATCCGTTATCGACGATAATCACTTCGTGCTCTACCGTTTGTTTGCTCAGGGAAGCGAGCATTACTGCAAGACGCTTCGCATCGTTTTTAACGGGAACAACAACAGCGACCTTCTTACCCGCCGGTTGGTTACTAGGATAATCGGCCATGGCTTACAGGAGTCTCACGGAGTGAAAGGAATTCACGGCTTGCGTGTATTTCGTTTGATTCAGATACGTCTGTGCGTTCAGTTGTGCGTGTTTTGGACTGTTTCTTTTCTACTTCCAAAACGCGTTGATAATGACCCAGCCTAAGACTGCGGTTGTAGCCAATCCGAGGACGCCACCTGCAAGAATAATTTTCTTTGCTCTGGCGATAGCTTCTCGTCGCTGTGGGATGAAGGGTTGTTGTTCAGGCCATTGGCTTGGTAGTTGAATTTGCTTTGGAGCTAGGCGATCGAAATCACGAATCAAGCTTTCCCGTTGCCATCCACAGACCATCAATAACACGACGGGTCGACAGAGGGACTTGGTGGGGAATCCATCAATTGTCCGCATCACATAGTCGTAAAACCAATCGGCTTTTTGCATCATTGCGGTCCCTTCTTCACGCGTTGGGCACCATCGTGCGGCATAAGCGAGGATATGCCACTTGCGGATGTCTTGAGCAGCCCAAGTCTCGGTCGGGTATTGCAAGTGCTCTGGATGGTCGAGTGTTGGTCGTTCATTTTTGAGCATCCAGCGCGCGTAATGCAACAAGCATGCGACAGCGTACTTGTGATTCTCCTCTTGGCCGGGAATTGTCTCTAGGAGATCGATCAACCGACATTGAGCTTGCAGGTGCATCGTATAGAACCAACGCAATTCGGCATTGAGCAAGTCGAGGCTGTCGAGATCCTGATCGGGATGAACACAGCGACGCATTAGATAATTCACCATCTCGAGATACTTTGTTTCGCCGGTCAGTTCATATCCTGTAAGCAAAACATGAATGGTATTCCCTGATGCACGGCCTGGGCCATAGTACTCGTGGGAACTCGACGTCGCGTATCCAGTCGGTCGGCTCGAGAGCAAACGAAACCTTGTTTGTGAGCCATCTTCGAGCTCTAAAGCGTAGTTTGCAAGATTGATTGCAGCTTCTTTGTATCTTGGTTCGCCAGTGAGATAATAAGCGACCATCCAGCCCGTCGAATACATATGCGACGCAGATGGACCGCCACCTTTCCCATAAACCTTCTTGAGGCTCTTACCAGTCGAGCCCATCGAATCAAGATCCGCACCTTCGGCGGATAATTCATCAACCAACAACGTCTTCGGATATCCACGATGCGTTCCGGTGCTGGCATTTGCGTAGTGAAACGTGTGCCAATGCAATCCCAAGTTGTACGGATGCCGGTCGTGTGTGGTGTGATAAGTATCGATATCCCAAGCGTGATTTGCCATGTCGATCATTTGCTCGAACCAACGAGGATCGCCAGACCGCAGGAACTGAACGGCAAACCCCCAAGCGCAGTCGTACTGATTGTTCAGGTGCGCGACCAAGGGACTCGGTCCCTTGTGAAACACAGCTTCGTGATCGCTGTAGACATCCCCAAAATTTCGCCAACCGTATTCATCGATCGCTTCGCGTTTGTCAACGAAAGTGTCTTTACCATCGATCGCTTGGTTGATTATCGATTCATACAAAACAGCTGCTGGGTCTTCTGCTGACTTTGCAACAATATCTTGTACCGCAGTGGTACGCTCGATGTAATCGGGACAAAACACGGGGATTGGATGAAGCAAATAGCCATCGAGTGGAGCTTCCTCGCTGGATATCTCACCTTCATAAATAGCGAACTCGAAGGTCTTTTGCTCTCCACCTTGCAGTTCGTGAGCGTAGCCGCTTTCTCTTGGAAACAGAGCGATATCAATACAAGTTCCGTCAGAGCGAATAGCACATGGGAAATTTTCCCAGAATCGTCGTGCGGCAACCCCTATACTTTGCTCGCCATTTCGCAGCGCGACATAGGGAGTTGCTCGCAAACCTTCAACTTGCTTGTCATCTAGTTTCAACCGGTATCCGCAGAAGGGTAACGGTATCGAACCGTCGGCAATCAGATGAGTCGGCGACTTCCAATTCTTGCCACCACTCGACGCTTGAAACAGATGCAACGACTTCGAGGCGGTCTGAAACGTAGCATCAACCGTGGGTCGAATAACAATTCGATGCTCGCTTTGGGTTCGACTCGCGCTTTCGGGTCGACTCGAGGGTTCCGCATCGGTTGAAGTGATGACAACCGAGAAGTTCTCGATCAGCACGGCCCCTTTTTCACCAAGATCCCAGTTCCCTCCCGGGTGATTCGAAGGATTGGTGTTGCAGATCGTGCAAGAAAGGTCAATCTGACCGTTCTTCCAAGCCTTGCCGCGCAGTCTCACGTCGACCGGGTATCGCAAGCCGGGTGGTGAGAAACTCGTATCAACTTCGAAATGGGTAAACAACTCCCGTGCGTTAGATCGAAGTTTAGCAGTATCACTGATGAGGGAAAATTCTCCCCAAGACCCCGCGACTTCAAATCGCAAATCAATACCTTGAGCCTTCGCCTTGTCGGCGTCTCGAGCGATCCTTAGACATCGGCCAACGATCGTGACTGTCCTATGATTGACAACCTTCTTCTTCGATTCCGACTGCCGGATGCCATCTAGTGATCGCAATCTAAGCGTCCCAGTTGCTTCTTGCGGCGAAAGAGATGCATCTACCGAAACCCACTTGATCGATCCATCCGGCCAGTAAGCCAAAGGACGGAACGCAGACTGATCGACCGGCCCGTTTTCGCCAGACAAGCCGTAGTTCGCTAGCTTGTCGGCACTGTAGCCCGCAGGCAGTGGGAACCCGAAAGAAACTTGCACCGATGCGGGCTTGTCGTAGTTCGCCAGGTTGGGAAAGGAAACAAGAAGGCGTTCAAGCGTCATCGAACCAAAACTTCCGTCCGTTTATGGAAAATACGGGGTTTACACCGGAACGAAGAAACACGCCGGGCTGTTCCAAAAGAGTACTTGATTAACCTGACCTTGCAATAACTTCTGCCATATGTGGCATCGAATTCGCAATTCTTAAAATCGTATCGATGGATTCCCGGTCAAGATGTCGCTTCCACGTCTGCGGAACTTCATCGCTTTGCCTGGATACCGAATAGTACTTATTGGATTTCGAAGAAGTAGAAGAGGAAAGGAATTGCTGCGTTTGGGGAGTGAACTCCATGCCCAGGAAAGCGAAGATCCGTTTTGCATATTCCAATGGATTCAAGCAAAATACATCGAAGTAAACTTCCATGTAATTCTTGCAACCTTGGGCGTCTTCCGCTGCTTGTTCATTGATGCACAACCAGAAGTAGGCTAAGCGTTCCACTTTACTGAATTTCAGCCAATCCGCTGTGCGCAAGCCCAATCGCTGGGCAACCTTGGTACGCATCGCGAAATCAAACAAGCCCGCGTCTTCACTAGCGGGAATTGTTGATTCCAAATACCCCTTCTTTTCCCCTCGCAGTACGGAGTCGATAAAGCCACATGGGTGCCGGATCGAATGAAGAACCTTTTGATCAGGCAAAGCCCTAAGAATCGTCCCGATGCTACCAGCGAGGTCAACACTTTTCCAAAGCATTACTTCGGCATTGTCAACTGCTTTCGGCCAGCGCCTTGCGGGACTGCGATCATTGGCTTGATAGAGCAACTGATCCAATCTCAACCGCCCTCGGAATAACAGGAAGCTCCATCGAGCACTCAGACTACCGAGGTACGCTTTGGGAAACAAAGGTCGCTTCAGAGCCGATCTTGCAGAGCAAGCCGTTGGCAGCGTGACGACATAGTCCTTTAAGTAGCGTTCCCAAACCTCGAAATCATCAGCATCCGAAACGTAAGGAACACACTCGACAGCTTTTACATAGTCGGGTTCATGTAAATAAAATACGAATGGAGAGCTATCTACCACCTTGCTAATCCAGGTAGTTCCTGATCTCCCTAATCCGATCACAGCCACTTTTTGTTGTGACATAAATAAACACTTCAATCAATCGCCCATGTCCAAAAGTCTTCGCGGCCGGGTTGCGAAAAGTCTTTTCGAACAATGTTTAATATCTAAACAGATCCTCAAACCGAAGCCGCTTTATCCAAATGGCTTCGCTCGCGATCTATTTCCTCCAACTGCGGATGGAAAGCCAAATAGTTTCCAATCGCTAACATGTCGATTCGCCCATCGAGGAATGCCCGCACCGCATCTTCAGGCGAACATACGATCGGCTCTTCGTGCATATTGAAGGATGTATTGATCAGGACTGAAAGTCCAGTGAGCTTCTTATATTCGGTGAGCAACTTATGGAAACTAGGGTTGCTCTGAGCTGTCACCAATTGGGGCCGAGCGGTCTTGTCAATGTGCACAGCAGCTGGGCTCTCTTTACACATCTTTTCGGTGCAATCAAAAGTGATCGTCATGAATTGAGCAGTTCGCTCCCCACCTTCAATGTTTTTGAACAACTCGTGCTTGCTCTCATCAAGAGCTGCTGGTGCGAATGGCATGAATTCGGTTCGCCCAAGCTGGTGATTCAACCATAAGTTGACTTCTGGCTCTTTGGCTTGATACAGAACCGATCGGTTCCCCAAAGCCCGCGGGCCATACTCCATACGCCCATTGAACCTGCCAACAATTCGGTTTTTAGCAAGCTCAGCAGCGATCTCCACTTCAGGTTCCTGAAGTCGTTTGTAGTGAACACCCGCAGCCTTCAAGCAACTCTCAATTTCTTCATCGCTGTAATCGGGTCCCAAGTAAACACTGTCGACTCTTTCGGGACGAATCCCCGATTCGACACTTGCGACATAAGCCGCGCCAGTACCACAACCTCCGTCACCCATGTTCGGGTACACGTAGACCCCCTTAACACCTTCGCACTCTTGAATTCGCTGATTGAGCTTGACGTTTGCATTCACACCACCGGAAAGACAAACGTATTCGCAACCGGTCTTCTTCAACCAATAGCCAGCGACCTTCTTAGCGACTTCTTCAAGTACTGTCTGATAGGCAGCAGCGACATCTCGCATCGCGAAATTCTGAGCCATATATCGCGAAAGATAGTAGTTGGATGCATTGATGATTCGAATGTCACCCTCTTCAAGCCCCTCGAATCGACTTCGCAAAATCGGACCAACAACTTCTGGATTGCCATAAGCCGCCAATCCAACGATCTTCCCTTCGTGGCGACTCGGACGGAATCCCAAAGCAGAAGTCACATACTCATAGAATTGCCCCAATGAGTTCGGGAACTTGAACTCATGCACTTTCTCCAATCCTTTGTCCGAACCGACATACACAGCTCCGCAATTGCCGGATCCATAGCCGTCAAAGGAGATGATCAAAGAGCGGTCGAAACCCGATGCATAAAAAGCATTCGCAGCATGGCAGAGGTGGTGATTGTACCGCTTGAGCTTGCCTAACAACCCACGCTTGCCCAACTCCGACTCCAAGACCTCTGTCCACTTCATGTGGTCCGCAACCGCCAATTCAATCCACTTCTTAAAAGATCTCTCATGCGCCATGCGATCGAAAGTACTCGACCGCAAGGTTTGCTCATAAGCCTTTCGCTTCCACCAACTCTTCTTGTCCGCAAATTCTTTCGAGGGATCCAAACCCGGGACGCTCGTCGATAAGTCCGGACGGTAGCTACCGTCGGTCCTCTGGCGCAAAATCGCTAACGATGGCTCACTCGATGAATTCTTCTGCCATTGCGTGTCGTAGTCTTGCGACTCCTTGATCAGCCTCGCCTCTTCCTTGCCGTCAAAAAAGGAATAAGCCACGACGTCGATCGAATCAAGAGTCCAACCAGTTCGCTTTAGCCCCAACTCCAAAGCTAGGCTGGGAAAGCCATCTTGAAGCTTGACGCGACTGAGCCTTTCCTCTCCGCAGGCAAAGAGAATCCTCCCGTTTTCAACAAAGGACACTGTCGAATCTTTGTCCAATGGGCTGATTCCCAAAACGCGCATAATGACTGCCTTTCAACTACTCTTCTAAAAAAGCCATGCTAATTCAAGGACTTTTAGGCCCTGGAGTTCCGCCACTCAAGCCTAACTTTGCCAAACGATGAGCAAAACCATCACACAAAGTGCGAAAGAATACACGTTCACGCGGCGTCCGGACGCAACGGATCGCTGCGTAAGGAAAAGGGAAACTGTCATCGGAGGGGCGTGTAGGTCACTAGGATAACTGAAAGATCCTTTTTTTCAAACGGCCACTTTTGCAACTCGCCTACGACAAAAGGACACAATTTGCCCGAAATCTAACAATTCCCCACCGGCAGAACTTAGATACCGCCCCCTTAACCTTGAATTCACACTCGCTCAATGGTGGGAAACGTGTCAGTTTCCTCCCACCCCTTGATAAGTCCTGTGTTAAGAGCTTTCAGAAAAAAGCCTGCCGTTCCTTAGCTGAACGAACAAACAGCCCTGTGCCAAACGCCGTCGAACCAAACTAACGCTGAAACGGAATCGCAACGGGAAGAGCATTTCCGAACCGATCGAAATCCTTGAACGACCAAACCACTTTCTTCTCCGGGGTGACTTCAAGCACTTGAGGGTTCTCAGGGCCTGCATGGCAGTTAACGATCCAAGTATTCCCGTTCTCCAGCCGATCAACCATGGTGATCCAAGCCAACTGGACCCCCGCTAGCTCCTTTTCCTGTATCTGCCACAGGATCTCTTTTTCCGGACTGACTTCAATTACTCTGTGCCCATCGCCGGTCCCGATAAGGGTATTACCATTCTTCAACCGTACCGCCGAATAAAGCTTGGAACCAACGTTGTACTCCCAAACAATCTTCCCTGTGCGATCGTACTCTCGAGCTACCCCTAACGCTTCATGAGCGACCAAGTAGTTCCCGTTTGGCGTTGGACGAACCAATCTCGTATCTCGATGCGCATCTGGGTTCGGAACGCTTAACGGTATGCTGTGAACAATTTTCTTGTCACGATCAACTTCGATAATTCTCGCGGCGCCACTCTCGGCAATCATGGTCAATCCATTCTCTAATCGCCTAAACGCATGAATTTCGATAGGCCCCCCTCGATCCGTCCTCCCCGCTTCGTATCTCCAAACCTCTTTCCCCTCTGCATCGAGTTCGACGACATTGCCGAACGATGTTTGAAGTAACCAGTGTCCGTCGCTCAGATGTTGCACATCATGAATGTCTCGAATCCCAATCGTCCACTTCACTTCGTTGTTCGCACCGACGACAGCCGCAAGCTTCTTTTGATAATCCGCAGCAAACACACTTCGCGCCTCACCCTTCTGCTGCGCACCCGCTTCGCTCGCCAACCCCACAAGCAAACTTCCGCCTAGAATGGCCCCAACGCACAACTTATGAAATGCAACTCGCGAGAACAACTTGGACATCTTTGGCCACCGTCTTGTGTTAATTGTGAATCGTTTGCCTATAGCGAATCGATGCATCAAGCGGGATTCATCGAAGCCCTAGAGTGTACTTGACCAACCTTGGTCGTGCCACCTATGGAGCGATCCGCAACCACAACCAACTTTGCTTCGTTCCAGCAGCGATCACTTTCTCAGGAAGACTCCTTCCCGTCGTTTGAATCTCGATCCCAACAGGACCACTCCAAACACCCTGCTCTCCCGCTTGCCCCGCCACTACCTTTAACGTGACTTTCTTTTCACTCTCTTCTTTCATCTTCGAAACCACCGGCTCACAAACATAGTTCGCTGGCAATCCCACCAACCGCACCGTTGCTTCTGCGTCACACCCATGGATCCGTTCAAGCGTCACTTCGATTTCGATCGGCTTGTCAGGTTTTCCAACCAACAAGTCATTGCCGACCGTTCCTCGCACCACCGGATACTCTTGAACAATCTCCAAACGATAACGATGCTCTGGCCCAAAACCACCGTGCAAGTCACGTACAGCAATACGGTAAACTCCAGGCTGCTTCATCTGACCCGATAAACTCGGATCTATAATCTCCCCGGATTCACCTTGCTTACCCAGCGACTTACCCTCCGCATCAAGGATCTCAATGACTGGATCAACCGGTGAACCCAAAGTTAAAGCCTTCGCGGTGACTTTCCAAAACCCCGGTTCACTTGTTTGCCACAGGAGAACATCTTCGTCTCGCGAAGTTTCAAAAACTCCATATGCGGCGACTGTCGGACCAGCAGTATTCGCGAGGGAACTTGGCATCTCTCTACCACTCGGTTCTCCGATCCACTGCGATCCTTGAGAAAATCCAGCGGCTAAATCATCCGTTGAATTAGGACCTGAGGACGAATCGTTCGCACTACCTACCGAACATCGCAACCGATACTGATACTTATCCCCACCCGCATAACCAATCGTACTGTCGGGAGCTTCTGGAAATGCATACACTCGTAACGAATAAACCCCCTCGACACGAGCTTGAAATTCCAATCGAGGGTCGAGCCCAAGAGCATCGAGATTCTGCACAAGCACATTACCTCGGTGATCGACCAACTCTAAACAGCCATCCATCGGCGAACCCAACACGCGACTAGCATCTAACGTCGCTCGCAAAACCTCGCCCGCCATCAATCGAACTTGGTAATGATCCACATCCCCAGACTTCTGCAACACTCCATTGATGCACATCGGCAATGCGGCAACCACTTGAGGTTTCTCAAACCCATCGTTGGGCTCGACCTCTGTTACCTCAGGAGTCTCACCGACCACGAAACGCATCAACGGAGAGACACTCTCCGGACTGTGAATCCGCAAGTGATGAACCCCTAATTCCGCATCCATAGGGATCTTCGCCGTGATCTTGCCCGGAACCTCGGTTGCAACCCACTGGATTTGAGCCGGCTCTGCCCAAAAACCAACAGGCCACTTCTCGTACTTGCCCGGCAACTCAATGCTTACCTCGGTACCTCGCATCCCCCCCATCGGCAGCAATCGCGCATTCTCTACACTCTGCCCACATACCCCATCAAGCGAACCGACAAGACACCAAAGACTAACAAGCAATAAACTTCTACTGAGATTCATGCGAGTTCTTTACATCAATTCGCGGATAGGAGTCGGATCGCTGACCAAGTGCGCTGGCCTACCCGATGGCGTGTAATACACTTTGTCAGGATCAATCCCCATCTTGTGATAGACGGTCGATACAAAGTTCTCCGGTGATAAGATGCGTTCACAAGCCGAATGGCCTTGGCGATCCGTTGCACCAATAACCTGCCCGCCCGGCGTCCGACCACCAGCAAACAAAATAGACATGGCGTTCGCCCAGTGATCCCGACCCGGCTTGGATTGCCCCGGCAATGTACTGATCTTCGGAGTGCGCCCAAACTCACCCAACGCAATCACCATAGTGGTCTCGAGCAACCCGCGTTGGTCAAGATCGTCGATCAAAGCCGCAACCGTCTGATCCCACGATGGTAACCGTGTCTTCAATGCTCCAAATAGATCGGAGTGGTGATCCCATCCTCCGTCATAGAGAGTCACAAAAGGAACTCCAGCTTCGACTAACCGACGAGCCAATAGAGCCCGCTGACCAAAACTGTTCCGACCATAAGCGTCCCGGGTCGCTTCGCTCTCAGAACTGATATCAAAAGCTTTCTGCGCTTCAGGAGTTGTGATCAACTCCAAACCTTGCTGGAAGAACTCATCGACTGCTACCACCGGATCGGCCGTCGCAGGGTCGCTGAAGCGAGGCAAGCGGTCCACTAAATGGCGCAAGTCGCGTCGCGAAGTAAACCGTTCATCGTTAACCCCACTGGGCAGTTCCACATCACGCACCCTGAAGTGCTTGTTGTTCGGATCACCCCCGACCACAAATGGGGCATACTTTGCCCCCAAGAAATTCGGACCACCTGAACGAGACATGCTCGGCATCGAGAAATAGGGTGGCAACCCATGCGGAGCTTGCCTCTCCCTTGCTGCAACCGATCCCATCGATGGATGAAAACTGACGAAAGCCCCACAACCGACCGGAATTCGTGGAGGTGCTCCGGTCATCATGTAGTGATTTCCCGCTCCATGATTCCCTTGGTTGTGACACACCGACCGAACAATAGCGTACTTGTGGGCGATACTCGCAAGCTTTGGCAAGTGCTCACAAATCTGAATCCCCGATACGTTGGTTTCAATCGCCTGAAACTCACCCCGAATCTCCACCGGTGCCTCAGGCTTCGGATCAAACGTCTCGAAATGCGTGGGCCCTCCATCCATCCAAATCAAGATGCAATTCGAAGGGGACTTCTGACCCGGTCGATCCGATGCACAAGCCTCTCGCAACTTCAACAAATTCGAGAAACTTCCGCCGGCCAAGCCAGCGACCCCGAGTTGGAGCCAATTTCTTCGGAGCATCATTTAGTCCTTATAGATGAATTCGGGAGAGTTAAGCATCGACCAGAGGATGTCTTCGACCAGTTTCCGACGATCATTGTTGGGTTTTTCAAATTCAGCCACCAGATCGGTTTGCTCTTGAGCAGTTGGAAGTCGCGAAAAAGCTATCAGATACAACTCCTCAACCAACTGTTGAGCCGTTCGATCCGATTCCGCCAACCGCTTGCACAACCCTGCGTCAGAAGTGAGCTTCGAAGCGATGTTCGGGGCATTCATCAAGTGCAACGCTTGAACCACCGTCGATTCCGGAATCCGCTCGCATGGGGGATCTTGATTCGGATCCGGACGGCCAAAGGCATCAAGAATCTCGGACTCAGTTCGCACCGTCCACAACTGCATCGATCTTGTACCCGCTGCCGCCCCGGAAAACTGACTCGGGACTTCGGTAATGTCGCAAATCGCATCCGCAAGGACTTCGGCTCGCAGCCGCTGCCGGTAATGCCTCGAGTAATTGCGATGATCACCCCGGTTCGTCTCGTTTGGCTCAGAAGCTAACGCGTAGACCTGCGACTTCATGATCGTTCGCAGCAACGCTTTCTGATCGAACTTCACTTCTCGGAAATGAGCCGCAAGCGCATCGAGCAACTTCGGATTGCTCGGAGGATTCGTCGCCCGCAAATCATCCACGGGATCGACAATGCCGACTCCAAAAAGCTCCGCCCAAACCCGATTGACCGCGACCTTGGCAAAAGTCGGATTCTCGGGACTGACCATCCAATCGACTAACTTCTCGCGCGGATCCTCCCCCTCGGCAACTTCTACTTCCGCACCTCGCAAGATCCGAGGTGCCAATGGCTTGCCCGTCAAAGGATGCTTCACCACACCACTGTTCTTTACCAATACGACTTCTTCACCACCAGAGATCGGTGGAGAAAGCCCCGTCCCTTTGTACCCTACCCTCGAAAAGAACGCAGCCAACGCGTAGAAGTCACTCTGGCCATAGACTTCGAAAGGATGCTGATGGCACTTCGCACAATCCAACCGAACACCCAAAAACAACTGGCTGGCCATCGTCACGATCTCGTCTGGCTCTCGGCGATCTCGGAAAATCGTCACAGCTCCGTTTCGCCAATTGCTACCGCGAGCGGTTAACAACCCTCGCACAAACTGATCGTAAGGAATGTTCTTTCGAAAGGCATCGCGAAGCCATGTGTCTAAACTCAGCACTGCTTTGATCCCAACACGGTACGGATTGGGTCGCAACAAGTCCGCCCATTTGTTCGCCCAGTTATCTGCGTACTCGGGTCGATCAAGCAACCGGTCGATCAATCGCTCTCGCTTGCCCGCCTCAGCATCTGAGAAGAAACTCCGCGATTCCTCCGCCGTAGGCATTCGCCCTATCACATCGATGTAAGCGCGACGCAAGAACTGAGAATCGCTCGCAGGGCCACTCGGTAAGATATTGAGCTGAGATAATCGCTCATAAACATGATCATCGATGAAGTTCGCTCTAGGCAAACTCGCGTAGCGCTCTGCTGGAACGGGATCGGGGCGAGGGATCGCAGAACTCCAAGTAGCGATGTTGCCCATGTAACGCGCCATGATCGTCGCTTCACCAGGCAACTCGCCAGCTCGTACTTTACCATCTACCCCAACCCGTATAACCGCCGGCTCATTCGACTGATAAGCGCTCGTCGAGGTGACATCGCGGGTCGTTCCATCGCTGTAACTGGCTGTTACTCGTAATGCTAATTCTTCTCCCGGAAACAACGGCTTGGGTGCCGGGGATATCGCCACTTGTACCAGCGTTGGGTCCGACGATGACACACGTTGAAATCCACCTGCTATCCACTGGGCCAGCGTATGGTAGTCAGGAGAACCCGGTTCGATCTTTTGCCCACCACCGTGCGGCACCAACCCCGTGGCCTTCTGCAACAACAAACTCTCAAAGGGTGCTGCCGCCGTGACTCTTCGTCCACGACCGTCGGTGACGATCGAACGAAAGTCCATATCCGAGTCAAACCCTAGAAGCGATAAAGCAAATCCGTTTTGCCCCCGCGACTTTCCATGACATGGCCCCGAATTGCAACCTCGAGCCGTGAGGATCGGTTGGATGTCCAACTCGAACTTCATCGACAGTTGCGAATCAGCCACCTTGGGATCAGGTAAGCCCGCCTCACCGGACGGCTCAGAAGCTCGCAGCCCCCAAGTGCACGCGAGAACGATCGCGAAGATCGATGTAGCGATCGCAAAACCCTTTGCGGATGCTCTGGTAGCTACCCCCCCGCTGCGCGAGTTAATGATCCCAGCGAAGCGCGAGTTGCCCTCAAGTGGGTCAGCGACTCTGTCGACCGAATATCTCTTCGTTGCTGTTGGCCTCATAGGGCTACTGGCCTCATAGGTGGGAGCGCCTCGCACAAGGCACGTGAGGATATCGGAAGGTGGGAGGGGTGCGGGGTGGGTGGGCTGTGAAGCAGGCTGGCTAACTAAATAGCAAGCTACTCTCCGACTTTAAGATAATCGACAAACGCCCCCAAGGGAAACACAAGCTTTCCGCAAAGTCCTTCTTTTTGACGATTTTGACGGCTCTTCGAAAATTCCGCCAAGCCGTTCATGCCGTAAAAAGACCGCTTAACTAAGAACTGCCCCTGCCAGGGCGATTAGCAGCCGGCCCGCCACTAGTTGATGCCCCGCTACTAGTTGATGCCCCGCCACCAGGTGATGCCCCGCTACCGGGGATCGGGATCCCAAGATCACGCATGAGCATCTGCATATCCAACCAAGTTTCCTTTTTTGCTTCCGGCGTCCGCAGCAAGTACGACGGGTGGTAAGTCACCAAAACTTTCGCTTGATGATAACGATAGAACCGGCCTCGCACCCTGCCGATCGGCTCATTCGTCCCAAGCACCGCTTTCATCGCTGAGACCCCCCAACAAATGATGTAATCGGGTTGTAGTACTTCGAGCTGGGCTTCGAAAAATGGCCGGCAGTTCTCCATCTCGGCTTCCGTCGGCGTACGGTTCACCGGAGGACGGCACTTGAGGGTGTTCATGATGTAGACTTGCTCGCGCGGTATCCCGCTCGCCGCAAGAATCTTATCTAACAACTTGCCCGCTTCACCCACAAAGGGCACTCCAGTGCGATCTTCTTCAGCCCCTGGGGCTTCTCCTACAAGAACAATCCGAGCGTTTGCAGGCCCGGCTCCGAAGACTGGTTTCTCTCTTTGGCAAACGATGCTGCTGCACAATCTGCACTCGCTCACTCTTTGAGCAAGTTTCTCTAAAGAAGTGGTGCGTTCGAGAACCGGCAGGGGAGCTTGCGTCCAAGCCGTTGGTTCGACTTGTATCTGAGCAACAGACTTTGTGGATCGCGTAAAAAGGGGGGCGGGTTGCTGTCGAACAGGAACGCTTGAACCCGTCCGGTTCGCTCCTAGCGAACTACCGCCCACTGCACCTTGAGAATCTTTTGAACTAGTGTTCACTGCCGGTGCCGCAGGCTGTGTTCGAGCTTGACTGTCGGTCGCCCCCCCGCCCTGGGATTGTCCAACGCGAGATTGCATGCCGGGTGATTGCATGCCGGGCGATTGCATGCCGGGCGATTGCATGCCGGGTGATTTCCCAACCTGGGGCGATTCAAGCACCCAATCGGGGAACATCTCTCGAGGGTCCCCAAGCGACTTGGGCAAAAAGTGTACGCCGAGCCGCTGTAGGTGCGCAAGCAACTGGACACTCGCAAGCTTCCAGTGCTCGGCTTGCGAACCTTCCATCCCTTGTGCCGCCGGCTTCGATTCACTCATGCTCAGCTCGCTGCGTTGGCAATCGTTTTTCGGAAACTCTCTGCGGCATGTGCAAGCTGATCTCGGGAATGAGCAGCGGAGACTTGCGTGCGAATTCTCGCCTTGCCTTGTGGCACAACGGGATACGAGAAACCGATCACGTAGATTCCCTCACCCAACATCCCTTGTGCTACTTTTCCGGCTAGAGCCGCATCGTAGATCATCACAGGGACGATTGGGTGAACACCATCGAGAATTGAAATTCCAAGTCGTTGCATTTCGGATCGGAAGAAGACCGTGTTCGCTTCCAACTGATCGCGAAGCGCCGTGGACTCTTGCAGCAATTCCAAAGCGCGTATCGCGCCTGCTACAACGGGAGGAGCAATCGTGTTGGAAAACAAATACGTTCTCGATCGCTGTCGCAATAACTCAACCATTTCAGCTTTGCCTGAAGTGTACCCACCACTAGCCCCTCCAAGGGCTTTACCAAGCGTCCCTGTCATGATGTCGATCCGATCGACAACACCGCAGTGCTCATGCGATCCACGCCCTGTAGCACCGACGAAACCTACCGCGTGGGAATCGTCGACCATCACCATGGCATCATACTCGTCGGCCAACTCGCACACACCAGCCAAGTTCGCAATCGTTCCATCCATCGAAAACACACCATCGGTAGCGATCAATCGAAACCGCGCCGACTTCGCTTCCTCTAGCTTCGCTCGCAAATCATCCATCGAGTTGTTCTTGTATCGGAACCGCTGAGCTTTACACAACCGAATTCCATCGATGATGCTTGCATGATTGAGCTCATCGGAGATGATCGCATCTTCTGCTCCAAGGATCGTTTCGAATAACCCGCCGTTGGCATCCCAACATGAGTTGTACAAAATCGTGTCTTCGAAACCTAGGAATCCACTAAGCTGGCTTTCTAATTGCTTATGAATAGTCTGCGTTCCGCAAATAAAACGGACCGAAGCCATACCGTAGCCCCAACGTCCGAGCGCATCGTCGGCCGCTTGGCGGACTTGCGGATGCTGAGCAAGCCCCAAGTAATTGTTAGCGCAAAGGTTCAAATACTCTTTGCCATCCGACAGCTTGACCATCGTTCCTTGAGCCGAATCGATAATCCTCTCACGCTTAAACGTCCCTGCATCCTGCATCGATCGATTGGCTTGGGCTAAATGCTCGAGAAACTGTGCGTTCATATGCTTGGATCATCCAATCCTATCAATTCATGGCCGAAATCAATTTTCATTCGTCAGCAACTAAGCTCGATTTCGCCCCCCAAGACGCTACGTCCCGAGAGGCTCAAGTCACAGACCGACACCGTTAATAGTACCAAGTCCCCCGAAAAGCCCAACTCTTTCCCGAAAGGTTTATTGCCACTACCAACAATGCTATGATTCACTGTCCTCTTAGACCTTATCTTGAGCATTGTCCTAAAAGCTACCCTGAACGCCCTCCTACAAACCACTTGAACTGCTAACCCCTAACCGAGCTTTTATTCCCATGCAAAACGAAGAACTCTACATGTCCGCCAACAGCAACTTGGTGGTCGAAAGCATTAGCTCAGAAGCACTTACGGAAATGGACTCGGAAGTGCGTCATTCCACCCGCCGAAATTTCTTTGCCAAGTCGGCTGGCGTGGCCGGCATCTTATCGGGCGTAGCACTGTCTCTTCGGACCGATCACCCGCTCTTTGGCCAAGAGCCAGCACCACCTGCTCCACCCACCCCGCCTAGCACTCCGGTCGAAGCCCCCTTTGAACGGGACTACGAACCACCGAAGTTCAAGCCGGCTTGGAAAAAAGAACAAATCAATCGAATTCTCGCCCAAGACTTTATCATTTTCGCCCACTCCGACTTGGACATGACTCGCAAACTTCTCGACCGCGAGCCAGGTTTGATCAATGCAAGCATCGATTGGGGGGCGGGCGACTGGGAGACCGCACTCGGAGGCGCGTCGCACATGGGCCGCCATGACATCGTCGAATTCCTTCTTAGTCGTTCAGCTCGCATCGACATTTTCTGCGCGGCGATGCAAGGGCTCACCGATGTCGTTCGCAGCTTCTTGACCCTGCAACCGAACCTGATCGATGCCAAAGGCCCCCACGGATTCAGCTTGCATTTCCACGCTCAAGTCGGCGGAGAGAAATCGCAAGGGACCTTGGATTATCTTCAATCGGTTAAGACGATCGAACTCAAGCCGGTACCGTTCCTTAAGAAACCAGCAGCAAAAGAATAATCAGTCGTCCGACCTCTCTCACCCTACCTCCCCTCTCCTCTCTCTGTGGCTCCGTGTCTCTGTGTTTCAAAAAAACCACAGACCAAGCAGCCTTCCTTGCGCGGACTTTGGAAACACGGAGTCACAGAGTGCACGGAGAGACTCGTTAAATGTCACGAACAAGAACCCACCGTCTGGCGACGGGTGGCTACCTCCACTGACTTCTCTGTGGCTCCGTGTCTCTGTGTTTCAAAAGAACCACAGACCAAGCAGCCTTCCTTGCGCGGACTTTAGAAACACGGAGTCACAGAGTGCACGGAGCTCTCTCTGTGCCTCTGTGCCTCTGTGTTTCAAAAAAAGAGCCACAGATCAAGCACCCTTCTTGCGCGGACTTTAGAAACACGGAGTCACAGAGTGCACGGAGCTCTCTCTGTGGCTCTGTGCCTCTGTGTTTCAAAAAACCCACAGACCAAGCAGCATCTCACATCAATACCCATCAAAGAACCCAATCCAACGTTTGCCTTGCGCACCACCGTCCGATTCCTCGTCGCGACATGCGATGTCGAGATGATGCAAGCACCTGCTGTACCAACGATCGGTTCTGGGGCTTAAGAAAGGATCATTACTTCCCCCAAGCGATCTCTCGGTATTGCTCCTCCACTCCCTTTCACGAAACCATAGCCTGTTAAGCTTGTCGATGCGCATCGCACGAAGCTGATGACCGTAACACTTGCGGTTGTCTTGGGCGAACCGAACCAGTTCTTTCCCGACTCTTACCGGCCTGCCTCCGGGCCGAACATTGAGCTTGCTATAGAATCGCGCCACCGGTTGCCAATGGGCTTTCCAAGGCCCCAAGGGAGAATCCGCGTAGAACAAACGCATCCAATAAGAATGCCAACCCGCGAACATCCAATAACGCCCCGCATGTTCCACCAAAGTCGCATCCATGTAGCGTCCTTGTAGCAACGTTGAAACTCGCTCCCATCGCATCGGGAACTCGACCGCCCGATACAAATCGACTCGCCGCTGCGATTTCGATTCGGGCATCATGTACCAGTCCCCGCCGTACTCGAAGACAAACGGGTACGACAGATGATGCCGCTCCTGCAACACAATCCCACCGAGAGTCCAGTTCTTTAAGTCACTACTGAACGCTACTGCGATTACGGCATTGCTTTGGCCACGGACCAACATCTCAAAGAACACATAACAAACACCCTTGACCCAGATTGCAAAGGGATCCGCAGCTCCATAGCCATTCCAAGCTGCCATGGCTTGTGGCGTGAAAATCGGTTCGCTCGAAAGCCCATCGCGAATCCCTTCGAAGGATTCCGATCGAACCATGCCTATCAACCAAGCATCATAGCGATGCATCGATTAGAAAATCCCGTCGCCGAAATCAGTCGCTTCGGTTTTATCTCCCTGCTCGGGAACTTCTGATGCCACTTCGCTTGCCGGCACAACCTTCGCCTCAGATTGACTCAGCGTCGCATCGTGCGATTCAACTTCCCGAGGTTTCTCAAGCATGTGCGGCCGGGGCACCGCTGACTTGCTTCCACCATGCATACCATGCCCGCCATGAGTACCGTGCCCACTATGCGGGAACTGCTCGACATACTCTTCGTCATACCTGGAGAAGTAACCGGGTTGCTTGGCCCGCTCAAGTTCCAGATGGTACTCTTTGATCACCGACTGCTGAATTTGATCTCGGCAAGCTTGATTGATCGGATGAGCGATGTCTGCGTAAAACTTGTTGGGTGCACCTTCTACTTCGCGCAAGTCTTGTCCTCGCAACCGCGTTCCACATTGGTTGCAGTAATTGCTTCGCATGTGGTTCTTGCAACCACACCTGCCGCACCTGGCCGTCATCTTGCGACTCGGCATCGCGACGAAAGGACCGTTCGTCCCCTCGATGATCTTCAAATCTCTAACAACAAACGCTTGGTCAAATGTAATAGAGCAGAAAGCCCGCAGTCGGTCTTCTGACTCCTCCATTAATTTGATTCGAACCTCTGTGATGTCCATCTTGATGCTTCTCATTCCATTGATGTTTAAATCCCGACCTTAAACCATCCGATGCGAATCCTTAGCACCCTTATGATGAGTGCAGACAATTCGCAATCTGAACGGACAAAGCTGGTGTCCTCCAGCTCGATACCGAATAAGCTCGGTACTCTTCTTCTTTTCTTATCTCTGTAGCTATTTCGTCGGCTTGCTCCCGACTCGAGCACAAGCAAAACCGGGCCGAACCGCTACCGGTTAAGCACTGACCGTGCGGATTGTAGCGATCAAGCCGGTTCGACGCGCGCTGCACCCAAGCCGTGGTCTGCTTGGCCGCCGCATCGAGTCGATTATACAGTAAATGCCCAAGCTCATTCCAAGGCTGCGAATCGTGTGGGGCTTTTCCATTCAAACCGCTCAACGCTTGCAATTCGCCGATTCGCTTCAACAAACCCTCCGGCGAACGGCGTGGCCCATCTAATTCTCCGCCGCTACGAAGCTTCTTAAACACTTCTCCAGTATTGCAACCTTCTCTGGGATGGACAATGACTCCATGAAGCGACAGATCGGAGCTTAGCGGCTCAACCAATTCTCCACGCCCGGTGCACCGCGCACTCCAACTTAACAACAAATCCTTTTCCAAGCCGATCATGGCTGCGGGGCTTGGGACTCTTTTCGCCAAGCATTGTCCATCGAGAAAAAAATTCAGGTCGCTTCCGAGTTCGGCTGCCAATGGACGCAATAAGTCAACATCGACACTTTGTGTCCACAGTAAAGAACCAAGCAACAGCGCGGCAACCGCATCAGCGCTTCCACCCCCAAGCCCCGCTTGTGCAGGGATACGTTTGCGAAGCACCACGCTGGCACCTTGGTTACGGTGATGTGGAAGTTCAAGTCTCGCTCG
>JBJONT010000285.1:0-13055 GCA_046051705.1 Planctomycetota bacterium | reverse complement strand
GCGCGAGGGTGTCGCTGGTGGATAGTGGGCGTCGTAGCAGCACGGAGGTCGGGTCTTGAGGGATATTCGCACCGCGGCCAGCGTAGGTTGCAAAGGAGATCCAACCGGCGCTCGGTCCAAGTGCTGCGAAGCGATCCGGGAAGAGTGTTCCGATGTGCCAAGTACCATGACCACCCATCGAATGTCCCGTGATGTAGGTACGTTTTGGATCGGTTTGAAATCGTTGTTGGGCATGCTCAAGGACTTCGAGCGCATCCCATCGCCCCCAGTCTTCCCAATCGAAGCCGAAGTTTCGACGGTTAGTTGGCGCGATGATGTAGGTATTCGGTTTTTGAGAGTAGACGTTCGCTTGGCCTTCACCTTCGACCCCTGCGCCGTGAAGGGACAAGATCAATGCGGGTGGCTTGCCGGGTTGCGCGTTCGTTGAAATGGCTGCGGAGTTTTCGTTGCTCGCTTGTGGAGCGGGGGGAACAACACCGTAGTATTGAACACTGTTATCGATCGCGCTGAGGAATGTGCGGCGGTGGGTCTGTGTTGAGTTTCTCACAGGCCAAGTCACGGTTATTTCATCCACGCTCGCAGCGCCACCTTCGGCAGACGGATTCGTTTCGATTGCCGTGATCACAACTTTTAAAGCGTCTTGCTTCCACTCTTCGTGGTCAGTTTGGGTGCTTCGCAGTGCAAACGGTACTTTCTTGACCGATAGGGGTGGGATGGAGACCACAGGGGTGTCGATCGATTCGCACCCTGGGGCGGATGCTCGCAAGGAGATGTTTTCAAGTGGCGTTTCTTGTGCGTTGACTAGCAGAACAGAACCAATCCAAGTGTTTGGTTCGTCCCGTAGGAACGTTGGGAAAGTCGTGTCTCGCGTGCTGAGGAAGACAGGTTTCGGAGGTGGTTTGAGTTTTGCAGCAATGCGTCCGCGACCGCTTTGGAGTACGAGCCAGTTGTCACCGGCCTTGAGAGCAATAGGTAGTTCGACCGATCCGTTTGCGTACACATCGCCGGTGCGAGGGGAGCCATTAATGCGGACGGACGCATGACCTTGAGCATCGAGCATCCAAATACCGGATTGTTTCATCGGTGCATGGAGGGCGAGCACTGCACCGAAAAGATTGCGTCCTGCGAACCCGGCTTGCTCATCAGCATCGAAAGGTTTCCAAGGTTGCAAGCCCGCCGCACTCGGTGATTCCTCTGCATTCGGATCAGGCATACTCAACGAGGAGGATATCCAAGCGTGTTCGATGGGGTCGATCGGCAATGAAGACCGACCGCGTTGCGGGGGTTGCCCGCTTGAGAGAACCCATCCTTTTTTGAATTGGATTTCTTCGGTAGGCGATTGGGCCCGGGCCGATGCGACCAGCAAGAGCGAACAGCAGATCATCAAGCCGAGTCTTAGGGATTGGGTTGGATGCATGAAGCTAAGGGGGATTCGCTCTAAGGGGATATGAGTTGTTGTTTGCGATGGCCGATCAAAGGTTGCTTAGCTGTTTGCACCAGCGGCATCGATTGCGCGGGCGATACGTGCTGCTGCGGACTCTTGGCCGAGGATAGCGAAGGCATCAAAGACACCCACGCCGGATGGCTTACCAGTCAATGCGATCCGGAGCGCATTGATGCATGTTCCGAGTTTTGCACCGGAGGCTTCGACCATTTCTTTGATCTTCGATTCGAGCTCGGCGGTATTCCAAGGGTTGCAATCAGCGACGATTTGCTTTGATTGTTTGAGCAGTTCGCAAGCTTGAGCTTCGTCGACGATCCGTTTCTTGAAGGCAGCTTCGTCGATTTGGAATGCATCATCGGGTTTGAAGAACTCGTCGAATTGGAGGATATCTCCAGCGACTTTAATTCGGTCCGCAGCAGCGGTCACCACGCGGGTGATGTGCTCGGCGGCCGAGCATGGAGGAGGGTTAGAAATCCAGCCCGCTTGTTGCAAGTAGGGTAGGACCATCGCGACCTTCTTTTTGATATCCAATTCGCTCATCCAGCGAGCTTGGAACGAGAGTAGTTTCTGCGGGTCGAAGGAAGCGGGGGCTTTGTTGACTCGCTCGAGGGAGAAGTGCTTTACTGCGTCTTCGAGGGAGAAGTGTTCCGTGCTATCGTCCAGGGACCATCCGAGCAGGAGCAAGTAATTGAGGATCGCTTGAGGAAGGAAGCCGGTCTCACGATAGAAGTCTACAACGACGGGGTTGAAGGTTTCAGGGGTGGTTTGCAAGTTCGCTTTTTTGGCAATGGAGTCCCCGAGTTGAAAGAGGGTAGCAAAGTCTTTTTGCTTGAGGTATTTATCGAGTTTGCGTTTGCTGAGTTTTGCTGAGCCACCTGGTTCGGCGACGTAGGGCAAATGCGCATAGATCGGTAGTTGGTACCCAAGGCTTTGAGCGATAAAGATTTGACGCGGTGTGTTCGGCAAGTGCTCCACGGCGCGTACGACGTGAGTGATGTTGAAGTCATGGTCATCGACAACGCTTGCGAGGTGATACAAACAAGTCCCATCTGCGCGTTGGATCACATGGTCTTGTTCGTCGGCCCATTCGAAGGAGCATTCACCGCGGATTAAATCGTTGAACGTGCATTGACCTTCGCGGGGCATTTTCATCCGGACAACGGCCGTTCTACCTTCAGCTTCGAATGCAGCGGCTTGCTCCGGTGTACTTGCCATGAACTTACGGTCGTAGATGAATGCTTTGCCTTCCTTCTCGGCGATCGCTTTGGCTTCGGCGAGTTCTTCAGGGCGAGCGTAATCTTTGTAAGCGAACCCCGAATCGAGAAGTTGCTTTGCGGCGCGTTGATAGTGTTCGAGCCGTTGCGATTGAAAGTAAGGTGCATAAGGACCGCCGACATCGGGGCCTTCGTCCCATTGAAGTCCGAGCCATTGAAAGCCTTCGAGGATCGGTCTCAAAGCGGCTTCGACGTTGCGTTGTTGATCGGTATCATCGATACGCAAAAGGAACTGGCCCCCCGCTTGTTTTGCGAGCAGGTAATTAAACAGAGCGGTTCTAACTCCACCGATGTGAAGGTATCCAGTGGGGCTTGGAGCAAATCGCGTTCGTATCGTCATCTGTGATTGATAATTAGGTAAAGAGAGTCGGGTCGAGAGGGGAAATCCAGCGAGCAAGATCCAGATCGTGAACGCGAAGGATGTCCGATATCGTATCAGAAATTGAGTGTTTTGCGGTTGTCGGTTCGTCGGTCACCGAAGGGAGCGCGGGGGACAGAAGGGTTGAGCAAAGTTGCAGCCAAGCGGTTTCCGAGCATGTGCCTTTGAGTTCGATGTACTCGATGAATTCGCCGCGATCGTAGACCATTCCGTCGAGCTGATAGCGTTGATTGTTTTCGTGCCAGACCCAAACGAACGATCCATCGAGTTCAGCATAAAGTCCATCCCATTTTCCAATCGCTTCAATAAAGGATTCGAAGGACTTGGGGAGCGGAGTGTTTTCGTTGCGATGGTAGAGGCGGACGAACATAGGAAGCCATGTGTAATTCGGTGTGACTCAGGATGCATCCGGTGGGATCTGTTTGCCGTGTGGGTCACGGGTCGAGTTGCCAGCGCGTTGACTGAGATTTTCGCGAAGTTCTTCGGAGGTGAAGTGTTCGAGGGATTCTGCGTTTGCGTGCAGGCGGGGATCGCTGAGGTTTGTTTCTTGATACAGGACATGTTCCCACAGACGGTGGGTTCGTACAAGGTTTTGAGCTTGCCTCAGTCCTTCTTCAGTGAGATTCCAATACGAGTTTTGAGGAGTTACCCACCGCTTCGCGCAGAGGTCTTCGAGAGCTTGTACCACCGCGGCCGATGAGCGTTGAAGTTTGTTCGCAATGGTTGCCGTGGCGAGGGTGGTTTTGGTCGCTGGCCAAGCGGCGTCGGCAGAGCGAGTTGTATCTGTGGTGCCAGTGGATTCAGAGGTGGCATTCGTTTCAGCGTGCCGGTAGAAAAGAGCCAAGATGTCTTCGGCGAGAATGCGGCGACTCAGTGCGCGTTGCTCGATCCATTTCCACAGCAATCCGCTTTTGGGGCTCAGGATAATGGCTATTGTAAGTAGCACACCGGATGTCGAAGCGACCATTGCGGCAGAGTTTGCTGACTTGAAGCCCAGGAGGTGTGGAAGATAAATCGCGGCGAGGTGTCCGAAGATACTTGAGACGATCGCGACCATGACGCTTATCGAGATCATCGTAGAGAGTCGGTTGGAAAGAAGCCAAGCGGTCGCCGGAGGTACGATTAGCATGGCGACGACGAGGATGTTCCCGACGGCTCGAAAGGATAGAACGCATACCATCGCCACCATGGCAGCGAGTAGGTATCGCATGAAGTGAACCGGGATGCCTTGAGCTGCGGCGAGGATTGGGTCGAAAGTTGAAAGAGTCCACCATTTGTACAGAGCAAGCATGCAAATGGCATTGAGCAAACAGAGGGTGAAGAGTTCGAGTACGACTACGGGGACAAAGCCCAATGGGGTTTCGATCGTATCGAGGATGATCGTTTCGAGGTTTCCATACAAGACGCAAGAAGGGTCGAGATCTGCATGATCGACACGTGAGATCAGGACGATCCCCAAGGCAAAAAGAGCGGTGAAGACAACTCCGGTCGCGGCACTTTCTTCGATTCGGCTCAATTGCCGTACAAGTTCGATTAGCCAGACGGTAAGGACCCCGACGATGGCGGCCCCGAAAAGAGCGATCCAAGGACTGCGGCTAGCGAAAAGAAGAAAGCCGGCGGCAATTCCTGGCAAGACCGCGTGGCTGATCGCGTCCCCGACAAGGCTTAGGCGGCGGAGTACGAGAATATTTCCAACGAGAGCACAAGCGATACCGCACAATGCCGAAGCGAGGATCATCCAGCCATCGACTTGCCAAGCCCAAGAGAGTTGGCTTAGGGGGTGGCTGATTAGGTTATGCATTGCTAGCCGAGGGTGTTTTTTGGGGGAAGCAATCAGCTTTTTGATTGTTCCATTTGAGCGATTTCATCGCCGAAATCGAGGGTGGGTTCGGCGAAATTATCCACTTCGTTCGATTCCTCTTGGGTTTCTTCTTCAGTCCCCTTCTTTCCTTTCTTCTTCTTTTTCGCTGGTTTTACACCAGGTCGCTTGGGGCGATTGGTCAAAGCAACGATGGTCGGTACGAGGATGACCGCCGCCATGAACGCTATCCAAATATAGGAAAGAATTTGAAAGAGCATGGTGAAATTAGGATCCGTGAACGGAGCGGAAGTGATCGTTTGGGGGCTACGCAGGCCTTTCTGGAGAACGGCCAGCTTGCGGAGAGCCCTGGACGGCACAAGGCCGCCGAGTGTACAAGGTTAATTCACGGCAGGGCCCCAAGCAAGTCGTGAGGGGGAGTTTCGACGGATTGGTCAGGAGGATGGGGATGCATCAAGAAGTCACGCAGTTTTTGCGGTATTTGGATGTTGAGAGGAATGCATCGGATTTGACGATCAAGTCCTATCGGGAGGACTTGATGGACTTGGCTGACTTTTTGACCGACCAAGGGCAGTCGCCTCGTCGTCCTCGGGATGTGACTCCAACGGAACTTCGGGGATATGTCACGGCGTTGCATGAAGCGGGTTATGCCCGAACAAGTATTTCACGCAAGCTGGCATCGTTGCGAAGTTTCTATCGATTCGCGCAGCGCCAGCAGATGGTCGATACGAATCCGGCCAAACCATTGCGCAATCCCAGGGGGGCTCGCAAGCTACCCCATTTCTTGACCGGGGATGAAATCAAGTCGCTTTTGGGGGCACCTGATGGTGAGAATGAGATGGGGATGCGTGACCGCGCGATTTTAGAAGTTATCTACAGCGCAGGGTTGCGTGTGAGCGAACTGGTCGGAATGAATGATCGAGACATTCAGGTCGACGAAGGGACGGTAAGGATCCGTGGTAAGGGACGCAAGGAACGGATCGGGCAACTCGGACAGTATGCGATACGAGCCTTGCTGCTGTACTTTCAAACACGTCGCGCAGCGCCCAACGGAACGAAGGAACCGGCAACGTTTCGGAACAAGTTCGGCGGACGACTGACTTCCAGAAGTGTCGCACGCATGTTGGAGAAATACATCAAACAGTGCGGACTAGATACTCGCACAAGCCCTCACACCCTTAGGCATTCGTTTGCTACTCACTTGCTAGATCGCGGCGCAGATATCCGCAGTGTCCAAGAATTGCTCGGTCACAAGAGTTTGGTTACGACACAAATTTATACGCATGTGAGCACGGCAAACATCAAGGCTGCGTATGACAAGGCGCATCCACGAGCGAAGAAGAAGCCGAATGCAGGGTGACGCTCTTGCGCGTCACCGCTTAGATTGGTAACGGAATGGCGCGAGCCATCCGTTGAGCCGCGCGAGTCCCGACACCGCGACGCTTGCGCGTCACCGCTTGAGATACCAAGCACCAATCCGATTAAGCAAGGATTGGTTTGACGACATTGCCCGCGATGTCGGTCAGTCGATAATCGCGACCCCCGTGACGGTAAGTAAGCTTCTCGTGGTCGAGTCCCATCAAATGAAGGATCGTCGCGTGAAGGTCGTGAATGTGAACTTTGTCATGCATGGCTCGGAAACCGAAGTCATCGGTTGCACCGTAGGCGAGTCCACCCCGAACGCCACCACCTGCCATCCAAACGGTGAATCCCCATGGGTTGTGGTCGCGACCATCGGAATTTTCGGTGGTAGGGGTTCGGCCGAATTCACCACCCCATAGCACAAGCGTATCGTCGAGCATACCCCGCTGCTTGAGGTCTTTCAAAAGTGCAGCGATGGGTTGATCGATATCAGCACAAAGGTTCTTGGTCGAAGCGTTGTGGTTGGAGTGGGTGTCCCAAGGTTGCCCGTTGCCGTAATAGACTTGAGTAAATCGCACTCCGCGTTCGGCTAGGCGACGAGCTAGAAGGCAACCGTTTGCGAAATGGGATTTCCCGTACGCCTCTCGCACCGCTTCAGGCTCTTTTTGAATGTCAAAAGCGTCGGACGCTTCTGCTTGCATGCGAAACGCGGTCTCCATGGCATGGATGCGTGATTCGAACTGAGGATCAACCCCTGCGCGTTGTTCAAGATCAAGGTTCAGTTCTTTGAGCAATGCAAGTTGCTTGGATTGTGCTTCTGGTGACCACCGAGCGTTCTTGAGAAACGGTACCATCTGCAACGGATCGAGATTCGAATGATTGACGTAGACCCCTTGGTGCTTACCAGGAAGAAATCCGTTGGACCAAAGCTCCGCGAAGCGGACGGGGCGACCGGGACACAGGGCCACGAATTCTGGGAGGTTCGCATTTTCAGACCCAAGCCCGTATGAGAGCCATGCGCCGAGCGTGGGGCGATTCGGAGTGATCGTGCCGTTGTTCATCATGAACAACGCGGGACCATGGTTTGGGTTATCTGTGAACATCGAGCGGATAACACAGAGATCGTCGGCGCACGAAGCTGTCTGCGGTAGGAGTTCACTGATTTCCAATCCGCTGTTGCCATGTTTCGAGAACGCGAACGGTACGGCCATCAGCGAACCGGTCGGACGCTCGGTTCGCAAGTCCGCTTCGGGTGGTTTCTGTCCTGCGAACTTGTTCAAGGCGGGTTTCGGATCGAAGAGATCGCCTTGGAATGGCCCTCCATTCATGAACAGGTGAATGATCCGTTTTGCTTTGGGGGCGAAGTGCGGTTCGATTCGAGCGTTTAGTTTCTCGCTCGCCGAAGCGTTCGGCAGAAGGTGAGCCAGCGCAAGCATCCCGAGGCTTGCTCCCGTAGACTGCAAGGCTGCGCGGCGCGTGAAGGTGCTCGGATGCATAAAGCCGCCTGTTTGCGAAGTCTCAAAAGGTTTCATAGTACGTTCGATTGTGGTTGTGTATGCCAAGTCACTCGACAGTGTAGGCTGATTACTCGACAAAGTAGAACGCATTGCTCGCCAAAAGGCTCTGGGCGAGCAACTGCCAAGCTTGCTGGTCGTTATTCGGTTGAATGAAACCGCGCAGTTTATCCCATTCAGCGGGTGTGGGACTTCGTTGGAAGAGCCAGCCGTAGAGTTTCTCGATTCGTTGATCGGTATCGTTGATAGATTCAAGCTCCAAGCGACGAATCAGCGCATCGGATCGCTCGAGGATGAAGGGGCTATTGAGTAGATAAAGTTGTTGCAAAGGGGTGATCGTCGGAACTCGAGAAGCGCTGTGGGTAAGCGGGTCGGGGAAGTCGAAGAGTCGCAGCAAGTCGTTGAGTTCACGTCGGCGGATTTGACCGTAAATAGTTCTTCTGGCCCGACCGAGTTTGGAGAGGTCTTCGGGGGGGCCGCCGATTTGGTTGTTCAGTTCGCCAGTTGTCTCAAGGATGCTGTCGCGCCAAGCTTCGACGTCGAGCGCTCGACGGGGGAATGAAGCGTAGAGTCGCTGATCGGGATCGCGTTGGTCTCCGGGGCCGAATGATCGTTGCTGTTGGTAAGTGTTCGATAGCAAGATTTCTCGATGGAGCCATTTGATCGACCAACCTTGCTCGATGAAACGGTATGCGAGGTCGTCAAGTAATTCCGGATGACTTGGAAGTGTCCCTTGGCGACCGAAGTCGCTTGGGGTCTCAACCAGTCCTCGACCAAAGTGATGCTTCCAGATGCGGTTGACGAAAACACGAGCGACTAAATGTGCCGAATCAGAAGTCATAGAGCGTGCCAGTTCAGCCCGTCCACTCGCTTGCTCTGTTCCGAATGGTGCAGGTGGGGAATTGTGAGATAGCACGGATATAAAACGGCGAGGAACCGTCTCCCCCGCTTTATTCGGGTTGCCGCGAATCTCGACTGCTTTGTCCCGTAGGGCTTTTTCGAAGACGATTTTGCTGCCGTGCGAACCGTCAGCAGGAAGTACTTCAAGCCGTGCGTCCTCGACTCCCGGAGTGAGTAATGCATCGAATCCCTTTGTAGCACGCAACGCTTCAAGCCGTTGTTGCAACTCGGCGACTTTGGCTTTGTCCTCTTCCTTCTCAGACTTCAGAAGCGGTTGTAATTCCGATTCAAGTTTCTTGACCCCTTTGCGGGCTTCGACAATCGCAGCGGCATCGAGGTCAGGTGCAAGCGCGACATCCGAAGGTTTGGAGTTCGAAAGGATTCCCGCAATAGCGTAGTAGTCGAGATTGGTGATCGGATCGAACTTGTGATCGTGGCAACGAGCACAAGCAATATTTAACCCAAGAAAGGTACTTGAAAGAGTATGCACGCGTTCTTCGACTTCATCGGATACGATCGACTTGATGATTTCAACTGGGAGTTGTAGCTCCTTCCAGTACGAAGGACTCATGCCGAGAAGTCCGAGTGCCGCGCGATCGCTCGGCCTTGCATCGGGGAGTTGGTCAGCGGCGAGTTGAAGGTGGATAAAGCGATCGAACGGCATGTCTTCGTTGAAAGCAGAGACAACCCAATCGCGATACGGGTAAGTGGGGCCAAGCGTCTCTGTCCATTCTTCCATCACATCGCAATAGCGAACAAGGTCGAGCCAATAGCGAGCCCAGCGTTCACCGTATTGAGGAGAAGCAAGATAAGCATCGATGCGTCGTTCAAACGCTTCGGGAGACGAATCGTGTTCGAACTCAAGGACTTCTGTGGATGTTGGCAACACGCCGACGAGATCCATTTTCAGTCGGCGCAGCAACCCACGTCTTTGTTCTCGAGGTGAAAGACTCAGCTCTTGCTTCTTTAGCTCTCGCTCGATCGCGACATCGATCCGGGAATTGGACGTTTGAAGTTGGTGTTGTGCGGAATCAGGCGATGCAGAATCAGGCGATGCAGAATCAGGCGATGCAGAATCAGGTGGAGCGAAGAACTGTGCTGGGAGTGGTTTAGTGGGTTGAAACGCCCAGTGCTTGCGGCCTTCTTCGATGTCGATGGAAGTCCGAATTTTCGAAGCGATCTCGGATGAGGGAACTGGTGCACCGCGACGCACCCAAGCTTCGAGGGCGGCGATTTGCTCATCGAGCAGCTTTCCATCGGGTGGCATCGCTGAGTGATTCGGCGAGTACCGCACCGATTGAATCAGCAAGCTTTCGTCTGGTTTGTTCGGGATGATACTCGGTCCACTATCTCCACCGGCGAGGATGGAGTTAGATGAATCGAGGAGCAAGTTCGCTTGGAGAGTCTTTGCCGAAGCGGAATGGCAAGAATAGCAGTGTTCCGCAAAGATGGGGCGTATGCGTTGCTCGAAAAACGCGATCCCTTCAGGGTCAGCAACAGATGCCGCAGGTTCTTGGCCAGCTACAAAATGGCCGATTGCGATAACTTCAACAAAGACCGTCAGAGAGGTTAAAAGGTAGAAGCAGGCGGCTGCATTTCGTATCGAGCAAGGCAAGAAATTGCTCATGCGACACTCCGGTCTTTGGAGGGAGGGACGTCGTCAGGGGGGAACTTCAATGTAGCCCCGATTTGGCGAAATGCAACTCGGCAGATTGCCGGAGTGGGCAAGGCTAGAAACTGCGACGCTGGGATATCGCAGCTAACGCCGGAGTTGAGCTGGTTGAAACCTACTCGATATGCTTCGCTTCCCTGTCCACCGCTTCGCTGTCCACCGCTTCCCTATCAAGGGATTCGCTACGTGACTTTCCTAAATTGGGTCGCTGGTTGCCAAACCGCGAACATTTCCAAGAAGGTGGCGGTACTTGGTGCTTAGGTGATTGAGCCACAGACCGAAGTAGATGTTGAGGATAAAGGAGAGGACAAGGAAAAATGGCAGTAGCGTTCCTCGCGATTGGTAGCCGGAATCGAGCGGACGTCCGGAAGAATCGGTCGAAGTATTGGTGGATGAACCGGTGGATGGAAATGGCCGCGATGCGACTTGTGGAATAGGTAGGACGGGAGCATTCGGAAGAGTTGCTCCGTGGTTGTAAGTATGACCGTACTGGTTGTTGTACTGGGTATAGTTCGGATCGTTTGGAAGTACGTATCCGCCCGGTGGAGGGTTGTTCATCGCCCCATTGTTCTGATAGTTGTAACCGGCTGGGTTGTTCGCTAAGTATGGCACTTGGTTGTATTGAGTCCCTAGTCCCGAGGTGCTCGAAGTGCTTGGGCCATTGGTTCCGCCATAAGTGACGTTGCCTTGCGTGCTGGTCCCTGATGTGCTCGTCGCTGGCACCACGCGATTGTTCGGATTGTTCGTTGCACCTGCGGTGGCGCTTGTACGATTCGTTCCGAACGGGTTTAAGGTGTTCGGAACGGTGCGTGGCATGGGGGCAAAACCGTCGGTTGGCTGGGTGCCGGTCTGAGTGTTATTGTTCCATGCTGGTGCCGAGGTGGTGGGGGTATAAGCGGGAGCCGCCGAATAAGTCGAAGGTGTCGAAGGAATCGGAGTGCTGATCACCGTCGGTGTTGACGAAGGGGTGTTGGGGAACACTTCGCTTGGGTAAGTCGGAATCGAACCACCGGTCCCAGGTACGCCTGTTATTGGAGCGCCTGTTACTGGGGCTCCGGTGTAAGGGGTGCTTGGCAATGTACTCGACTGCGGGGCGGATCCGGTCGAAGGCAGACTAAGGCCCGGAACAACCGGTAGTTGTGCGGTGCCTGAAGTCGAAACGATACTTGGTTCTGCAGAACGGTTTGGGTCGGTCGCAGACAGAGGCGGATCGATATTCACCGCCGAACGACGGTCCAAGTTAGCGATCGTTGGGGCTGAGGAAGTGTTGGACTGAGAGAGAGGAAGTCTAGCAAGTTCCGACTCGGGGGGGCTTTGCTCAACCGGTCCGCTTCCAACACGGATGATGACTTTTTGAACACGGCCTCGAAGTGCCGGGGGGATGATGCTCTCTAATTCCATCGATTGAGTCCCGGCAGCGAATTGGGCGATCGCTCGCGGGGCAATTTGAATGACCATATACATCGAGCGATCGGTCGGGTCGGTACCCCAGCCAACCTTACAGTCTTCGGCTGCTATCGCATTGGCGATTGTTGGAGATTGCGCCGGGTCTGACTGCGGTGCCGCATTGTTGCCCGCCATGTTGCTGGCAACGAAGACCGGTTTTGGAAGAGTTTCGGATTTTGAATCGGAAATTAAAGGCGCAGGGAGAAGTTCATCGGTAAGGAATCCGAACAAAAAGATCATCCATAATCCGCTCATAGTCATTCATCCTTGCGTCGACTTCGGGTCTAGGCCTTGGTGCTTAGAACCCTTGTTTTGTCGGTTGGCATTTGTCCTTTGGGGTTGTTCCACGCAATGATAGTGAAATTTCGTAGATGAAGTAAAGACAGATTAGAGTGGAAGTTTCGGCAAGGCTGGGAATTCTGAGAGGATGGAAAAGAAAAAGCCGAGCTCATTTCTGAGCTCGGCTTTTGAAACTTCAAGACCTGCTTGCCTGGATAGCTCCGGGCAAGAGAAGGCAATTACTCGATGCTAGCTGCATCCCAAGTATCGCCTGCATCCTTGGAACCCATCGCTCCCCACGGGCCGTAAGGGCTTGGGAGGTTCGAGCGGGCACCGTCGATCCCGAGTGGGGGATCACGACCGGCATCGCCGGCGTCAACGGAGTTAGGAATGAAGCGAACGTTGTTGTCGCCGAAGCAGACGTGAACGCCAGCACCGTGGTACGAGCTTGCGGAGAACACACCCCAGTCCCAGTCGCCACCACCTGCGTTACAGGTTGCGGAGTTTGGTGGGAGAATGGTGCTGAAGCCGGAGAAGGTCGGGTGACCGTCAGCCCAGCGAATACCGCGCCAGTGACCACCGAGGTTACCGCTGATGTAGCGATCGCCACGGACGGTGTTGCGGCAGGTAAGAACCCCTGCACCGGTGTTCATGCCGCCGACGTTGACAATAACACCACCTTGTACGCGGAACTTACCAGCACCCCAGCCAAGGTTTTGGCTAGGAGTTGTGCCGGTTTCGCCGAGCAATGCGGTGTAAGCAGTACCGTCAGTCGCGTCTGCGATACGGCGCTGATAACGACCTTGGAACATCCCGCGGTTGGCAGCTGGGTGCCAAGCAACGTGGTTGTCTTGGGTGGTATCGCCATAGCACATGACGTAGTTCGTACGAGCCGATCCGTCATCGAACCAGTTCGCATCTGGGTTCATCTTGCCCGGATCCGATGGGCATCGCAAGTTAGCAACT
>JBJONT010000284.1:0-8414 GCA_046051705.1 Planctomycetota bacterium | reverse complement strand
CTGCGAACTCCATGGAAACCGCACCGCGTCGGCTTGAGCTTTTCAGTTTCATCACTTAGCTCCTACGATAGTGACTTGGTTAGACACAGTGGTTTCGGTTGGCAAGCCTGGCCAGGGAAGCGTCGCGCGGTAGACGTAGGAGGTTTTGACGGTGATGCGTTTCTCACCGGGGTTGGCTTCAGTGATTTCAGCGGGGTGGACGATCAGAGCGTTCGCTGATGCCCAAGGCGAGCCTTCGATGGTATTCCTAGCGACTGTATCGAGTTGCTGCATCCATACGTTATAGGACACATCGGTGACAGGTTGGAAAGCTGCATAACGGCTTGCGGCACCTGCTGCGTCGGCGACGAGGAATCGGTAGTAGGATATTCGTGAGAAATCGAGTACCGCGATTGCAAGGATCATCATGACAGGGAGTGTGAATGCAAATTCGAGGAGAATTGCCCCTGAGCGTTGTCGAGATCTTTTTGTTCTCATTGGTTTGCAAGCCCTCGGATAATCATGATGACGGCTGGGCCCATGGTTACGACGAAGAGAGCTGGGAGGATGCAGATAACGGTAGGGATGAGAATCTTTGCGACGGCTTGTTGTGCCAAAGTTTCGGCGGCATACATCCGTTTTTGCCTCATGGATGCGGCGAAGACTTCGATTGCATCGGCGAGGCTAGAACCATAGCGTTCTGCTTGGATGATCACCGTCGACATGCTTCGAAGTTCTTCGAGATCAAATCGGTCGGCGAAGGACCGCATGGATTCACCTACACCGCGCCCCATTCGCGTTTCGCGATCGACAATGGCGAGTTCGAGGGCAAGTTCGGGGTGAGCGGTGGCAAGTTCTTGGGAGACTCGAGCGAGGGAAGCGGGCAGCGATACGCCGGCTTCGAGGCAGATCCCTAGGATATCAAGCGCATCGGGGATTGCGCGACGAATGCATTGTTGGCGTTTTTTCTTGAGGTTGTCCAAGACGAAGGATGGACCGATGATGCCGAGGATTCCAGTGAAGACCGCGAAAGCGCCTGTGGTTTTCAGTGGAATAGAAGTCAGGTAGGTGACAGCAAGTGCGAATGCAAATGGGATTAGAAGTGACAGGACTTTGGTAACAGAAAGCCAAACGGATGCTTGCCGTCCGTAGAAACCAGCTTGAATCAGCCTTGCGCGGATACGATCGTTTTTGGCATTTTTCTCAACTCGTTTTTTGATGTTCGCTTGGAAGGAAGCGTCCGGAGCCCCGGGAGTGCCTGGCTCGGAAACCGACGTCGAGGATTTATTTTTTCCGCTTAGCAAATAAATGGTTCCAAGGCCTAGAACCGTCGCCATCAGCAGAAGTGTAAATGGATCGATGATCATTGATTTGCGGTGGGAATTGGAGGGCGATTAAATGCGTGCGTTTGTTGGGTTTACTGGTCGAAGTTGATGATACGTTGCATCCAGAGGAAGCCGACAAACATCCAGCTTATTGTCCCGAAGATCAAGAATTTGAAGTCGAGCAATGGTCTGAGGTAGGTTGGGCTCAAGACGCTTAGAACGGCTGCGAGTCCTATGGGAAGGGCGATGAGCATGTAGGCTTGCATGCGTCCTTCGGCCGTCAGAGCCATGATTTTATGCCGCATCCTTTCTCGGTCTCGGATCACGAGAGAGAGCTTGTTCAGGAGGTTCGAGAGGTTCCCACCGGCGGATGAATTGATGGTAAGTGCGACGACGAAGATTTTAACTTCGAGGACTCCGGTTCGCCGCGCGAGTTCTTTGAGGGAGGCTTCGGGGGTAAGGCCGAGGTTTTGTTGTTCCCAGCAGTAAGCGAATTCTTCGGCGATTGGGGAGGTGAATTCATCGGCGATGGCCCGCATGGCTTGGCTGACGGTTTGACCGGAGCGTAGAACGCGGGAGAGCATTTCATAGGCGTCAGGCAGTTGGCTTAGCAGTTTCTTCTGGCGTTGTTTTTTCTGGGAGTTTACGTAGAGAAATGGCAGCGTGCCAAAGGCTAACCCTGTCAATAAGCCGATCCAAACGGTTCTGCTCAGCAGGCCGATTGCGGTTCCACTGACGATGGCAAGGCAGGCTGCAATCATCACGAATGTTTCGGGTTTGACGCCGACGATTCCTGATTGTGCAACGGTCAGTTTCCATTTGCCCCAGAGCGTAGGGCTGTCCATGTATTTGGATATTTGGCTGACAGCTTTTTGCTGTGCTTCCTTCGTATCCATCTCCATCCGGGCCCGCTCGGCGTTCCTCAGACGCATCTCTTCTTTCGCAATTTCCGAATAATGGCGTTTTCGGTCTTCCATCAGCTCGATGAGCATGAAGTTGACCCCTGCGACCAAGGCGAATCCGGCGACAAAGGCTAAGGCTGAAAAGAAGTACAGCATTGCTTATACCCTTCCTTTGCAGTCCATGAGCATGCGGCGTTCAAACAGCTCTACGGGGACCTCGACGCCGTACGCTTCTAATCGGGAGAGCAACACTGGGCGGATACCTGTTGCCCAGAATTGCCCTTTGGTAACCTTTTGCTCGTTAAGGCCCATTTGTTTGAATTCGAAGATGTCTTGCATACTCAGGACATCTCCTTCCATTCCTGTGATTTCGGAGATACGGGTTATTTTCCGTACACCGCCTGGTAGACGGTTGACTTGAACGACCATTTGAACGGCGGACGCAACTTGTTTTCGGATAACCCAGATGGGCAAATCGAAACCGGCCATGCCGACCATCATTTCCAAGCGGCTTACAGCATCGCGGGATGTGTTGGCGTGGATGGTTGTAAGACTTCCTTCGTGACCGGTATTCATAGCTTGGAGCATATCAAGGGCTTCTGGACCTCGACATTCGCCAATGATGATTCGATCGGGGCGCATTCGAAGGGCGTTCTTGACCAAGTCACGTGCGGTGACGGCACCGTTTCCTTCGACGTTTGCGACGCGCGTTTCCATGCGAACCACGTGGGGCTGTTGAAGTCGCAGTTCGGCAGCGTCTTCGATTGTGGCTACCCGTTCGTACTCGGGGATGTATCCGGAGAGGCAATTGAGCAAGGTAGTCTTACCGCTCCCTGTACCTCCTGAGACGAGCATGTTGATTCGAGCTTTAACGCAAGCGGAAAGCAGATGAACCATTTCTGAGGTAATGGATTGATTGGCAATCAATCGATCGGCTGTTAGCGGTTTCGACCCGAATCGTCGGATCGAAACCAAAGCACCGTCGAGTGCGAGGGGGGCGATGACTGCGTTCAGGCGGCTACCGTCAGCTAATCGAGCATCGACCATAGGGGTCGTTTCATCGATCCGCCTACCGACATCCCCAACGATTCGTTGGATGATTTGCACGAGGTGTTCATCGCTATCGAAGATGATTGGAGTTCGAAGCATTTGTCCTTGGCGTTCGACATAAATCGTCTTCGGACCATTGATCATGATGTCCGAGACGAATGGGTCAGCACGCAGGGGCTCCAATGGTCCGAGTCCAAAGACTTCATCGAGAACTTCTTTGATAAGCGTCTCTCTGCTGGTTTCAAGTCCTTCGATATTCTCTGTTGCGCAAATAACTTCCGTTTGTCGTCGGACTTCGACACGCAGAGTTTCGGAATTCCAGCGGGCCATGGAACCTACATCTAGATCGGTGATGACCTTTTGATGCAATTTCCTTTTGAGTGCAACGAGATTCGGGTTTGCCTTGGGCTCCAAGGACTTCAGCCACGCCACCGGGTCATCAAGACTGGACGGGGGACCCGGTGCTTTGGATGTTGCTTGCGTAAAATCTGTCGCTTGTGCTCCCTGCTCACCCGCGTTGCTTGTAGCCGAATTCTCGACAGAATTACCGACCGTTGCAACAGCGGTACCCTTTGCATTCTTTCCGTTTGACTTAAACCAATTCATCGGCGTTCTTGATCTGTCTGCAGGGTCACCTGCTACTTTGTTTCACTTGAATTGGAACCACTCCAACGGACGAGCCACGGATGGTGCGTATTGCGGAGTACTTCGTCGATTGACGGTTGTCATACGGAATGCTGTTTACAAGCAGCGCGACGTCCCGCATTACGAGAGGGTCATCCATATCTGTAAATTGCCCGTAGTTGTACAGATCGCTGTCGTCGATAGCACCCGACCCAGAACGCCAACCATTGTAACTCGTGTTTTTCAAGGTTGCGACCCGCGATCCTCTGGAGGTAAATGACGCGGGGACGTTCGGTTTCCTCGGAGTTGCTGCATCGTGTAGTTCCGAGTCCAATAAGTCTGTGTCAGCGACGATGGATTGATCTTCAGGACTTCTCAGAGAGAGTGAAAGTGCTCCTTCTTTCTGTCCAAGACTCAGGATCGAAGCTTCACGCGGGGTGACGAGGAGTGTGACGGATGAGGGTTTTGTGTCCCCTTTGTCAGTCGAGCCGGCTTTGGGTTGCACCGAGACGCTTTCGACTGTCCGATCAATAGCGAGGACTTCGACGTTCTGCACAAGTGTCTCCGTCACGCTGGTCTCATCGCTTGAGCCGTTTCGAGTGGCGTGGGTGAGCAAAACATCTACGTGGTCTCCTACGTTGAGCAATCCTGAAACACGGTCCGCGGCCGTGATGGCAGTAATACTTTTCGCCCGCAGTCCACTTGGAATCGTGGTTGCGAATCCAGCCTTAACTCCGGCTTCAGCTAACTTGGTTGTCAATACGTACTCTCCTTCGACGATGGAGAACTTAGCAACCCTGCCGACGACATCATCCAAGGATTTTGCCATGGCTTCATGGACGAGATTGCTAGGTATTCGTAGCGCTTCTACGTCTTCCTCGCGAAGCTGATACCCTCTCGCGACCGCTTTCTTGACCATGTAAACCGTTGCGATCTCTTTTGCTGCCTGCGTTGCTCGCATCTGGGTGATTCCAATGATCGCCGAAGCACCGCTCATCACTGCAAACAATAAAACTAGCCAAGTTCTGGGGCTCATAAGTCACCGATATCGAAAAAGGATTTGTTTCGTGTTAAGGATTGGACAATCCGAGTGTTGTGTCACGAAAGCCGATTGCGCTCGGCTTGGAAAAAGCGATCGGCGACGAAGGCCGATCGCGTCAAACTCTATCGCTGCCTGGAGGGGCCGCTGTGTGCGACCCAATCCAATGGCCCTCGGTCTCTACAGGGCGTTCGACGCATCGGTAAACATGCTCGAGAGTGCGCCACCCATGGCGGTCACGGCGATGATTGCAGCGATGGCAACAAGGCCTACTAGCAAGCCGTATTCGAGCATGGTTGCTCCGCGTTGATCGCGAGTGAATCGAGCAACTACATTCGACAAAACTGAACCCAACATCTTCTGCAACTCCTGCAACAAAATTGTTTCCTGACTTGTGCGCCTTAACCGACCGGTCTGCTGTTCACTTGTCTTGATGAAATCCACTAGTAGCGAAAGGTGTGCCGTAAGCGAGTTTTTCGAAAAAAGATTTCTGTTTTGTTTTGACTGTTGTCCAAATGCGAACTATCGAAGGAAAACTCCGCTGATTAGCTAGTGGAATCTTTATCTAGAGTCGCTTGGGCTTTAGATCTTCGAACGGCAAGAGTAAGTAAAATCCCCAGCGCAGCGGTGCGTCCGTCCCGAATTGCGACGATTGCTTCTCTTTTGTAGACAAGGATGCGCCACCTAGGAAAACAAAAAAGCGACCGGCTGTTTTAGCCGGTCGCTTAGGCCCTACGCAGCGATGGGATACTGAACCTGTTCAAACCACCGCGTAACTGATTCAACCAAGGGCAATCGACTACAAAGCGTTCGAAGCATCGGTGAACATGTCCGAAAGCGCGTTACCCATTGCAGTAACCGCAACGATAGCAGCGATCGCTACGAGGCCGACGAGCAAACCATACTCAAGCATGGTTGCTCCACGTTGATCGCGGATAAAACGAGCTACTGCCTTGGTCAAAACTGAAGCAAACATCTTCTGCAACTCCTGCAACAAAAAATTTATTTCAACATGTGCGCGTCGACCGCTTAGTCAGCAATTCACATGTCCCAATGAGCAAACTTAGTAAGCGAAGTTCGTGCCGTTTGTTCAGTATTTTTTCAAAATGCTGTCAGATTTGTTTTGGAGCTCTCTTGAAAGCGAAATGCCCAATGAAAACAAGGGGACGGATCGACGGGAGGAATTTGCAGCGTTATTGCGCTAGTGATTTTTCATTGGAGGCGAGTAAGCAATAACCCCTACGAAGAAGGTGTATGCGTCCAAGTTTGGGATTTCGAAATCTCGTTTGTAGACTTTGTTAAGAAATAATCGCGGTTAAATCTCGTTTGTAGACTCCTGTGCTTCCCTGCTGTTTAGAGCAGCGATCGGAAGCGTCAAGAAAAAAGCGACCGGCAATGCAGGCCGGTCGCTTGATGATTGAACGCTAGACGTAGGAGGGGCGAAGGATCGTCCTCCACGTTTTGATTACAGCGCGTTCGATGCGTCGGTGAACATGCTCGAAAGAGCGCCACCCATTGCGGTCACGGCGATGATTGCAGCAATAGCTACCAGACCGACTAGCAAGCCGTACTCAAGCATGGTAGCTCCACGTTGGTCACGAACGAATTTACTTGCGACTTTGGCCAAAACGGATGCAAACATTTTCTTCAACTCCTGCAACAAAATTCACTAACGACTTGTGCGCTAGAACCTAGTGGTCTGCTGTTCACTTGTCTTGATGCTTTTGAAATAAAGCGAACGATGTGCCGTTAGGAGGGTTTTCGGAGAAAGAATTCCAAATTGATTTTTAACGACTTGCTTTTTGCGAATAGAGCAATGAAATCAAAGGGAATTCGGAGCGAAGTGTTTTTAATTAATTGGTTTGCTGCGGTTATTCTTGTTGTATGCAACTCAGCAAGTACCCTTCTGCAGAGGTGCTAACGTCCCACATTGCGACGAATGAATCCCTTTTGGAGACGAAGGTAAAGTAGTTGTTAGTTAAATCTCATTCTTGGACAGAACTGGCCCCAGGTGGCTTGGTACAAGCGACGATGAATGTCCCTTTTCGAGTTTTCGATACAGTGTCGCGCGCGCCATTCCTAGCAGTTCAGCAGCAGCTGGTATATTTCCTTGCGTTCGAGTCAGTGCTTCTTGAATCAGTCGTTGTTCCCACACTGTGACATTGAGCGTATCGAAGCTTGTATCGTTCTTCGCGGATTGTTTTGATTTAGTAGTAAGAGGAACCGCCGGCTGATCGTCGCCAAGATGCGGCTTGTCAATTCGGGTAATTGGGCCAGGAATGTGGCTTAAGTTCCCAATGTCGCGCAGGTTAAGATCGTTAGGCGTAATCAAGAATCCATCCGCAAGAACAACAGCGCTTTCGATGACGTTACGCAACTGTCGGATGTTTCCCGGCCAACTGTATGCCCGCAATGTCTCCATCGCTTCTTCGCTGATCCCAAGGTGTTCTCGATCATGCTGTAAGCGGAATTGCTCAAAGTAATGTTGCGCAAGTAGCTCTATGTCAGAAGCTCTCATTCGAAGTGGAGGTATATCTACTTCAAAAGTGCTTAGGCGATAGTAAAGATCTTCACGGAATTTCTTTGCGATGACGAATTCCCGTAAATCGCGATTCGTTGCGGAAACAACCCGAACATCGACTTTGATTTCGCGCGTACCACCGACAGGGAGAAACGGATGGCCTTCGAGGATTCGCAACAACTTTGCTTGGCCATCTAGATTAAGTTCGCCAACTTCATCGAGGAACAAGGTTCCTTGATCTGCTTGCTGGAAATATCCGACGTGATCTCGGTCTGCACCGGTGAAGGCACCTTTGACATGTCCGAAGAGTTGGCTTTCGATCAGTTCGCTTGGGATTGCAGCGCAATTGACACTGAGCATTGGCTTCGCAGCCCGTTGCGAGTTGCGATGGATGGCTTTGGATACTAGTTCTTTGCCGACTCCGCTTTCTCCACGGACTAGGATACCACCCGAAGCTCTAGCGATTCGAGTAATTCTTTTCTTCAATTCCCGCATCGCATGGCTAGTGCCCAACAGTTCAGAGAAGTCACCTTCGATTTCCGGTGATGTAAGTTTCTGATCGTGCCTTACTGCACCGTTGGTTCTAGGCGTTTCGAATCGCTGGTCGACAAGTCCGCGGCCAAACACGAGATCGGCAAATTCCATGGATTTTAGAGAGTTATTGAAACAAGCCTCCGTGTCCCCGAATCGAAGTCTCGTTCCATTGAGCAGCACAGCGCAATCCGTTTTTGAGCCGTTTACCCAGATGCCCACTCCGGTATCGCAGGCAAAAGCCCACCACAAGCCCTCGCGATAAAGCAGCTTCGCATGCACTCGAGCGATGTTGTGGCTTTCGATTCGAACTCGACACTCCTGTCCTTGGCCAATGAGATTATCTTCTGAATCATCCAGGGAATAATCCATGGTTCGATTCAATCCTAGGAAGACTTTCAATCGAGCTATCATGACGGTTGTAACTTGCGGTTAGAGATCAC
>JBJONT010000283.1:0-9141 GCA_046051705.1 Planctomycetota bacterium | reverse complement strand
ACGTTTCCTCGCATCGCGAAGTCTTTGAATTCTTTTAGCAGACCCATGTTGAGCTCCTTATCTCGAAGGGGAGTTGTGGTAATTGATAGCGAAACAAGTTGGTGAAGTTGGGTAAGACGTTCGACGAGGATACGCGGATTGCTTGATTGGGATCAAGGTCGGATGTGCGGATGCGGTGTTGCTTTTGCTGCTGGAAATAGGGTATTAGCAGAGGGTTATGGTTCGCCGATTGATCCCCATAAAGCCGTTTCATGAACGGACACGAAGAACGTTAGCGCGGGCAGCATTGCTCGTCGGGGGGATCGCGCCGTTGGTGCTGGTGGGGGTCATGACGGTTCTGTTTTGGTCGCCTGCTTGTCAAGGCTATTTAAAACGGCGCTGGGAGACGCGTGTCGGTTCGAATCTTGGAGTTCGGGTTCGAGCCGGATCGTTGCAATGGTTAGCACCCGAGCAGTTTCGAGCGGAGGATGTGGTTGCTTTTCATCCCGAGACCGATGCGCCGTTGGTCAAGATTCCGAAGCTCGATGGATTGATGACATCGCAGGGTTGGTCGGTGATTTTGAAAGATCCTGTGCTCGATGGTGAGCAGTTCGAATCGTCGTTGCAGTTGATGCACGATGGGTTTTTGTGCAAACCGCAAACACGCGAGATGATGTTAGCCGTTTCGGTGCCGAATGGATTGAGCATTCATCGCGGCGGGGAGCAGATCAGGCTCGGGCAAATCGAATTGTGGATGCGCCCGACTGCTGACAAGTCGTCGATACAAACAAAGTTTGCTTTTGCTGATCAGCCATTTGGCGAAGTGGAGTTGCAAGTTGTTCGCAGTCACTCTCCGGATGATCTGTCGACAAGTTTCGAAATTATTTCGCCCAAGTCATGGATAGGGATCGAGAATTTTCATGCGTGGCTTCCACCGATGCGTTCGCTGGGAGCGAATGCAAGATTTCGTGGAGTGCTTCGAGCACGCTGGGGGGTAGAGGAGTCGGACGCGATGTTCCAAGGGGATATCGATCGGATCAATTTAGGAGATCTAACCGGCCCATTGGGATCAGTGCTGCGCGGTGATGCGATGGCAAGTATTGAGCGGCTGAATTTCAGCGATGGCAGAATTTTATTTGCGAAGGGTAAGTTGCAGGTAGCCCAGGGGCTTGCCAGTACGGCTTGGTTACGGCGAGCTTCGCAATGGTTGCAGCTACCTTCTTCATGGGAATCTCAAATGCGGGAGAGTCAGAACATCGAATCGTTCGCATTGGGAATCGAGTTGAGTCCCGAAGGGGTGCGGCTCGAAGGGCTCTTGCCAGGTCCGAGCCAATGGCCGCCGGTGGCGGTGAAGTTGGAGCAAGGAACATTGTGCACCCCGAAAGAAGTTGTGCCGATGTCCCATCTAGTCGCGGCTTTTCAGTCCCCCCCTGCCGGAGAGTCTTCGGTGGATTTAAATGCCATGCGATTGGCTGCGATTTTGCCTTGGCCTTCCCCTTCTAAGGAGGGGGTGGAGACCAAGGGGGAAGGGGCGAATCGGGTCAATTCGTCCCGGATTACCCGTCGGTGGGAAGAGTCTAAAGTGCGTTAATGCGGGATTTCCTGCCTTTGCAAGAAGGAATCCTTCGAAAATCCCTTGGATTCATCTTCCATCAAAAGGGGGCTTTCGCGACAATACGTCCATGTTAAAACAAACGGTCTGGAGAGGATATTCCAGCTCGTAACAACCCCTCGCTCAAGAATCGGAAATCTATGTCGGACGCAAAACTCCTTGGTGAAGCGGACCCTTCGGTGCTCGTCGCATCTGGTCAAGTCGAAGCCCAAATCGATGTGGACCCCGCGGAGACGAGTGAGTGGTTAGGCTCTCTCGACTATGTATACAAGAGCAAGGGATCCGATCGGGTTCGGTATTTGGTTAAGGCATTGGAGAATCGTGCGCGGCGCGACGGGGTGGTGATCCCTTCGGAGACGACGACTCCGTATGTGAATTCCATTCCGTTGGTTAGTCAGCCTGCGTATCCCGGGAATCGGGAAATCGAGCGACGGATCAAGAGTATCATTCGCTGGAACGCGATGGCGATGGTCGTTCGAGCGAACAAGAAAAACAAAGGGCAGGGGGGGCACATCAGCACCTTTGCCAGCAGTGCGACACTTTACGAAGTTGCCTTCAACCATTTCTTCAAGGGGCGTGGTGAGTCGGGGTATGCTGGGGATTTGGTTTATTTCCAAGGGCATGCTTCGCCTGGTATGTATGCGCGAGCGTACGTCGAAGGCCGCTTGCCAGAAGCGAAGCTGGAGAATTTCCGACGGGAGTTGCAGCCTGAGGGTGGTTTGAGTTCTTATCCGCACCCTTGGCTTATGCCGGAGTTTTGGGAATATCCCACGGTGTCGATGGGACTCGGGCCGATCATGGCGATCTATCAAGCCCGATTTAATGAATATCTAAATGATCGTGGGTTGAAAGATACTCGCGGACAGAAGGTTTGGGCGTTTCTCGGTGATGGTGAGTGCGACGAGCCTGAGACGCTCGGTGCGATCACCATGGCTTCCCGCGAAAAGCTTGATAACTTGATTTTCGTGGTCAATTGCAACCTGCAACGTCTCGACGGTCCGGTTCGTGGCAATGGAAAGATCATCCAAGAGCTCGAAGCGGTTTTTCGAGGGGCGGGTTGGAATGTGATCAAAGTCATTTGGGGCGGTGATTGGGATCCGCTTCTCGAACGTGACGAATCAGGGCTCCTTGCACAGCGAATGACCGAGATTGTCGACGGACAGTACCAGAAGTACGTCGGTATGAACGGCAAGTACATCCGCGATCACTTCTTTGGTAAGTATCCGGAGTTGCTTAATTTGGTTTCCAATTACTCGGATGAGAAGTTGGAGAAGATGAAGCGTGGCGGGCATGATCCTGAGAAGGTTTATGCGGCTTACAAGGCTGCCGTTGAGCACAAGGGTCAGCCTACAGTGATTCTTGCGAAGACCATCAAGGGCTATGGTTTGGGTGAGGCGGGAGAAGGGCGAAACATCGCTCACAATCAGAAGGAGATGAACGAAAAGGAACTCCTCGAGTTTCGGTCTCGCTTCGGGATTCCGATTTCCGACGAAGACGTCGCCAATGCTCCGTTCTACAAGCCACCCGAGACCAGCATTGAAATCAAGTATTTGAAGGAGCGGCGAGCGGCTTTGGGTGGATCCTTGCCAAGCCGGCCTGCAAGCCATCCTGTTACAGAGACTCCAGCGTTGGAGGATTATCGCAAGTTCATGAGCGTGCAGCTCGATGGCAAGACGATCTCGACCACACAAGGGTTTGTGCGATTGCTCAATCGTTTGGTGAAAGATCAAAAGATCGGTTCGAACATCGTTCCGATCGTGCCTGATGAGTCCCGTACCTTTGGTATGGAAGGTATGTTCAAGGAGATCGGTATCTACGCCCATGCCGGACAGCTATATGAGCCGATCGACTCCGATCAAGTCGCGTTTTACAAAGAAGCCAAAGATGGTCAGATCCTTGAAGAAGGGATCACCGAATGCGGTTCGATGAGCAGTTTCGTCGCAGCGGGTACGGCTTATTCGGCGCACGGAATCAACATGATTCCGTTCTACATCTATTATTCGATGTTTGGGTTCCAACGCGTTGGTGACTCGATCTGGGCTGCCGCCGATATGAGAGCGAAAGGTTTCTTGATCGGTGGAACGGCGGGACGAACAACTCTCAATGGCGAAGGCTTGCAGCACCAAGATGGCCACAGCCATCTGAATGCAATGGCATTCCCGACCGTACGTGCATACGACCCAGCTTGGGCTTACGAGACCGTCGTGATCATTCTCGATGGTATGCGCAAGTTGTACCAAGAAGGGGAGACGGCGATTTACTATGTGACCGTCCACAACGAAGACTACGAAATGCCAGCGATGCCTGAAGGGGTCGAAGAAGGCATTATCAAGGGTATTTACAAGTTCAATTCGCAAGAGGCGAGCAAGTCCAGAGGCCGAGTTCAATTGTTCGGCTCAGGTGCTATCCTGCGGCACGTTATTGAAGCATCGAAGATACTCGCAGAGAAATATCAAGTCTCGAGCGATGTCTGGAGTGTGACGAGCTATACGCAACTTCGACGCGAAGCACAAAGCGTCGAGCGCTGGAATATGCTTCATCCTGACCAACCGGCTCGCAAGAGTTACATCGAAAGCGTGCTTGCTGGGGTTAAGGGGCCGATCATCTCTGCGAGCGATAACGTTCGTGCAGTGGGTGAGCAATTGATGCCTTACTTGGAGCAAGACTACTATGTGCTCGGATGCGATGGAATGGGACGCAGTGAGACGCGGCCCGCATTGCGACGGCACTTTGAAGTCGATGCGGCTTCGGTCACGATTGCGGCGTTGTATCGCCTCAGTCGTGCGGGAGTGATCCCGGCAAAAGAGGTCGCCCAAGCGATTAAAGATCTTGGAGTGGATCCAGAAAAACCCAATCCTCTGTACGCATAGTCGTTCGGCAGCTCTTTTTCTTACCCTCATTTACCGAAATCAATACATTACCCATGGCTATAGAAATCAAGTTGCCCTCGCTTGGAGAAGGCGTAGAGTCCGGCGATGTTCTCGAGGTGTACGTCAAGGTAGGCGACACTGTAAAGAAGGACCAAGCGTTGTTTGAGTTGGAAACCGATAAGGCGACAGTTGCGGTACCGAGCCCTCAAGCGGGCAAGGTCTTGAGCATCACCGTATCGGAAGGGGAGACGGTCAAGGTTGGTCAAGTTGTCGGGACGCTTGAAGGGGTTGCGGGTGCGGCTGCACCAGCAGCACCGGCACCATCAACACCAGCTCCTGCTGCTCCGGTAGCCCCTGTCCAAGCTGCTCCGGTTGTCGCGACTGCCGCACCGGTTACCCCGGCTCCAGTTGCACCGGCACCAGTTACCCCGGCACCAATTACACCGGCCCCAGTTGCACCCGCATCTGTAAAACCAGCTGTTGTAGCACCAGCTCCAGTCAGTCCAGCACCGGTCTCCGCCGCGGTTAGTGCGCAACCTGCCAGCTCACAAGTCAATGACGACGATGTGATCGCTGCCGGGCCTGCGATTCGTCGCTTCGCACGGGAAGTCGGAGTCGATCTTGCTGGCGTGACCGGTAGCGGTGAGCATGGACGCATCACGCGAGAAGATGTTCTGTCGATCGTTCGCAACGCGAATCAGCAACAAAGTACAAAGCAATCGTCGGCACCTGCCGCAAGTGCACCTTCGGCTGCCCCATCGGGAGCAGGTTCTGAGAGCGGTTCGAGAAATGCAGCAGGGAAGTCTTCCGGCGAACGACCAGGGACAGCAGCGACCGATGATTTTGGTCCGATTCGAGTCGATCGCTTGACGAAGATTCGCAAGACGATTGCCAATCAAATGGATAAGTCTTGGTCGACCGTTCCTCGCGTAGTGAACTTTGACGATGCAGACGTTACCGAGCTTGAGGCATTTCGCCAATCGAGCAAGGACGACTATGCATCTCGAGGTATCAAGCTCACAACGATGCCGTTTTTGATCAAGGCCATTGCGACTGCGTTGAAGCACCATCCGGCGCTCAATGCTGTGATCGATATGGAGAATGAGCAGATCATTTATAAAGACTACGTAAACCTTGGTATCGCTATTGATACCGAGCGTGGACTGGTCGTTCCGACGCTCAAAAATGCTGATAAGATGTCGATCCCGGATATCGCTTACGCCCTCTCCGAATTGTCGAATCGAGTGCGCAACAACGACTTCGCTGTTTCGGATCTTCGAGGTGGTACGTTTACCATCAGCAACCTTGGGGCAATCGGTGGAACTTATTCGACACCTATCGTCAATGTGCCAGAAGTCGCCATTCTGTTGGTTGGCAGGTCGCGAAAGCTTGCAACGGTCATGGATGACGATTCGATCAAGCCTCGGTTGATGATGCCACTGAGCTTGGCTTATGATCACCGATTGGTCGATGGTGCTACTGCCGCACGGTTTTTGAACGACATTATCGCTTATCTTGAGGCCCCCAGCCGATTGCTACTTGCGATATGATAAGCAAACCGACCCTTGGGTGATTTCCCAGGTTCTCGACTAAAACAGTATTAGGAGCAAGGCGCGATGTTAATCGCGCCTTGTCGTTTTTTCCGGTTCAATTTTTTCCGGTGTGCAGGTGTGAATCCACAAAGCTCATTTGCGCGTCGGTTAGTCATTGGTTGGTCAGTAAAGGATTTAAGATGAAGAAGTCAGAGAGCACCACTGCAAGCGTATCCGCGTTTATGGAGAAGCATTATCGCCATTACAACGCACGAGAGACATTGTCGGCTGCAAAGGCGTATAAGTCCTTTATTGAGAACGACAATGGTGCGATGTTGGTTTCGTTGGCGGGTGCGATGAGTACGGCTGAACTGGGGATTTCCCTTGCAGAAATGATCCGTGCTGGAAAAATCCACGCGATCTCTTGTACCGCAGCGAACCTTGAAGAAGACTTGTTCAACCTCTTCGCTCACAATGAGTACAAAGTGATCGACAACTGGAGGGCGCTAAGCACTCAAGATGAAATTGATTTGCGTGACAGCGGCTTCAATCGGGTGACCGATACTTGCATCCCTGAGACGGTTATGATGCACATGCAAGATCGACTTGTGAAGTACTGGAAAGAAGCGGCGGATCAAGGGAAGCAATACTTTGCTTACGAGTACATGTTCCGTATTCTGGATGATAAGGAGCTTGAGCAGCACTACCAGATCCCTCGCGAGCATTCGTGGATGATCGCGGCGAAGGAAGCGGGCATTCCAATTTATTCACCAGGGATTGAGGATAGTACCTTGGGGAACATGTTCACAGCGCGCGTGATGGATGGGACGGTATCTTCCCATTCAGCATTGAAAACCGGTACACAGCAGCTTGAGAATTTAGCTCGTTGGTACAAGGAACTATCCCAAACTCGACCGATCGGATTTTTCCAAATCGGTGGTGGTATTGCTGGTGATTTCGCAATCTGTGCTGTCCCGATGTGGATCCAGGATCTCGACGAAGCGAATATCCGCCGCTGGGCTTATTTCTCCCAGATATCTGATGCGGAAACAAGCTATGGAGGGTACAGCGGTGCGGTGCCGAATGAGAAAATCACTTGGAATAAGCTTGAAGGCGATTGTCCTAAATTCATGATCCATAGCGATGCAACCATCGTAGCCCCGTTGATTTTCGCGTACGTCTTAGGGCAGTAACCCAATACTTGAACGACTTGCCACCACGCCTCCCTTAGGATTGGACACGAAGGGTTATTACTGTGACTAAATTGACTGACTCGACCCCTCCATTGGATAGAGTGTATTGGGTTGAACCGCAGCGAGTACTTGCCGGAGCATACGCAGGTAAGCCCGACGTTGCTCAATCTCGCGAGAGATTGCAAGGGCTCTTTGACATGGGGATTCGAACCATCATTAACTTGATGGAATTCGACGAAACGAATCAATTCGGAGAGCCGTTTGTTTCGTACGAACCGATCTTTCGAAAGATAGCTGGTGCAGCCGGGCAAGAAGTTGAGGTTCTTCGATTCCCTATCAAGGATAACAATATACCTTCGAAGATCCTCATGAAGTCGATCCTCGCTGCGATCGAAGCATCCTTGGAAGCAGATAAGCCAGTCTATATTCACTGCATGGGAGGCATCGGTCGAACGGGTACGGTGGTGAGTTGTTGGTTGCTTCAACGTGGTTTGGCCACCAAGGCGAATGTGTTTGATGTGTTAGCCAAATTGCGAGTTGTAGATAAGGTACGCGGACGAGAAACGTCACCTGAGCATGGGATGCAAAGGGATTTTGTTCAAGCTTGGTCGACGGGTTCAACCAGTTCGCGAAACGCGAAATCGAAAGAGCCACCATCGAAGTCTGGAAAGGATTGGTTTACGCGATTGATGGGTTTTACCGAACGCGATTCGAATGAGGTTCGCGAATGGATTACCGTCGAGGGAGAAATTTTAACGTCAAAGGTCAATGGAGCCTCTTACCAAGCAGGGCGTTTAGAGATCGCTTCCTTAGGAGAGTACCGAAAGAGTCTATCAAGTCAGCAGTTGTCGATCGGTAAGTCTGGCTCTGAGAAGAAATCCAAGGCTGGAGACGCGATTGCGAATGCGAGTACGAATGCGAGTACGGCGCGGAAAGATAAGTTGGAAGTTGGCGAATGGGTTGGCGACGTAACTCAGTTGCATCGCGATCCGGCCAATGCAAACTCGGTGTTTCAAGTCGCCTCTCAGTTCAATCTGCTTGAGATGGTCGGCCCCGAGGTTACCCCGGAGCGAGGTGTGGGGAGATATGAAAACGATCGAACACAAGGGCCAGCCTGTGCGATCGCTTGCGGTGCCGGGACCATTTATCGCAATTACTTCGTTCCAGTTGGCGGTCAGATTGGGCAATCGGCACAGTGTCAAGTCGATTGCTTGGCAGACCTTGGCGCGGCCTTGGGGAATGAGGACGGAAAGCTTTGGAGAATGTCGAACGGATATGCACTTCCGTCGGCACGCGGACTCGATGACGTTGTCAAAAAGCTTAGCGGTCTCTCCGAGGATGCTTTGGATCTGTTGCGAGAGAAGTTACGAATCGGAGTCCATTGGGATACGCAAGTGACTTTAGCGGATACGAAACACAGTGTCAGTCAAGTATACGGATCGGCGTTGCCTATAGGTTACAGCAGCCTGTCGGCGTCGAAGTGGGAGATTTTCGCGAGATTGGTGCTCGATGCTTCGTATGAAGCTACTTTTGCGGCCGCAGCACTAAACTTTGCTCGATGTGGAAACCCCAATCTATATCTGACGACCATCGGCGGAGGTGTCTTTGGAAATCCTCATGAGTGGATATTCGGAGCGATTGCCAGGGCATGTACTCTGTTTAGGGAGGTTCCTTTGAAGGTGACGATTGTCAGCTACGGACAATCAAGCCTTCATGCCCAAAGCTTGATTCGTTCTTGGAAAGCTTAGATCGGTTCGATCTTAGAACGGTACGACATTGATGCTTACCAAAGCTTCGTTGGATAGCAACCCTGCGAAGTCGCGGATTTGATAGGTAAAGCTGTCGGTGGTCTACGACCCGCCTTTATGCGTGTAGCGAATCGTCCCGTCCCCGATCACACTGACAGAACCGTTCGTCGGGGGCGTCTTGATGACGATTGACCCAAGGTTCAGGCC
>JBJONT010000282.1:0-5367 GCA_046051705.1 Planctomycetota bacterium | reverse complement strand
CTGAACGGTTGCCCGTTCAAACGCATCACTCGGGGCCAAAGTTGATGGCTAATCTCTACTTTGTACGACTCTTTCATTCGCTACTTTCCAACGACTTTGCAGACGCTCCGTGCTCGTGCTCAGTGAAACGGTGCTCGTGCTCGTAATCGAAATTAACCCGTAGTGGTGTTACGTTCGGTCAACACACGAGCTACCTCTGAATGAAACCAAACTAGTCCAGGTGTCCGAGTCCGAGTCCGAGTCCGAGTCCGAGTCCGAGTCCGAGTCCGAGTACGAGCACGAGCACGAGCACGAGTCCGAGCACGAGCACGAAAATGGGCCCGAATCGCGATCATATTGGCCACTATTTCGCCTCAAAAGCCCCTTTTTCGTTGGTTCCAAGAAGCAGACACCGGGTTCAGTTTACTTAATACTAGTCTCTTCAGCTCTATCTGTTCTTCCATAGAATTACTTCACGGAATTTGCGTTTAGCAACTCGATTGACGCTGAGGTCAGCAATCGGCTACTCTCCGGCCGATTGGCCTTCGGAATAATCCGCAAAAAGCTTACAATCCGTTGGTTTCCAGGTTGAAAGCCCGTTGGGTGAGCCCTTGTTGTCTTAGCTCAGCGGCGTAACGTTTCGTGTTCTCCTTGTGATTGGCGTACAGATAACTATGGAATTCCTCGAGAAAATCTGGGAAGGGACCACCAGTGCAGTCAACGGCGTCCTCAGTGGCGTCGATCGTGGTCTGACGGTCTTGTTTGGGTCTGCGAATTCCCGCCAGATCAAGCGTTACGGGGAGTTGTCCAAGCAGGTCGGGGAGTTGGAGCCTCGAATGATGGCTCTCTCGGATGAGGAGCTTCGCGAGCAGACTTTTCGTTTTCGCAAGCGTTTAGCCGATGGCCAGACGCTCGATGACATTCTTGTTGAGGCTTTTGCGACGTGTCGTGAAGCGGGCCGACGATTTCTTCGTATGCGGCATTACGACGTTCAGTTGATCGGTGGGATGGTGCTCAATGGTGGCAACATCGCAGAAATGATCACGGGTGAAGGCAAGACGTTGGTGGCTACGTTGCCCGCATACCTCAATGCGTTAGAGGGCAAGGGTGTACACGTCGTGACGGTCAACGATTACTTGGCACGTCGGGACATGGAGTGGATGGCTCCATTGTACATGGGATTGGGCTTAACCGTCGGAAACATTCAAAGTGGGATGGAGAACGACGAGAGGCAGCGAGCTTATGCGGCTGACATCACCTATGCGACGAACAATGAGCTTGGCTTTGACTATCTGCGAGACAACATGCGGATGGCTGCTCGTGGGGACGGGAAGTTCCCGAGTTACATGCAGCAGGTACAAGGTCCATTGCAGTATGCGATCATTGACGAAGTCGACAACATTCTTATCGACGAAGCTCGTACGCCGTTGATTATCTCGGGTCCAGCGACTCGCGATTCGTCGAAGTACGTTGAAGCGGACCGTGTCGCGCGTGGATTGACGCGCGAAGAGCATTTCATCGTCAATGAAAAAGACCATACGGTGAACTTGACCGATGCCGGGGTTCGAGAAGCTGAGCGGCTTGCTGGAGTTGAGAGTTTCTACACCGTTGGAAACATGGAATGGCCGCACTTGATCGACAATGCACTCAAAGCCCATCAGCTTTACAAGCGCGATGTCAATTACGTCAATCGCGAAGGCGAGATCATCATCGTCGATGAATTTACGGGACGTTTGATGGAAGGTAGGCAGTGGTCGGATGGATTGCATCAAGCAGTTGAAGCGAAAGAGCGGGTGAAGATCAAAGACGAGACGCAGACGCTTGCGACGATCACCTTGCAGAACTTCTTCAAGCTCTACAAGAAGCTCGGTGGTATGACTGGTACGGCCATGACCGAGGCTCAGGAATTCAGCAAGATTTACAATTTGGGAGTGGTAGCGATCCCATCGAACCGTGGATTGCAGCGGATTGAATTCCCGGATGCGATTTATCTTTCCGAGAAGGAAAAGTACGATGCGGTAGCCGATGAGATCGATCGTGTACACAAGCACGACACGGTTGAGTTCAAAGATCGCAAGCGAGGCTTTTTGATCGGCAACGTCATCAAAGAAGACGATGCGATGGTCGTGGTCAAGAAGTCTGATTCCAAAGAAACCGTTGAAATTCCTCGCAGCGAGATCGATCGCATCGAGCGATCAGGTCGTCCGATCCTTATCGGTACGGTGACGATCGAGAAAAGCGAACAGCTTTCGCATCTGCTTGAAATGCGAGGCGTGAAGCATCAGGTTCTCAATGCGAAAGCGCACAAACGCGAAGCGGAAATTATTGCGCAAGCGGGGCGGATCGGATCGGTGACGATCGCGACGAACATGGCTGGTCGTGGTACGGACATTATTCTCGGTGGTAACCCCGAGACGATGGCTTGGGCTCAGCTACAGCACAAGTACGCAACGCGGCTTGATGTTCCGAAGGAAGAGTGGGAGCAGTTGATTAAGCAGATCAGCGAATCGGAGAACATGGTCCCCGAGGGGGAACGGGTTCGAGAACTCGGTGGCTTGTATGTGATCGGAACCGAGCGGCACGAGTCCCGCCGAATCGACTTGCAGCTTCGCGGTCGTTGCGGTCGCCAAGGAGATCCTGGTTCAAGTCGATTCTTCTTGTCCCTCGAAGATGACTTGATGCGCATCTTTGCTGGCGACTGGGTTCGCGCCATGATGCAACGCATGGGGATGGGCAATGGCGAAGCCATCGAGAGTCCTTATGTATCGAAGCGGATTTCCGGAGCTCAGAAGAAAGTCGAAGAACGCAACTTTGAAGCTCGAAAGAATCTGCTTGAGTATGACGAGGTGATGGACCATCAGCGCAAGCGGGTCTACACATATCGCCAGCAAGTGCTCGAAGGGAAGAGCTGCCGGGAGTTGGTCATGCATCAGCTTCAAGAACAGATCCAATCGAACGTCGATCAATTCGCAGATCCGATGTTTGGACCAGAGTCCTACGCTCGATGGGCAGGCCCAAGGCTTGGTGTGCAACTTGAACCGAAGGACTTCCGTGGTGTCGAACCATCGGTTGCGATCGCTTATGCGAAAGACCAAGCAGAGCGAGCAGCCGAGACGCAGATCTTAGATGCTATCGACGAGAATCTTCCGGCTGAAGAAGACCAGTCGGAATGGAATTGGGAAGCGATGACCAAGTGGGTCAACAATCGCTTCAACACAAACTACACCGTCGCTGCACTTAAGAAGATCGACCGCGACCGTATGGATGAAGAGTTCATCTCGAAGTCCAACGCGTTTATCGAAGCGATCGATTTAAGTGAGGGCGAGCCGTTCCTTGACATGGATTACGGCAACAAGATGTTGGTCTCTTGGATGCAAAGCAAATTTGGCATCCCGGTGGACTTGAACGAAATCAAGGGGCTGGAACCCGAAGCGATCAAGAGCATGATGCTTCGAGCTTCCGAGAAAGCTTATTTGGAGCGAGAAGCCCAGTATCCGGTACTTGTTGGTTTCCATAGGTTCCGCGAGCAAAACGGTCCGAACAGTTACGTAATCAACGGCGCTGCGATGGCGACATGGGCTGCTGGACGATTCCAAAACTCGGACGTTCTGGAAAAGCTTCAAGCTGATCCCGAGCATCCATTTGAGGTGTTGGTCGAAATCAGTCGCGCGAACGCGCTGAAATCGACGGAGGTATGGAAGAGTCTTCAAGACAAGCTCGACTCGATTTACGGAAAGAACACGACGAAGAAGATGTCCGAGTTCGCCACTGGGTCGAATTCCGCACAAGCTCTGGCATCTTGGATGCAAACAGAATTCGATCATACCGTCGACGCTTCTGAAGTCGCGAAATGGACTCGAGATGAGTGCCGCTCACATTTGATTCAAGCTTATGACGATATGTACCATCCGGAGATTCGCCGCATGGAACGCACCGTCTTGCTCTCAACCCTCGACTCGGCTTGGAAAGATCACTTGCTCGCAATGGATCATGTCCGTTCGAGCGTATCGTTCCGGTCGATGGGGCAGATGGATCCGAAGGTTGAATACAAACGAGAAGGTATGCGACTGTTCGATCAGATGTGGCTGTCTCTTGGCGAACGCATCACCGATGTGATTTTCCGTATGGAAGCGATCGACGAAGACCTTGTCGCAAGCTCTTGGGTTGAAACCAGTGCTCGGCACGACAGTTACGATCCAGCGAAGGCTCTGATGGAAGAGAAGATGGCGGACTTGCAAGCGGCAGAGCAAGCGGGCCGTGAGACGAGCAACGAGGAGTCCGAACCGGTGACGATCCGCAATCGAACGGAGAAATCCAGCCGCAACGATCCGTGTCCGTGCGGATCGGGTAAGAAGTTCAAGAACTGCTGTATGCGCAAGCAAGTTTAGGGTACAGCGTCCCCATCGACTACGAAACTGGTTATAACAGATCGCCGAGTGAACAACTCGGCGATGCGTTTTTAAACGCTTGTGGATCTCTTGGACAGAACCCTTTGGAGAGAACGTTATGCATAAGGCTCATCATCGTAACAACCAAGGTTTGTTAGATTGCTCGAGCCAGTTCAGTCGCTTGGCAACCGTGTGCAAGGTTTTATGGCTGTTGCAAATCGCTGCAAGTGTTTCTGGATTTGCCGGACTGCTGTTCAATGGGTCATCGTTTGGGCAGACGCCACCGAATGTCGTTTTGATCGTCTCGGATGATCAAGCTTACGGCGACTATAGTTTCATGGGGCATCCACATATCAAGACCCCTAACATCGATCGTTTAGCGGTGGAGAGTTTGACATTTCGCCGTGGGTATGTGCCATCGAGTTTATGCTGCCCGAGTTTGGCTACGATTTTAACCGGCCGTTATCCGCATCAACACAAGATCACCAGTAATGATCCCCCTTTGGTTCCAGGACTGCAAGGGAAGGCTTATCAAGAGTCAGAGATGTTTCGTGCGGGTCGCCAGCGCATGAATGAACACATGGCGCAAGTCCCCACGTTGCCTCGCATCCTCAAGGAGCATGGTTATGTCACTATGCAGACGGGCAAGTTTTGGCAAGGACATTATTCGAATGGTGGTTTCACGCATGGGATGACCCGTGGTGACCGTCATGGAGATGATGGATTATCGATCGGCAGGCAGACGCTCAAACCGATCAACGACTTCATCGACATGGCCACCGAGCAGAAGCAACCTTGGATGGTTTGGTATGCACCGTTATTGCCGCATGATCCGCACAATCCGCCCGCGAAGTATTTGGAGCGAATGCGGCCGTTGGCGCCGAGTGAGACGGTAGCCAAGTATTGGGCGATGGTCGAGTGGTTTGATGCTACGGTTGGCGAGTTGATGCAATCGGTCGAATCGCGTGGGCTCTCGCAGAACACCATTTTCGTCTACGTC
>JBJONT010000281.1:0-6389 GCA_046051705.1 Planctomycetota bacterium | reverse complement strand
GGAGGTGCTGCGAGTACTCCAACGTATCGCTACGTGTACGCGAGCTACATCGATGAACCGGTCGTCCGCAAAACCGCCGGTACCGGCGGAACGTTGGTGTACTTCCATCGCAACCAACAGTATTCGATCACCGCTGTAACGACATCCACAGGCTCTATCGCCGAACGTTACGCCTATGCGGCCTACGGCCAACCAACGGTCCTGGATGCCTCGGCTTCTGTGCTGAGCTCATCAGCGATCAACAATCGTTACACCTACACCGGACGCGAATGGGACGCCACGCTGGGCCTGCATCACTTCAGAGCACGCTGGATGAGTCCGAGTTCGGGAAGGTTTCTGGGTAGAGACCCAATTGAAATTCTCTTCGTAGTCATCAATTTGTATGAGTTCCTTCAAAAACACCTTTTTTCGTCCACTGATCCGTCTGGCAATATTTCGGTTGACTTTCCTGACGGCAAAATAATCGAGGGAAAATGCGGCGAAGAATTGACAGGGCATCTCGATTTCAAACTTTCAAACTCTCCCAGCGAAAAGGGATACATAGTTCAGCGTGTATCCGTATCTTGCAGTGGGCAAGATTGCCCCTGTAAAGGCAAGAATGTGAAAGTAGGTAATAGTGGTTATATGTTTTTAGAGGCAATTCCCGTAGAGAAGGATCAAGAACCTGGTAAGCCAATTCGATTCATGGATTTCCCACATTCTGATCAGGTTTGGGCTAATTCTGTTGACGGTCGATGTGGGGAAATTTCACAACGCACTACCATAAAATTTGTCCCGGCGAGCAAAGCTGCGAATCTCAAAAATTGGAAAAACGGAATAACCCCCTACGGGCCAGAGCGCGGCGATTGTGGTCAAACGCATGGTGGGCCACTTTCGACGGACGATAAAGAAGAAATGAAGTGGTTCCTCGATCTACCAATTATAGGGGATGAAAATAGCGCTTTTACCCAACGTAATTTTTCTTTTTGCTGTTGTGGTGGAGAGAAAGACTTTTTTAAAGCTGTTTTTAGTGGTGGTACTTATGAACCAGGCAAAGCAAAGAATAATTTTTCGCAATAGACTGCGGGTTTCCAAAAATCCAGTGTTCACATGCGCATTTGTCATCTTATTTGGACTAGCATCGAACGTCTGCCGAGGCCAAATGGAGCGGTATGACGCTTACGAAGCAAAATATTTGCGATCTATCGATTGGACCGAAGACTTTTTGAGCGATAATGCTTCAAGAAAAGACTTTGCAGTATCGATGAGAATGGCGAATAGTTTTCCAGAACGAGTCCACGCACATTGGGGTGTGTTTTACTACGATAAAATTCAGGTATACGGCAGCGACAACAACCAAGACAGGAGCGTTTTGGCTGATTTTTTCTCTCGAGAATTTGAGAATGCGCCTGATTGGTGGATAGCCTCAATCAGGACAGTTGTTCTGATGAAATCAGGTTTGTTGCGATTTAAGCCAATCAAACAGCAAGCCGATGAATCGGCTTTAATCCGCCTTGGAGATCTTAAGCTGGTTGACGGGAATATTGTATCCCCCGAAAAAGGTGCTGATACCATTCCTTTGTCCTATTTGAGCTTCGGAATCCAAGAGCCTTTATTCGCCACTATTTGTTTTCCCAGGTTGGATATTGATAACGTATATGTATGTGTTCACGACTCGAATGTCAGCTCCAAAATAAGATTGTGGTGCATTACAAACAAGGGCAGGTTGCGATGGATGCAGATCATCGACTTTCCTGAGGCGAGGTTAATGACGTCGGAAATTGGATCGAAATGGAGCAAGGTAGCAATAGAAGTGTTAAATAAAAAAATAGGCGATCCCGAGATTCATGTTTATGGTGTGTGGGAGGATTCATTATTTGTATGTAAATTCGATGCAATAACGGGGAACCCACTTTTTGTCTTCAACTCTTCCTCGTTTCCAGTTCGACCAGCATCGAAGTAGCTGGCAGTTTCCTGTTTCCCGAGAACTGGACAGAAGTAAGAAAATGTCATGTTCCGTTTGTGACACTCCATGCTCCGCGTCACAACATTCGGCGCTTTTGCGCACGAGAACTCGGCGCTATCAGCGCCGCTTATCCAGTCACTTGATCTAAAGACTAACGCTCCATCAGTCAACGACAATCCGCCAGAGCGATGAGGGACGTAAAATGCTTGCACCGACGCCTGGGGCTCTGCTACAATGAGGACCATGGACGCCTTGACCTAAAGACTAACGACTAACGCTCCATCAGTCAACGACAGTCCGCTAGAGCGGTGAGGGACCATGGGCCTGGCCGAAGGAGGGTCGGTTGACAGCGAGTAGCAATGGAGTGCGTCAAGCGTCAGAGGGACGCGATGCGTTGGGCGTCAGAATCGAAGTGCTCGCGATTTTTCTATTTCGCGATTTTCTCAATGTTTTCTCTTAGATGATTTTGCTCTGCGCACGATCCTAAAGACCGCTTTGAACATCGCGATGCACCGAAGTCGTGACCTTTTTGAGCGATCGAAGCGAGCGTTTTTCTGATTCGCAAGCGATTTTTACGCCTTGTGCGCGGACCTTCAGCGGAAGCGGACTGGAAGTCCGCTTTGCGTGAGGATCGAGAGGTGGCGTTCGAGGACTTCTTGGCGATCGTCATATGTCCGGGAGCGGAAGCGAACTGGTGCGAATGGTGGATTGAGAACAAGCAGCGGCCAGCTTGGCATCGTCGCCGAGAGTTACCCCGATCTGGAACTTGCAGTACGATTGCTCGAATCTCTGCCGCAAGCTCCAATCCCAGAAGCTGGCCTTCGGAGAATTGATCCGAGCAAGAAACCTCTTCCATTCAAACGAGTTCCAATGGTCACTCGTCGCAGCGCTCCATGTAAAGAACGCGATGAGTGCTCTTAACGCGTCGAGATAGCGACGCGTTTCCAGTGCGTTGCGATGCTGGCCTGATTGCATCCCGGGCTTGCCACAGGTCAAGCACGCCGGTGTGCGCTGCAGGCGCTGGGCCTTGGCCTCGTCGGTCTCTTCGATGCCCAGCGCCATTAGCTTCGCCTTGTGCTCCGCACGCGGACTTGCGATCCCTTGTTGTCGGTTCTGTTCCAGGATCGCAGCCCGCATCCCTTCTAATCGACTCTTGCGCTTGCCTGATTGGAAGCAGCCTGCGTAGCGCACGCGATGCACATAGGGTGGAATGACATGGAGCAAGAACCGGCGCACGAACTCCTCACCCGGCATCGTCTCGGTCGTCCAGCGATCAGTTCGATAATCCCACACATCGATCGTCACGTTGCGACCATCATCGGCCCGGATCCGTGAGTTGCTGATCGCGCTGCCGGTCACGTAGTGTCAGGGAGCATTTAGAAATGACCCTCTAGGGAGCAAATAGGAATTGACCCACCTGAAGGGTGGTAAGGACGATTGCCATAGCTGCTGCGCAGCAGCTATGGCAACCCAGACCGCCCAGCTTACCACGGCCTTCTGGGTTGCCTGCACAGGGCAGGTTAGCCAGACAGGAGGTCATCCTATGATCACGGTGGATCAATTCATGAATCTTAAGTCGCGACATCAGAACGGTCAATCAATTGGGAGTATCCAGCAGGACACCCACCACTCAAAGAATACGATTCGCAGAGTGATACGCGGTGAGCATCCTATCGAAACGCGAACGTCTCCGAAGCCAAGAGCAAAACGCAAAGGAAAGCTTGATGCGTTCCAGGACTATATACGAAAGCGAGTCGAAGAATTCGATCTGTCTCCGATTCGAATCCATGGCGAAATTGTCGCGATGGGATACACGGGGGGCGTCCATACGGTCCGTCGATTTATCAAGCAGATCAAGCAGGACTCGACTCGGCTTCGATTAGCGACAGTTCGATTCGAAACGCCGCCAGGAAAACAAGCTCAATGCGATTGGGGGCATATCGGCAAATTCCCGGATGCGTCTGGGAATCTTGTGGATGTATATGTCTTTGTGATCGTGCTCGGATACTCACGTCAAATGTACATTCACTTTACGACCGATATGAAGATCCCGAACTTGATCGATTGTCACCAAAAGGCATTCGAGTTCTTTGAAGGTGTCCCGCAAACGATCCTATACGACAACATGTCGCAAGTTCGTTCCGGCCCTGAACGACTGAATACAAAGTTCGATGACTTCGCACGGCATTATGGCTTTGAGGTAAGAACCCATCGGCCGTATCGGCCTCGCACCAAAGGGAAGGTGGAGCGTTCCGTTGACTACATCAAAGATAACTTTCTCAATGGCCGACGTTTTGAGGGATTGGCAGATTTGCAAAATCAAGCCATGTCCTGGCTCGCTACCGTTGCGAATGTTCGGATTCACGGGACGACGGGCCAGAAACCGCATGAGATGTGGTTGCAAGAGAAAGACCAATTGATCGACAGCACAAAACTTCGTCCGTACACACCGTGTGTCCAATCGGAACGTAAAGTGGCCGTGGATAGCTTTGTCTCGTTCGATCGTAGCAGATACAGCGTTCCTCCTGATTTCATTGGGAAAACAGTGGAAATCCAATGCTCCAGCGGGACGATCTCCATTCGTTGTGGCGATACTGTCATCGCCGAGCATCGAGAGGCAACCGGGCCAGGTCAGAGCATCATGGAACCGAATCACATGGAGGAACTTTGGCGTTCCACACTGACCATGATCCCAACCCAGGGCAAGGCACATTGCAATCTCGATCTGCGAGATGCTAAAGTCGAGCATCGGCCTCTCTCGCAGTACGATGAGGTGCAATCATGAACGAAAGGCAACACGTTACCGTCTCGCCATCGAACGCATTCGTAATTGAAAATCGAGCAGGGGACGCCCTGGCGGAACTCGGGCTGATGGTCGCACGGGATCATCTTGACGGAGTCGCTCAACGCGCTGCTGCGGAACAATGGTCGTACACATACTTCTTGGGACACTTGCTCGATTCGGAGCTTCTTGAGCGACAGCGAAAACGCATTGCTCTGAATCTCCAATTCGCCAAGCTACCCTACATTAAGCGACTGACCGATTTTGATTTCTCAGCGCAACCAAGCATCGACAAACGATTGGTTGAGGAACTGGCAACGGGTCGCTACATGGAGGAGGGACGCAACGTAATTCTGCTCGGAGCACCGGGTGTCGGTAAGACGATGCTCGCGATCGGACTGGCAGTGCTCGGAGCGGAGCGGGGCCATCGAGTGTTTTTTACCACGGCGATCGATCTTGCGACTCGCTTGAGCAAGGCTATCGAACGCAATCAGCTTCACCAACAGCTAAAGACATTGATGCAGCCCAAGGTGTTGGTGATCGACGAAGTCGGATACTTGCAGCTTGATCGCGTTCAAGCGAGCTTGCTTTTCCAAGTGATCTGCAATCGTTACGAGCGTCGACAACCGATCGTGTTGACGAGCAACAAGGCATTCTCCGAATGGGGGCAAGTGCAGGGCAATCGCACGTTAGATGCTGGAAAAATGTTTGATAAGTCGCTCGATCATCGAGTTATCCCAGGAACATCGTTTACGTTTGCCCCGAATGTTATCTTTGATGCTAGTGTCCCGTTGCAAAATGCTCAGTGCAAGACGTCGAAAAACGGATGAAATTTCTGGGCTACTTCCTTTTCGGATTCGACTCGAGTCTTCGGAAAAAGTTACATCCAGGATCCAGTGTTGTTTGTTCTCGATTCCCCAATGCTCTCGGATTCGTTTGGCATGATCTCGAACCTTGGGAGCAAGACTGCTGATAAACGGCTCAGCGGATTCTTGTACTTGCCCGTTGATCTCCCTGGATCGATAAATCAGCCCTATCGTTTTTATACCTTCCCAGCCCGCCAATACTGAGCACTGCTTGGGCGCCGGGAGTACAACGACTTCTCGCAACTCGGCTCTTCGACGAGTTGTTTCCCCACTCTGGCAACGACGCAACTTGGGATCCTCATTGTCCATTGCTTTAAGAAGCGTGGTGTTCAAAACCTCTTGGAGAGCCGGTTGGTTCCCTTTGACTGTCAGAATGTAGTCCGCATCCTTTGAAACAATTGCTTTGGCTGTCTCAGTCTGACAATGCATCGCATCGGCCGTTTGTCAGGGAGCATTTAGAAATGACCCTCTAGGGAGCATCTAAAAATGACCCTGTTGGAGCGAGATATCACTAGTTTGGTGAGATAGGGCTAGCTTGGACCTCCTGGTTGAGTAGTCAAGTTGGGAGGTTGTTGGTTTGCCCCCGCCTGGCGTTTCTCCTTCATCCGATAGCTCTCACCGCGGATGTTGATGACTGTGCTCCGATGTAGTAATCGGTCGAGCGCCGCACTGGCCATGATCGAATCTTCCGCAAACACTTGCCCCCATTCGGAGAATGCCTTGTTGCTCGTCAACACGATCGGTTGTCGACGCTCGTAACGATTGCAGATCACTTGGAAAAGCAAGCTCGCTTGAA
>JBJONT010000280.1:0-3379 GCA_046051705.1 Planctomycetota bacterium | reverse complement strand
GCTCTTCCGATCTAGCTTTTTCGAGAGCATGCGGAGGAGCGTAAGTCTCTGTTCCGCTTGGGTTTGCGCGGTCACCACCCTCACCCCCCGGCCCCCTCTCCCGCCAGCGGGCGAGGGGGAGCAGCGCGCGCGGGGGGGGGGGAAGCGGGTATTGAGCAGCCTCCGTAGCCACTCGTCGCCAGACGGTGGGGATCCTCAGTGCGTGGCTGCGCGTGGGCGATCTGCGCTATTTTCACCTGGTATCTGCGCGCGAGGTTTTACTGTTTTGCTCCCCTCGCCCCGGGTCGGGGAGAGGGGCTGGGGGTGAGGTGAAGGACCGCGCAACGGCTGCTTTTGCGAGGGGATTGGACGAAGCGATTGTCCGGTCGCGCACATGGTGATTGGGGTGGCGTAAGTCTTTGGTGCGCTTGGGTTTGCGCGGACACCACCCTCACCCCCCGGCCCCCTCTCCCGCCAGCGGGCGAGGGGGAGCAGCGCGCGTGTGGGGGACGCCCGGTCCAGCGGGCGAGGGGGAGCAGCGCGCGTGTGGGGGACGCCCGGCCCAGCGGGCAAGGGGAACGCCTGACAAGTCAGCTTTAGTTTTTCAGGATGCCGAGGTTTACCAGCCAGCGTTGGCAAGCGGCTGGCCATTCGGATGTACCTGGAATGCTTTTAGCAAGTCCGACGCCGTGGGGGCCTTTTTGGTAGACGTGCAGTTCACCGGGGACCCCTTTCGCGACCATGGCTTGGTAGAAGACCAACGCGTTTTCAACTGGTACCGGCTTGTCTTCGACTGTGTGCATGAGGAACGTCGGAGGTGTATCGTTGCGCACGTTGCGTTCGCTTGCGAATTGCAACAGAGTCTCTTTGCTGGCGTTCTCACCAAGCAGATTCACTTCGCTTCCTCGGTGAGTGAACGAGCTTCCCATGGAAATAACGGGATAGCAGAGAATCGCGAAGTTCGGTCGTGAAGATTGTTTGGCGATTGGATCGTTGGAGTTTTGCTCGCCGTTATCGAATTGAGTGATTACGGTGGAGACCAAGTGGCCGCCGGCGGAGAATCCCATGATCCCAATTTTCTCAGGATCGATGTTCCATTCGGTAGCCATTGCACGGGTGATGCGTACGGCTCGCTGAGCGTCTTGGAGTGGCGCTGGGTGTCCATAACCTTTTCCTCGGTGTCGGTAGTCGCATAGGATGGCGGTCAAGCCGATCGAGTTCGCCCATTCGACCATTTGTTTGCCTTCGTGGTCCATAGCCAATCCGCCGTAGCCGCCACCTGGGCAGATGATCAGTGCGCCGGTTGGTTTTTCTGAAGCAATTTTTCGGACGGTAATCTTGGGGGTGTCTTTCGGCTCTTTTCCGAGGGCCCCGGGTGCGCCTTGGCTCCAAAGTGCTACTTCGATGTCTTTAGATGCATCCGCTGTGGTTTCTTGAGCGGACGATCGAAGCCCTTGGGCGGAAACCGCCAGGAAAAGCCCTATGGAGAGCAAACGCAATAGGTTCTTGGAATTCATGGTTGATGTTGCCTTTGAACAGGAAAAAATGTTTAGTATTCGGATCGAATATCGTAATCGATTCGACAATTGCGGTGTTGAGTTTGCGATAAACTAATTTTGGTCGGTTCGGTGATTGGTTCCTTAGGTCTTTATCGCTCAGTTGGTCTTTATCCCCAGGACGCATTCCATGCAACACGAACTTCATCTACCGAACATCGACCGACGGATCGCTTTGTATTGCAGCACATTTTACATCAGGGCATTGAGTTGCTTGTGGTGCATGTTTTATGTCGCAACTATCGTGCTACCTTCGGGTGTTGTTGTCTTGGCCCAAGATGGTTTGAAGACCGCAGGTGCGGTTGGGTTGGCCGAGCGATTGGCCTCGACGAAGAGAACTGATTTTCAAGGGAAGGATTGGGCTTGGTCGGAGCTAGCCGGGGAGAAAGGAACGGTGGTTGTGTTCCTTGGGACTCAGTGTCCGCTTGCTAAACTCTACACGCCACGCATAGAAGAGTTGAGTACGAAGTACGCCAAGAGCGGGATACGATTTGTTGCGGTGGATCCAAACGTTCAAGACTCCTTAGCGGAGATGGGGGCGCATGCGAGGAAGCATCAATTGACTATTCCTTTCATCAAAGACCCTGATCAATCGTTGGCTGACTTGTTGGGAGCGACGCGTACCCCTGAAGTTTGCGTGTTGGATACTAATGCTGACTTGCGATACCGTGGTCGGATCGACGACCAGTTCGGAATTGGATATGCAAAAGAAAAGGGGACAGCAAGCGAGTTGATCGATGCAATCGAAGCGATCTTATCTGGGCGGGAAGTTCCTACGGCGTTGACGGCCGCGCCGGGTTGTTTGATCGGACGGGTGCATCACAAGAAGTCCGATGCGGCTACTGGAGTTCCCTTCACCTATGCAGAGCATGTAGCACCGGTCTTGCAAGCTCATTGTGTCTCCTGTCATCGCGAAGGGGACATTGGCCCGATGGATTTATCGACGTATGAAGACGCTGCGGCTTGGGCGGATATGATTGTCGAAGTCACACAGAATCGCACGATGCCTCCTTGGCACGCAACGCAGGATCATGCCAAGTTTGCCAATGATCGGACGCTGAGCGAAAAAGAGCTGTCGATTCTCGAGCAGTGGGCGACTGGAGGAACCGAGTCGGGTGATCTTCAAAAAGTTGCTAAACCGATTGCAGCAACGTCTGGTTGGTTGCTCTCGAAGGAACCGGACTTGGTAATTCCCATGAGTGAGGAAGCTTACCGAGTACCGAAGGAAGGGACCATCAATTACCAATACTTTCGCGCGGATGTCGGTAATGACAAGGACTTGTGGGTACGAGGTCTTGAGATTCTGCCCGGGGCTCGCGACGTGGTGCATCATGTCCTTGTGTTTGTTGCTCCGAAAGGGGCGAGAAAAAGGGATTTAGGTGGAGCGAGAACGTTTTTCGCTGGGTATGTTCCCGGCACGCGCGCGGAGTTGATGCCAAGTGGTTATGCGAAGCGGATTCCAGCGAATAGCGAGTTGGTATTCCAAGTCCATTACACGCCGAACGGAACGGCGACGGAGGATTTGAGCAAGCTCGGGTTGTTGTTTACCGACGAGCAGTCAGTGACTCACGAAGTGGTCACCACCAGTGCGGTGAATCTTCGGTTCAGCATTCCCCCTGGGGCTGCGAACCACGCTGTTACTGCCACGTTACCGGAGAAGCTACCCGAATGCGAACTCATTTCTTTTAGCCCGCACATGCACGTGCGAGGCAAGTCTTTCAAATACACCATTGTGTATCCGGGCAAACGCCGCGAAGTCGTCTTGGATATCCCTCATTATGATTTCAATTGGCAGACCGAATATCGATTGGCGAGTCCGATTCAAGTGCCAGCCGGGACGCGGA
>JBJONT010000279.1:0-11113 GCA_046051705.1 Planctomycetota bacterium | reverse complement strand
CTCGAACGTTGATCGGTAGAAGACATTTAGCACTTCACACCGCGACGATTGATTTCGTCGCGGCAATGAAGCAAGTAAACGACACGCAGTTTACTTACCAGCAGACGCGTCTCGCAATCGTTCGAGAAGCTTCTTAGTCGCTTTGATACCATCATCTGGACTGAGCTTCGATCCTTCGTATTCGATTCCAACCCAGCCGTGATAGCCTGCATCCAAGACGATCTTCATCATTTTAGCGAAGTCGATTTTTGTTTCGTTGCCAGCGTCGTCGAAGTCATAGCTCTTTGCCGAAACTGCTTTGGCAAGAGGCATCAAGTCGGTGACACCTTGGTAGCGATCGTATTCGTAGAAGTTCCCGAAGTCGGGAAGGGTTCCACAGTTATCCATCCCGGTGGCACGAATGGTTTCGGAGAGCCACTTGCCGTTCGAGCTCAGACCGCCGTGGTTTTCGACAATCACATTGATGCCGAGTGGCTTCGCGTATTCGGAGAGACGGCGAAGTCCATCTGCGGCGAGTTTCGAACCTTCTTCATATGGCTTGTCAGTCTCGGCGTTGACTCGAATTGAATGGCATCCGAGGTACTTCGCAGCATCGACCCACTTGTAGTGGTTTTCAACGGCGGTAGTTCGCTTCGCTGGATCGCTATTTCCCAATCCTCCTTCACCATCGATCATGATCAACACATTGGTCACGCCTAAATCGCTGGTGCGCTTCTTCATTTCTTCAAGGTACTTCGCATCCTTGGCTTTATCCTTGAAGAACTGGTTGACGTACTCGACGGCTTCGATACCAAAGCGTTCCTTAGCTACCTTTGCAAAATCGAGGTTGTCGATTTCTTTGGCGAAGAGTGGCTTGTGAAGCGACCATTGAGCCAACGAGATCTTGAATGGCTCAGCCGCTGGGCTGGGAGCTGCGGCTGATGCTGGACTCGAGAGCCATTGGGAAGTGGCCAGAGCGGTCGAAGCGCCAGCAGCAACAGAAAGGAAATGACGACGGTTGGTAGTTCGCATGGGATCGAGTTGTTATAAAAGGTGGGTATCGTTCCTTGGCAGGAGCATCAATGCCGATTGATTCTATTTTGACCACTCGTTGTGGGCAAGCAATCGCAGGGATGGAATCGAGAAATCCTCGAAGGGAACCAGAAGCTCGGGGGGGCTACGCAAGTTGGGGAATCGAGCCAAAGGTTACCGGAAAGGGGGGGAGGAATCCGACGCGGAGTTGATACCCGTGGATTTGGATTGGGATTCAGAACAAACGATTCCTCCGGATATCGAGGATTTGCTGGCTGAAGCGGACGAGATTCTGCAAGCTTATTGGGATCAATGGCATCGTCGGCCGATCGAACAATACGTGGCCTGCGATTTCCGAGACGTTTATCGAGCCATGTCCGCCATTGAGCGGCAGGGGATCGCCCCCGGAAAGCTTTTCTGCGAGTGGGGATGCGGTTTCGGAATCGTTACAGCGTTAGCGGCCGGCCTCGGCTGGGATGCCGTGGGAATCGAAGCCGAAGGATTCTTGGCTGGCCAAGCCAAGTCGTTTCTCCAACGCAAAGGAGTTGTCGCAGAGATCTGGCAAGGCAATTTTCTTCCAACCGGTGCCGAGCGATTGGCGAAGCGGCAAGCGAACCATGCTTCGCTCTTTCATCAAGTCCCGAGCGTGTACCAGACCGAGTCGCTCGATGTGGACGACTTTTCAATCATCTTCGCCTACCCATGGCCGGGTGAAGACTACTTCCTCAAAGATGTCTTCCGCTGTTATGCGGCCGACCAAGCGATCCTGTTGATGTTTCTTGGGCCCTATGAGATCGAAGTTTATCAAAAACGCTCCCTCGACCATCACTGACAAGTCGATCGTAGCCACTCGCTGCGTATGGTCTTAATCTAAGGGCAACATCTAAGGGTAACTCCGTGTGGTGGTCTTTAACCCCAACGGGGTGTCAGGTGACAGCCCAGGGCAACGCCCTGGGTTCGGGATCAAGTAAGAATCGCAAGCCCTGAAGGGGCGGAACGATGGGACGCAACGTGCGCGTCGAGATGAAGTTGGCGTAGGGCATTGCGCCCTTTCAGGGCTTGGGTTTCTTATGGGCGTTGTTGTCCCAGGGCGTTGCCCTGGGCTATCGCATTATGCCCCGTTGGGGCGAAAAGACCAATGCCGCGTTAAAAGCAATCAACGGCGCGATCGTAATCACCGTCTGGCGACGCAAGGCTACGTTGGTCTGAATCAAACGGCAATTCCGTGTGGTGGTCTTCAACCCCAACGGGGTGACAGGTGACAGCCCAGGGCAACGCCCTGGGTTCGGGATCAAATAAGAATCGCAAGCCCTGAAGGGGCGAAACGAGGGGACGCGTGGCTACGTTGGTTGGAATCGAACGGCAATTCCGTGTGGTTGTCTTTAACCCCAACGGGGTGATAGCCCAGGGCAACGCCCTAGGTTCGGGATCAAATTAGGATCGCAAGCCCTGAAGGGGCGGAACGAGGCGACGCAACGTGCGCGTCGAGATGAAGTTGGCGTAGGGCATTGCGCCCTTTCAGGGCTTGGGTTTCTTATGGGCACTGTAGTCCCAGGGCGTTGCCCTGGGCTATCACATTATGCCCCGTTGGGGCGGAAGACCGGCGCCCCGTTTGGTTGTAATCAAATTGTTCGTACAACGAACAATCAACGGCCGATTACGAACGATTCGATGAAGCCGCAGTGCTGCGGAGAACTTGGGCTAGGAGAGGCAGAAGCTGTTTCTTGCGGCTGACAACATCAGGGAGCTCATAAAGCCCTCGATCAAGGCACGGGTAATTGATCTCGTCCCACGCTTCGGATTCTTTGGACAACAGCAAGAGCGATCCGTTGCTCACTACATCGGTGACCAGCAGCGCACAGAAGTGTAATTTCTGATCTTCGCAAAGCTCTTCGAGGGCGGTGCGTAGCTGAACTTTGCGATCCCAAAAAAGATCGAAACCGGTCTCTTCAATTTGCGAAATCGAGAACTTGATACCGTGCTCCGTAAATTCTTTGCAGTCCTCTCGTACAACTTCTTCTGGAGAACAGTTGCGCAAGGCCGATCCGATTTCAAAGAACTCTTTTGCGTACTGCTGAAGATTGACTTTGCAGAGACTCTCAAGCCAAGAAAGGATTTCCGAATCGATCAAGGTCGTCGTCGGAGAACGCAGGAACAACGTATCGGAAATGATGCCCGAGGCCATGCACAGGGCGATACCCGGAGTAGGGGTCAGTCCAGCAGAACGGAATTGGCGAGCGACGAGTGTGCAAGTTGAACCGAGCGGCTCGTTGATAAAGCGAATCGGTTGTGTCGATTTCAGCGAGCCACCGATGCGATGATGATCGAGCACTTCGAGAATCTCCGCATCCTCCGCACCCGTGACAGCCTGGCTTAACTCGTTGTGATCGACCAGCACAAGCTTCGGCTTCGGTGGATTGATCAAATCCGATTTGGTGACAACTCCCAGTAGTACTCCTGCGTCGTTGACGACTGGAAAAATCGGTTCGTTGACCCGCTCAGTCTTAATGCGAGCTTCTTCGATAGGTTGCTTGGCAGGCAACGCCACAAACTCGGTATCGATCGCTGAATCGATAAACTGAGACGACTTGATTCTCATCGTCGTTGTGGCGGTGTCGTAGGGACTTTGAATAACCGCCACACCCCGGGATTTCGCAAGTTCGACAAGACCATCGGAAAGGGCATAGCCGCCGGTTACGACAAGGGCTCGGACGCCGTGTTCGATTGCAGGCAACTGAATCGTGGGACGATCACCACAGACGACAATCAGCCTCTCTGCTGGGAAACGCTGCATGCGCTCGGTGAATCCACCGGCGCTCATCGCGCCGACCATCACCAACAATTCGTCGAGCTGTTCAGGATGAAGCTCATTTTGGAATGAACCACACAAGATTTCGCGAATCTTTCCAAGGCTCGTTTTTACCGTCCGCGTTTTGAGCGGATCGGCGTCGTCGCGAAAGATCAGATCCATCAATTGCAAAAGAGTAAGCAAACCGACGACTTTACGTTGCTCATCGATGATCGGAACCGCGCGGACCTCATGGTCCTTCATCCGCTGATAGACTTCGTAAAAAACTTCGCCCCGTTTCGCGGTGATCGGTTCGCGAGCACACAAATCGATCACTTCTGGACGAACATCCATCACAATCCGAGGAGCTGGCAATCCGCAACGTTTCAGGACGTATTCCGTACGTTGGTTCGGAGTGCCGCAGCAGGCGGCAATCGCATCGGGGCGATGGGTTTGCTGCAAAAGGTCCGCATAAGCAATCGCCGAGCAGATTGCGTCTGTGTCAGGATTTCGATGCCCAAATACGAAAGTCGTCATGTTTATATCCAAACGTCCGTCGCGAAGGAGCTGTCCGAACCAAAGGGCCGTTATAACTGCGGGCCGTTATAACTCTGGGCCGTTACACCGGGACCACAACGCGGAAATATCTTGGTGATAACTTCGCGTGAACGCGAACCGTTTGGCAGTGTAACAGATCTACTGATTTCAATGCAGGGATAAAATTGACGCAGGTAGTCGTAAGCACGGTGGTAAATCCAACCCTTACCAGTCCGAATTCTTTTCCTCCAACCTTGGCGATTCCAAACTCCCTACTTGCAAAAGTCGCATGCCCAAGCGACCATTACAAGCACATTCGGAGCGGTCGTTTGTCATGACGGCTCGAAACCTTTTTGAGAAAATATCATGCTGGAAATCCAATTGCCTGATGGGACCGTTGTATCTCATCCCGAGGACGCAACTCCTCTTTCTGTCGCCAACGCTATCGGAGCTAGGCTTGCGAAAGCTGTCATCGCCGCGAAAGTCGCTGACGTAATCGTCGACGCGAACCGGCCATTGAAGAACTTCGCCGGTTCAGGGCCAATCCCCCTGAAACTCCTCACCGACCGCGATCCAGAAGCATTGGATGTGCTCCGGCACTCGTGCGCCCACATCATGGCACGCGCTGTCATGCGGGTCTTCCCCGGTGTCTCGCTGGCATTCGGGCCGACCATCACCAACGGCTTCTACTACGACTTTCTCCTGCCGCACAAACTCAACGAAGACGACTTTGCCAAAATCGAACAAGAGATGGCTTCGATCGTCGAAAAAGCAGAGCCGTTCGAACAGTTCTCGCTCAATCGAGAAGAAGCGGTTGCTTTGTGCCGGGATATGAATCAAGACCTCAAAGTCGAACACATCGAAACCGGACTTGCTAGTCACGAAGCACTTGGTTTCTACCGCCAAGGCGAATTTGTTGACTTGTGCCGCGGTCCTCACATTCCCGATGCGGGACGAGTAAAAGCATTCAAAGTCATGAGTGTTGCCGGTGCCCACTGGAAGGGAAACACTTCCGGCCCAACCCTGCAACGTCTCTACGGAACCGCTTGGTTCCAAGCTAAAGACATGCAAGCTTACCTCGACCAAATGGAAGAGGCTAAGAAACGCGATCACCGAGTGCTCGGTAAGAAACTCGGATTGTTCCAGATCACTCCAGATGTTGGACAAGGGATGTGTTTGTGGATGCCCAAGGGTGCCCGCATTCGTAGCTTGCTCGAAGACTTCCTTCGCCGTGAAATGCTCAAACGAGGTTACGAACCGGTATACAGCCCTCACCTCGGTCGAGTCGAACTCTACGAGACCAGCGGTCACTTCCCTTACTACCGCGATAGCCAATTCCCACCGTTGTTCGTTCACGATGCGGGTGCACTCGTCGATTCGTGGGTGCGACGTCTGAAAGAAGACGAAGCGTTTGGGCCTGAGCAAGAAAAAATGTTTTTGCAGGCTGCTGAAGTCCTCGGATTCGACTCGGCAGAGTACTCCAAAGCGACCGACAAAAACAGCAAACTGACTGCATTGAACGACTGGCAGCATCAGCACGAGCGGTATTTGGTCAAGCCGATGAACTGCCCGCACCACGCGCAGATTTACAAAGCTCAACCGCGCTCGTACCGAAGCCTACCATTGCGACTGTTCGAGTTTGGAACTGTCTATCGCTATGAGCAAACCGGTGAACTCAACGGGATGTTGCGAGTCCGCGGTTTGACCCAAGACGATGCACACATCTTCTGCACCGCCGACCAAGTCGAGCAAGAGTTCCGCAACACCATCGAACTGACCCGCTTTGTGCTCGAATCGGTTGGTCTAAGCGATTACCGCGTTCAACTGTCTCTTCGAGATCCGAAGAGCGATAAATATGTCGGTAGCGAAGAGAACTGGCAGAAAGCCGAATCGGCCTTGCGCAAAGTGCTCGAAGAATCCGGATTGAACTTTACCGCTGCCGAAGGCGAAGCCGCTTTCTACGGTCCAAAAGCGGACTTTATGGTGCGAGATTGTATCGGTCGTCAGTGGCAATTAGGAACCGTTCAGCTCGATTACAACCTGCCAGAACGCTTCCAACTGGAATATACCGGAGCGGATAACAAGTCCCACCGACCTGTGATGATTCACCGGGCTCCGTTCGGCTCCATGGAACGCTTCGTCGGAATGCTTACCGAACATTTCGCTGGTGCTTTCCCAATGTGGCTTGCTCCTGAACAGATCCGCATCTGCCCATTGAGCGAGAAAACCAACGACTACGCTTTGGAACTTGAGAAACAGTTCACCGAAGCTGGTTTCAGAGTTACCACCGACCTGCGAGGGGCGAAAGTACAAGCGAAGATCCGAGACGCTCAGCTTGAACTTATCCCTTACATGGCGGTTATCGGGCCGAAAGAAGCCGAGAACAGATCCATCGCGCTGCGAGACCGCATCGATGGCGAACTGGGAACCAAACCGGTGGAAGAAGTCATGCGGCTGCTTACCGAGGAAGTCAATTCCAGGCGAATCCGTCAAGTTGCAGAGCGAGCGGCTGCCGAGCCACCTCCGGCAACCGAAGCCACTGGACATGAGTACTAAACTGTAGCTAAGCAAGCTTCGTTTTTAACGATTCATTTACAACGACTCATCATCGCTGTAACGCACAAAGCCGAAACGCACAGACCGAGCCGTAACGAACCGTGCTGTAATGCACAAAGCCGTAACGCAACAACGTAACATCCTCGAGGTCAACGACCAATCATGAGCGAGTCGCCTAAACCAACACAGCGTCGCGCGGAGCAAGTCCTCACGGAAGAATTCTTGTTAGCGCGATCGAAGATCCTCGATCTTGCCGCGACCATCGATCGCTTGCAAAGAGCCGATGGGCAAATCGAAAGTTCGGAAAAACGAGAATTGCTTGAGCAAGGAATCAAAATCCTGCTCGATGACCAAGGCGAGAAAGCGAAGCGAGTACAGCTTTTGATGAGTCGCCACTACAACCCTCAATGGCGAGAACACTATGGACTACATTGATCCCCACATCCACATGGTCTCTCGCACGACCGACGACTATGAAACGTTGGCGCGAATGGGGTGCGTTGCGATGAGCGAACCGGCTTTCTGGGCCGGCTTCGATCGCGGTAGCGTCGAGAGCTTTCGAGATTACTTCCGCCAACTCACCGAGTTCGAACCCAAGCGTGCTGCTCAGTTCGGCATCCAGCACTATACGTGGCTTTGCATCAATGCAAAGGAAGCCGAGAACGTATCGTTGTCGCGCGAAGTGATCGCGATGATCCCCGAATTCCTTTCGGCCAGCAATGTTTTGGGGATCGGCGAAATCGGGCTGAACAAGAACACTAAGAACGAATCGACGATCTTCCTCGAACACGTCGACTTAGCTGCTCGATACGAACAACAGATCCTGATTCATACCCCTCACTTAGAAGACAAGTACCAAGGAACACGAATGATCCTTGATATGCTTGTCCAAGACTCACGTATCGATCGATCCAGAGTGCTGGTCGACCATGTGGAAGAACACACGATCGGCGAAGTGCTCGATCGAGGCTTTTGGGCCGGGATGACTTTATACCCAGTTACCAAATGCACCCCGCAACGCGCCGCCGACATGATCGAAAGATTCGGCTCCGAACGGTTGATGGCAAACTCGGCCGGTGACTGGGGCCCAAGTAAACCGACGGCGATCCCAGACCTGATCATGGAACTTAAACGACGCGGACATTCAAGAGACTTGATCCGCAAAGTCGTCTTCGAAAACCCACGCAAGTTCTTCTCGCAGAGCAAGAATTTTAAAGCACACACATTGCACAGCGAGTCAGCCTCCAGCTAAAAGGTTCTCCGGGAGTTTTAGTGGCTGCTTTTGATTTGTATCGGGTTTGCATCGCGCTACTCGTGCTCAGTGAACCGTGCTCGTGCTCAGCAAAACCGTGCTCGTGCTCAGTGACACGGTGCTCGTGCTCGTAATCGAAAGCAACCTGTAGTACTGTTATACTCGTTCGATAAACGACCTACCTTTGAATGCAACTGAGCTGGTCCCGTTATCCGATCACGAAAACGAAAACGAAAATGGGCTCGAATCGCAATCATATTGGCCATGATTTTTCCATAATAGCCAACTAACAGGGGAAAGCAGATGCGATTAACGGATGCCGAAGTCGAATCCTTGCACCAATCGCTAAGTCCCACTGCGCGGATTTTGTTGATTATCCATGCCGCGTTGCTTGTTGGGGTCATGGGTTATTTTGCTTTTAGTTGGAGCCAAGGGCTAAGCCTAGGCGGTAACGATAAGCCACCCCCTATCTTGCCGTTGGCTTTGGCAGTGTTGAATTCCGTCATGTCCTTTGTTCTGCCGTCAGTCATTCGCTCTTCGGCCCGCGTCGACCAAGAATCGGATCTTCAACCGCTGGCCGGTGCGTATCAAGTCGCGCATATTGTTGGAATGGCGTTCCTAGAGGGAGCTTGCTTTTTCGCAGTATTCTCCTTGAGCAACAACCGGCAGAACCCTCCTCCTGCCTGGTTTCTTTGCGTTCCAGTCTTCTTGATCGTGCTGATGCTCGCCCGAACGCCCCTTCCTCGCTCGCTGACGAACTGGGTGGTGGGGAAACTCGAAGAACGCGGTTCGCTATAAGTGATACGGCTGTTTGGGGGTAGAAAGGTAGCTAATCCAATGGCTCCCCACTTTCCTGAGGTCAAGTCTGTTTTCTTAGGTCAAGTTTGTTCTACAGCGTGACTATGACCTGTTTTTAACCTGAGATTCAGAGCCGTTTCTGGTCTGAATTTGCAGTCCTACTTCGTGTGTGCCGTGCTATAGTATTGCATGGGATTTTTCGAACGGGCCTTCGTCCTTCGCTTGACCCCGTACCATTTAACTCTCCTTCATCTATTGTGAGCTTTGCTATGCACCGAAATCACTCTTCCTTCTTGTCGCAGACACAGACGCCACGTCGTCATTTCCTGATGGGCGTTGCCGGCGCTGCTGGCGTTTATGCAACCAGCCAAAACAACGCTTGGGGTTATCAATCCGCTGCCGACCGACCAAACTTCGCGACCATCGGTTTGCGAAACCAAGGTTGGGCGATCACCAGCAAGTCGTTCAAATTCGCAAACTTCGCAGCGCTTGCCGATGTCGATGCAAAAGTACTTGAAGACAACGTGGGCAAAGTCGAAAAGGCGCAGAACAAGAAGCCTGATGCGTACAAGGATTATCGCAAGATCCTCGATCGCAAAGATATTGATGCAGTGATGATCGCCACCCCAGATCACTGGCACACCAAGATTGCAGTCGAAGCGATGCGAGCCGGTAAGGACGTGTACTGCGAGAAGCCATTGACCTTGACGATTGCCGAAGGCAAGTTGATCGAGAAGGTCGTCAAAGAGACCGGTCGCGTGTTCCAAGTCGGCACGATGCAACGATCCGAGTTCAACAATCAATTCTTGCTCGCTGTGGCGTTAGTCAAGCACGGGCGGATTGGCAAAGTCAAAAAGGTCACTTGCGGAATCGATTCCATGGAATCCTCACCAGTGATTCCAGAAGTTCCAGTGCCAGAAGGACTGGATTATGACTTCTGGCTCGGACCAGCACCGAAAGTCCCATACCGCGCTTTAGCGGAAATGCGAAAAGGTTACGGCGGCGGAGTTCCTTTGTATTCCAACGGACATTACTCATTCCGCAACTGGCACGAATACTCCGGTGGTAAGCTCACCGACTGGGGCGCTCACCACGTCGATATCGCTTGTTGGGCAATTGGTGCAAGCGAAACAGGGCCAAGCAAGATTACTCCGGTATCCTACAAGTTACCTGTTGAGTACAAAGATGGTAATCCAACGGTTGCCGATCGGTACAACGCTGCAACCAATTTCGAAATCCACGCAGCGATGCCAAACGATGTGTTGATGGTTATTACCAGCGAAGGTGACAACGGAATTCTTTTCGAAGGGACCGAAGGCCGTTTCTTCGTTAACCGAGGCAAGATCACTGGCAAGCCGGTAGAGGAATTGAAGAGCAAGCCGTTGCCAGAAGGTGCGATCGAAGCAATCTATGGTGGCAAGGTTAGCGAAAACCACACCGAGAACTTCACCGCAGCGATGAAGTCCCGCAAGCAGCCGATCTCGGATGTATGGACCCATAATCGCATGCTTGAGATTTGCCACTTGTCGAACATCGCAATGCGACTCGGCCGCCCATTGTCATGGGATCCTGTTGCACGCGTAATCGTTGGCGACGACCAAGCGAACAGCTTCTTGAGCCGCGAGAGCCGCAAGGGTTTCGAGACCCAAGCGTAAAGCTGCGAATTGAAGGATCGAGTCCCTGTACAAGATTACGCAAGATTACAGCAGTATAGGACTCGCGAGTAAACCGAAATCCTTGAGCCGGCCAATCCTCCTTGGCTGGCTCAAGTCGTTTTAACTCCCGTTGTTTTAACTCCCATTGTTTTTATCTCACGTTATCTTTCTCTCGCTTTGTCTTTCTCTCGCGTTATGCTCATCTCGCGTTGTATTAACTCGAGATGTTTCTATCTCGAGATGTTCTTATCACGGTCTGATTCCAGTTGCTACGGGAATTCAAGTGGCTGGTACTGAATTGTTTCGGGATTGCAAATCGTGCTCGTGCTCAGTGAAACGGTGCTCGTGCTCGTAATCGAAAGCAGCTTGCAGTTCCGGTCCTCTTAGCCGCCTTGGGCGCTAGCCAAATGGCACTTACTTTCACATTCTTCGAATTTAAACCACACCGCCGAACCGTTTTGGCACGGGATTTGCGCCCTCCTTTCAGCTTCTTTTAACTGCCAAAGGAGCTAAGCC
>JBJONT010000278.1:0-3451 GCA_046051705.1 Planctomycetota bacterium | reverse complement strand
TCCACCCATAGCCTCGATGTGGGGATCGACTTCAAATATCAAAATGGCGAAGCCGCTTGGCTCGCAGCGATGATCGAGTCCAATGGAGGTGGCATCGGTTGGATCGACTACGATCGCGATGGGCGTTGGGACATGTTCATCCCCGGCGGAGGATTGCTTACCTCCGAGAAGCAACCGGTAATGGTCTCCAATGGGATGTTTCGTCAGAACACTTCCCAAACCTTTGATGCCGCCGCAGTCCCATCGCTTACTTCAACGGGATTGTGCTACTCGTTTGGCGCTGCCGTTGCGGACTACGACGCCGATGGCTTTCCTGACATCTTTATCACCGGGTACGGCGGACAACAGTTGCTTCACAACCTTGGCGATGGGACGTTTGAAGATGCCACGGCCAAGGCTGGGTTCAAGCACCGTGGATGGAGCTCCTCGGCCGCTTGGTTCGACATTGAAAACGATGGTGACCTCGATCTCTACATCGCACATTACGGAATCTGGTCACCAGAAACCGACAAACGCTGTTTCAACGGCGAAGGCCAAGTCGATCGCTGTGCACCAGCAGACTACGTCGGCGAATCCGACGAGCTATGGATCAACCAAGGGAACGGAGCCTTTCTCGATCAATCCGAGTACCTCCAACAATTCTCCTATCGAGGCATCGGCGCGGTCGCTTGCGATTTCGACCTTGACGGCGATACCGACATCTACGTCGCCAACGACGAAGATCCGAATACGCTTTTCGATAATCTCGGAAACGGCCAACTCAAAGAGATCGGTGCGCAGTCAGGAACCAGCCTCGGATCGCGCGCAATCGTCGATGGTTCAATGGGCCTCGCCGTCGGGGACTTCGACGGCAACCATCGCCCCGACATCCTGGTTACCAACTACCAAAACGAATACTGCGAACTCTATCTGAATCAAGGCAAACAGTACTTTACCCTCGGCACCCGTTCCGCCGGGTTGATGGCTTTGGGCCAATCTGTCGTGGGCTGGGGAACTTCCTTCGCAGACGTAGACCTCGACGGGGACGAAGACTTGCTCGTAATCGCTGGACATACCAGCCGTAAACCGATCAAGAGCAGCAATCTTCAAAAGCCTTATTTACTCGAAAATCGCGATCGCAAACGCCTCGCCTCCATCGGTGAATCCACCGGTGAATTCTTTCGCCAAGTCCATGCAGGGCGAGGGATGGCGATTGCAGATTACGACAACGACGGGGACATCGATTTTGCCGTAAGCAAACTCGAACAACCCGTCGAACTGCTTCGCAACGACCAAGCTTCGAATGCCCCTAAGGGAAACTACCTCTTGATCGACCTCGTCGGTAAAGAGGCAAACCGCGATGCAATCGGAGCCTGGGTTGAACTAGAAACGAACACAGAAAAACAAGTCCGACATCGCACTGCCGGTGGTTCGTATGCTTCGACTCACGCATCCACGTTGCACTTCGGACTAGGACGCAGTGAATTACAAGTAGTAAACGGAGCGCAGAGTGTTCAAGGACAACGCAATTCCACCGAACCGATCAAGCGGATCACAATCCACTGGCCAGGTGGTAAAACCGAATCCTTAACAGATGTCTTACCCAACCAACGACTGCTCGTGATAGAATCAAGCAATTGATCTTTTCACCCCCGTTTCTCAGATCACCCCGTTTCTCAGACTCCGACTTTTCGATCGCATTATTTTCCTATGGTTGATAAAGCTTCCAATCCGTTGCCGACTCAAGACGTACCAGCGGCATCCTATCCTTTCTTCTCGCAACTTGCTCGCATCATCAACTCGGGCCAATCGCGGGCCATCGTTGTCTCGGGGAATATTTATGACCTGTACTATGACGGTAAAGAATATGTACCGCTGATCAGGTTCCTTCAGAACAAAACCAAAGTGCCCGGCTTGATTCAAGTCGTCTACGAGCTCAATGGTCCGGTACGTATCGCTGATGATGACCGTGCGAAGCTACGGGAAGCTTGGGCCGCATGGAAGAACGGCGTTAGTGTCGATGTGATTCCCACACGCGAGGTGCTTCAAGACGGAAGCAAATTCGAGCTGAGGCGCAAGGAGTTCGATCAATACCTTCGAGATGCGATCGGGAATTCGACTCAGGCGCTTGAGTTCATGCGTCAGTTGACGATCTGCTCAAGGACTTGCTTGAATGAGAATTTGTTGATCATCATCGAAGGTGGAGACATCCTTTTACCGGCGGGTGATGGCGACGTGTCGAAGATGAACGACGCGCAGCTTCGACGGATCACCATCGTCACCGATTGGTTTGGCGATCCGGCATTCTTCAACGGGAAAGACAACGTTGTCATTCTGGCTGAATCGCGCAGTATCATTCATCCGCGCGTTTCAAGGCTTCCGCAACTTCTCTCAGTCGAAGTCCCTTCGCCGGATATCGGGTCACGCAAGCACTATGCGCAATGGCACGCTGCACAAAGTGGTAATCGAGCGATCAGCGATCAAATCGATATGGTTGCCGATGCGACCGCTGGCCTTTCACTGCACGCCATGCGTCAGCTTCTTCTAGCTTCTGACTACTCCAAAGAGCCCATCCAACGCCAAGACACGACCCTTCAAGTCGAGCAATTCATCCAATCGCAGCTCGGCGAAGATGTCATCGAGTTCAAGAAGCCTGTTCAGACGCTCAAAGATGTCATCGGGTTCACAAAACTGAAACAGTTCTTGACCGATTACATGATCCCCCGGATGAAACTTCCAGATGACCGCGCACTTCCAGGTGCGGCTATTGCTGGGCCGATCGGGGGAGGCAAGACGTTTATCTTCGAAGCTGTCGCGGCGGAACTCGACATCCCAGTATTGGTCTTGAAGAACATTCGAAGCCAATGGTTCGGTCAAACCGACGTGATCTTCGAACGCCTGCGCCGTGTTCTCGAAGCCCTCGAGAAGGTGGTCATCTTTGTCGATGAAGCCGACACACAATTCGGAAGTGTAGGCGAAGGTGCGCACGAGACAGAACGTCGACTCACCGGCAAGATTCAAGGGATGATGAGCGATCCGAAATTGCGAGGACGAGTCATTTGGTTGCTCATGACCGCCCGGATCCACCTTCTCTCCCCCGACATCCGCCGCCCTGGTCGTGTCGGTGATTTGATCATCCCCATCCTCGACCCGATCGAAGAAGACCGAATCGCATTTATCCGCTGGATGCTCGGCCCGACTAAACTCGCTACCGATGAACTTGTCGCTTGGCTCGACAAAGAAGGGCTCGAAGAAGATTTTTCCTCGGCGGGATATGCGGCTTTGCGAAGTCAATTCAAAGCCATACCGCCGAAGGATGCCGACGAACTCAAAGCCATCGTCCATGATTTTCTTCAGCCCGCTATCAAACAGACACGCAGATACCAGACTCTCCAAGCGCTGGTTAACTGCACCCGACGATCCTTGTTGCCCGATCCGAATATTTCCGAAGAAGATCGCGCCCAGATGGAAG
>JBJONT010000277.1:0-21343 GCA_046051705.1 Planctomycetota bacterium | reverse complement strand
AGGACCGCACTACGTACACAGGACCGCACTACGCATCCAGCAACGCTCGCTGCACCTAGACGAATCTCCAACCAAGAGACTCCCATTCTGGGTTAATCCACAATCGGCAAGCGGTCGCGGTTAAACCCGCCCTCTTTGGATTTGATCCGATGTATTGAATACAGCGCCAAAGATGCTCCTCGTCACGAATAATGCGATCGTATGTCTCCTCCAGCCAAAGCGGACCATCGCGTTCAAATGCTTGATTGATTTCGTGAGCCGAAAACGATTTCCATCCCCCTAAGATATCTTCGAGTTCGTACGAAGGAGATTCAAAGGGCCTCACTATACAATGGACATGATTCGGCATCACAACGCTTGCACCAAGCTCATAGCGAGTCGAATGGAAGTGTTGCATCGATCGATGGATTGATAGCGAAGCTTGATCCTTTCCCAAGACACAGCTTCCCATCCCTTGATCTAGCCAATACTCAATACGTTGGTAAATCAGTTCATCCAAGTCTTGCAACGACTTCGCATTCTCGGAATTCAAGTGCTTTCTCGTCCACTCCTCGCGCAAGCGTTTCAACTCGTCCAAACGCCACTGAGGAAGCGAATCCACAAGGCGATACGTGCAAAAATAAGATGCACCGGGCTGTCGCCAATGCGGCAATCGACGACGGTATAGTCGGCAAGGCAGGTCTTCGCGAAAGCCAACAAATCCTTTCGGGGGATCGAGGTTCCAGGGATGTCCATACATTTGCAACCCTTTGGTTTCTGATTGAATACACTCGTGACTCAAACACATTCCAATTGGTTATAGAAGAACTCCCCTTTTTTAGTTGATTTTGGTTGAGTATTTCCTTCCGCATGTCCGCGCAATCGTAGTACGGTCTAAATCGTAGTACGATCTAAATCGTGGAGCGGTCCTCCGGGCCGCTGTCCGCCCAATCGTAGTGCGATCTAAATCGTAGTGCGATCTAAATCGTGGAGCGATCTAAATCGTGGAGCGGTCCTCCGGGCCGTTGTCCGCGCAACCGTAGTACGGTCCTCCGGGCCGTTGTCCGCGCAACCTATAAGCGATTACGCCTCGCTTCGCTCGTATTTGCGGCCCGGAGGACCGCACTACGTACACAAGACCGCACTACGTACACAAGACCGCACTACGTACACAAGACCGCACTACGTACACAAGACCGCACTACGTACACAAGACCGCACTACGTACACAAGACCGCACTACGTCACACACCGCACTACGCCTGTCCTTTAGCAACTTTTCTGTATCGTCCTAAGCGATACCCAATCCACTGCAACCAAATGATCGACAACATCGTAAGCGCGAGCTGTATCGCCGCTTGAACGACTTGATGCGAAAACGCTGGCGAGTAAGGCGCCTGCTGAACTAGAAAACTAACGGGCCCCCCCAACGTCCATTTGATCCAATCATCCAAGATCCCGTTGGAAGATTCGTAGTCGGCGAAGATCATGCGATGTGCGAAATAAAGCTTCGTCGTCAACAGTCGTAATCCCGCTGCTACGAAAACCCAGCCGATCAACATTGGACCAATAGTCAAAGCCCGCATCGAACGATTCGATTTAGCAAACCCCAGAACCCATGCGATGAACATCCAGTGAATCGGTAAAAGCAAACCACCGATGAGTCCGTTTGCCCAAGGCATCGATGCTATTGGAAACAACTGATGCCAAGCCGGCGGGCCTGGCGGATACAAGTAACTTCCTTCGTTTGCTCTCTGTAGCGCAATATCACCCTGTAGCGCAATATCACCCTGTAGCGCAATATCACTCTGTGCCGAAATGAAAAGACTTGGGTACCAAGCCCGCACCCATGACTGATAAAGCATCATCGCACAAGCGAAGACAGCGACGAGAATCAGCAACCTTCCCGTGGTCAGCGACTTCGCTTGCGCGACACCCCCTGCTTCGTTTGACTGTTGCCCAACGCTCATTGGCCAAAGCCCAAAACCGGTACACCACTGAATTACACGGCATACAGAACTGGCTGCCCCGATGAACAACAGCCAATGCAGCAAAGTCACCCACCACCAGTAAGCCGCTTCATCTCTCGCGAACGAGTCAGGGCTCCACAATCCACCGAAGGAGATCGGAAGCGAGATCAGCATGCGAGCGGGAAAAGCAACGGCGAGACAAAGGGCAATCGCCAGAAGTAGCTTCCACGGGAAAGTTGCCCAAGTGCGCCAGCCGAGGGTGATAGCGGCAAGAGAGCAGGGGGTGAAGAGCAGGGCGGTGGACAGGTCGGCCAAGGGTTCCGATTGCAACGATTGCGCAAAAGTGCGCAGGGCGGCAGCCAGTACGATTACAGCAAGGAGACTTGCGGCGATCGCACCGGCCTTACGAACGCTCATTGCGTCCGCTTGGCTCGCAACCTCGCTCGGCCGATTTTGAATTTTATGATTTTCTGAGTTTGGTTGTTTTCTCATTAGCGGCACATTTGCGGCCGGCCTCGGAAGGCTTTAGTGACATAAAGCGAGCACAGATCGAGTACTTGGACGCTTGAAACAATTCTACCGGCTAGCCAAGCTTGACCGCGCCGGCAACTTAGCGCGATTAGCTTTGCGAGTCCGACTGGCGAACAGCGACATGATTGGCGAACCGCTTGCCTGGCTGGCAAACAGAGTCGCGGCGATCAACACCGGGCGACCGCCCGAAATGTCGTTTAACATCGCCAAAGCGTTTTGATCTGGCTCGTCCGCTGCAAACTTCACAAAACTCAAAAACCAGCCATTTCCCAGTCAAAACCCAACCCAAAACCGAACATAATAAACATTATCGGACGTTGTTCGATGGGAGAATTGGGGGGCGTTGAGCTGCATGCTAACCCTGAAAACCAGCCATTCCGGCACAATCGCTACAGTTGTAAATGTCCGTCGTAAAAGTCCTTTGGTCGCATGCTGGGATCAAACGCCAGTCGACACTGCAAACCGCGCAATCAAGTTTCGATTTCTCGTCGCAAAACTCACCCGCCGGTACGCACCAGCACACGAAGAAACAACAACCGCAGAGTTCGCCCAAACCACACAACCAGTGCCGCGAACCCAATCAAGACACTTTCGCTAAGCCGATCAGATGCCTCGCATACAAATCGCTCGTGAAAAAATTTCATTCGCCCAAAAAATCAAAATTCGAAAAACGAAGAAAATGAAATTCGCCGAAGTTGTGGTTTTAGCGGCGTTCGGATTTTTGCTTTCTTAAAACAACCAGCCACCGGGACTCCACCGCGATACCACCGCGATGCAACTGGTCCAGCCCGAAAAGATCAGACAGGCCGGCTACCAATCGAAGCATCAGACAACAGAACGTCGTCCTGCCTCTCCCTCCTCCCGCTCTCGCCAAGACTCTCGCCAGGACAATCGCCAACATTGCACGGCCAAAAGAGATCGGCAAAAGTTCTCGGCAAGACAGCACCGGCGATTACGTAAGAGAGGCCGTCTAGAACAACGCGCTTAAGAACGATGCGGCCACGGGCAACGCGGACGAGTACCATGGGATCAAGTACCATATAGTCAAGAACGACATGATCAAGGACAACGCCGCGCTGCGTCGGCGACATTGCCCAAATTGCGTTTTATTGCCGATACTCCGTTTTTGCCGCTACCGAACTCTCTCGCTAGCACCACCCTGAACCGAAGCAACTTAACAGCGAACCCGCTTCCTAATTATCCCCTCGAGACTGCATCCTCTTGAGCTCCTGCGAGATCCGCTCAAGCATCTGTCGCATTGCATGATTCTCCTCACGCAACTGCTCGATTTCTTTACGCACGCCGCGCAACGCTTCTTCGCCACCAGCCGCTGGACCTCGCTGCGAGTCCCGTTCCGCATTCGCTCGCTGCATCCTCTCCCGACGCTGCTTCTCGATGGACTGCTTCTCAAGCGACTGCCTTTCAAGAACTTCTTGCCGCTCTTGCCTTTCTTGTCGCTCTCGATTCGCGGCAGCTTCTCGGATTTCCATCTCCATCTGCTGCGCTTGCTTCATCAACTCCATGGCCATGTCATGCTTCTGCGCTAACTTCAGATGCTCCGAAGCAACTCGCAAATGGTTGATCTGCTCCTTTGCACGCTGCTGCTTTGCAGAAAAAGGATTCTCCTGCCTCTCCTTCGGCATCTCCGGCCCTTGATCCCCCCTGCGATTCATATTCTCGTCGAATTGCATCTTGGATAGCTTCATCGCTAGTTCCATCCGCTCACGCATCAAGCCACCGACTTTTGCGAACTCTCCAGCTCGCGACATGCGCTCCGCTTCTTTCTCTAACTCCGCAATACGAGCCTTGAGCTCCTCGCGCTCGTCGGCTTGCGCAACCTCACTGAACCCAATTCCTAAAACGGCCAAGCCAACGAATAAACATCTGCGAATCGTACGTTTCATTTCTAAACTCCGAAATCATGGAGAGGACTTCTACAAACCAAATGACAATGATTCGAAAAATTCGGCAAAATCTACTTGTGATCATCCAAATCATCCGTTCACTACCTCCGGACTCATTGTAGTTGCTCAACGGATGAATGTGTGTCGAGCAGAAGTCTCACACGAATTGCATAGACGAAGTAGTCGCAAGCCGCGCACCCGCAGAGCAATTCACACTTCACACCACCGACCGCCAACCTAGAAAGCCGGATCGGAGATCTAAAAAGGCAACTGCGGCAACCGTGGCTGCTGCGGCGGATAAGACTGCGGTTGCTGCTGTGGTTGCGTTGGGAACTGTGGTTTCGGCTGATACTGTGGCTGAAATTGAGGCTGTGGCTGAAATTGCGGATTCAACTGCTGCGGTTGCAATTGCGGGTTCGGCAAAGCTCCCCCCCCTGCCCCGCCCTGGGCCCCGCTACCGCCATTTGAATTACCACCATTTAGATTGCCGCCATTGAGCACGCGATCGAGAATACTGCTTCCGGCCGCAATCGGATCGATTCCCAATCCCCCCCCCTGCCCTTGCCCATAGCCTTGATTGGCTCCATTCCCCTGATTCGCCGAATATCCAGGACTCGAAGGATACCCGGAACTCGTGGGCCATCCGGAAGTTGAAGGGCCCCCGTCAAGCCCGACCGGATCCTCCGCCAATCGGCCTTGCTCCAACTGCTGGCCAACATTCTCTAAGTAAGGACCGATCACCTCTTTGACTTCATTCGGCATGATCGAGCCGGCTTGGGCCAAAGCCTGCGCGATATATCGACCACTCTTGGACTTGGCGATCGCGATCTTCTGATTCGGACCCAACAACGTCATCGCAAACATCGTCACGATACAACACAGTGCAGCACCCTTGAGCAACCCAAATCCCGCCCCGAGTTGCCGATCGAACTCCTTCAAACGAATCTTGTCAATCGATGAACTGATCAGCCGAAAGAGCATCCAAATAGCTAGGCTTGTACCAAAGTACAAAAGCAACATCGCAAGAAACATATTCCAAGGAGGCTGTGCGTTGATCCACTGCGCGACATCGTTGCGGAAATAACTCGCAACGAGATAGCTGACCACAATCGAGGCCAACGAAGCGACTTGCCAAGCGAAGCCTTTAATGGCCCCGAAGATAAGCGCCGAAGCCAAAATGATGAGCATTAAGATGTCGTACGGATGCATAAGCGAACCAAGGATGTAACAGTACAGTTTTCAAGTACGATTTTAAAGTACGCTTCAAAAATGCGTTGAATTGCTAGCGATCTACAGAACACACGAACAAGCGATTGTTTGCTCCGCCGCTCAAACCTTGGCTTATAGCCTGAATGATTTGATTACCGAAAGCCCAGTTTTCGCCGTTTGCCCAAGCTACCGCGATTGGGCACAGGATGCCCACTTGTTGAATACTTGTATCGCCCCAACCGCGCGAGTGGATCTGGGTTGCGACCGATTGCTCTGATTTGTTAATTACTTGCGTCGAAAGCTTTTCGTTGACAAGTGCACTGCTGACTAGGCGAGGCTCTAAAGTCGACGAGTACTCAATCCAATTCCCATCCTATTCAATCTCGCGATTCAACGACTCGACGATTCAATGGCGGACTTCAAAACACACATCACCGTCAGCACAATCGCAGGCGCCTTGCTTGGTGCGGGCGGCTACCAATCGGGGATGCCTTGGGAAAGCTGTTTGATTGCCGGCGGACTGTGCGCCGTCAGCGGTATGCTTCCCGATCTCGATAGCGACTCGGGAATACCGCTTCGCGAAGCCGTCGCATTTGCAGCGGCGTTCGTCCCGATGCTGATGCTTGATCGTCTTGAGCGTGTCGGCTTATCCCACGAGATGATGCTGTTGGTCACCGGAGTGATTTACTTCTTTTTGCGATTCGGCATTGCAGAGTTATTTCGGCGTTACACCGTGCATCGCGGAATGTGGCACAGCATCCCAGCGGCATTTATCGCCGCATTGTTCGTGTTTCTCGTTTCGGCATCAGAGAATATCAACCCTCGACTTTTAAAGACTGTCGCAGTTTTTGTGGGCTTCATGTCCCATATATTGTTGGACGAAATTTGGTCGGTTGAATTCAGGCGCGGCAAATATGTGTTCAAACACTCTTTCGGCACGGCCTTGAAATTCCTGGGAGAAACTCGAATTGCGAATATCATGACCTACTTCTTACTGATTTCGCTCGCAGTGCTTGCCTACCATGATGAATCCATCATGGCCCATTTTGGGTATACTCATCAGCACGACATGCCGCACACAGCAGTCGACTGGATGAAAGTTATCCAAGAGCAGTCGGGGAATTGGGTTCGCTAAATTCCCCATCGAAAGGCTGCTTCTGGTGATAACCACTAAGCAAACCGCGACGGGGATGACATGGAACTTGCGATTCGAACGGAGAAGCTAGCACGGAGCTTCTCTGGGAAATTGGCGGTCGATCACATAGATGTTCAGGTAGAAAGAGGCTCCTTTTATGGGTTCCTCGGCCCGAACGGAGCAGGAAAATCGACAACGATCAAAATGCTTACCGGCTTGCTGCAGCCTTCGGCCGGCAGGATCGAAGTCTTGGGCAAGAACATGCTCAACCCCAGTGAGAGCATCGAAGTAAAACGCTCGATCGGAGTGATTCCCGAAAACCTGGCGTTGTTCGAAAATCTCACCGCCATGGAATACTTGATTTTCGTGGGCCGAATCCATGGACTCGAACGCGACCTGATCCGTCAACGATCGGTCGAACTGCTCGATCTGCTCGATCTGGAGAATGACCCGAAGAAAGTCTCATCGGACTTTTCGCACGGCATGCGCAAGAAGCTTTCACTCGCCGCCGCACTGCTCCATCGCCCGAAATTGCTTTTCCTCGATGAACCTTTCGAAGGAGTCGATGCCGTCGCTTCGCGAACCATTCGCGAACTGCTTGCACAATTCACATCCAATGGCGGAACGGTTTTCTTGACATCTCACGTCCTGGAGATTGTCGAGCGACTCTGCACTCACGTCGGGATTATCGTCTCTGGAAACCTCGTCGCCCAATCGTCATTGCAAGAGCTCGTAGAAGGAGGATCCTTAGAGAAAGCGTTTATCCGCGCGGCAGAAGGAAGTGCAACTGACCAGACTACAGCCAAGCTTGATTGGCTCGCACCGGAAGGATCCAACTCATGAGCGAGGGCCTTTCGGAATCGCTTAACCCGCAACACGATCATCGGCTCACAGATCGAAGCGATGTGAATAGGGCAACGTCCTTCCAGCAATGGAGTGCGTTGGCAAATGCCTATTGGCGAGGCAAGATCAATCGCTGGATTAAAGATTCGATTATCAGCCGTACGTTAGGGTCTATATTTCTAGGACTTTTCGTGCTGGTAAGTATTTTGTGGTTCGGCCTTTCAACCATGATCGGTTTTGCGTTAGCGAACCGTCCGGAGAACGCCAGTAACTTCGCGAACTTAGCCATTTGGAACGGCTTGTCAGTGATGTTCTTGATCTTCTGGATGGTCAGCTTATTCAACGATGCGGTACGGGGAGACACTCTTTCTCTTCAACGCTTGATGCACCTACCGATTTCTCCTGCAAGCGTCTTTGCGTTTAACTACCTGCTAAGCTGGATCAACATCCCGCTAATCTTCTTCCTAGCAAGCGGAACTGGGCTGGTATTCGGTAGCAGCCTTGCGATTGGTCCTACCGTACTCTGGAAATGGATCCCAGTGTTGTCCTTTGCCGCGATGATCTCGGCTCTAACTTCGCACATCCAAGGCAAGTTGCTGGTATGGTTGGTCAATCCAAGATCACGAACTTGGATCATGACACTGATGCCTCTTTTGTTGGCGTTTATGGGATTTGGAATCGCGATCGGATCGCATTACGTAAAGCGGATGGTCGATGTACCTTCGTTCGTATACTGGTTGAGAGTGTGCGATGCAGCATGCCCTTTTTTCTGGGTCGCCGACGTACTCTCGAATAAATCCCTCCTAGGTGATTGGTCGGTGATTTGGATCCCTTGCATGTGGCTGATCACGGCTTGGTCGCTGCGAGCGAACTATCGACTCACTCGAACTTACTACCAAGACGGCTTTGAAGTTGCATCGAATCCATCCGGCAATCCAACACGTGTGGGAAAACAGAAAGCCTCCGAAGCAGATTTCACCCAAGGCAACTTGGCTTGGATGGAACGCTCTTTTCCGGGCCTGAGCGGGCCGGCATCCGCAATCGCTGCGATGACATGGACCATGTTCTGGAGATCCCCTCAAATGAAGTTGGCGATGATCATTCCGTTGATCCAGCCTTTCATCTTTCTCGGCCTGTTTTCGCAAAGACCATCCCTTCAACGCGACGTTCCCCCACCCCCGGCAGTTTCCTCGCCTGCGTCTCCGGAGCAGACCACATCAAATCCAACTACCAATCCAACTACAGAACGCCCCGCAGAGCCAACAGCAGAGCTAACAGAAGTGCCAATTGAAGCACCAACTGCAGCGCCAATTGAAGTACCTCATGCAAAGTCTGCCGGGCCGCTCGCAAGATCGATTCTGACAAGGCTATCTGACACATTGGGTGGAGAATCGCTCCACGGACCATACTTGTTCAGCTTTGCAGTCTTCTCGGCATTCATGGGGTCGACCTTCGCTTCGAACATCTTTGGATTCGACCGCTCTGGATTCAGGTTCTGGGTCCTCTCTCCCCTGCCTCGCGAGGAAATCCTCCGTGGCCGTAACTGGATTTTTGGTTTGATGGTCCTGACCATCACAGTCGTAACTTCCGCATTCGCCGCAGGCATGTGGCGATATCATTGGCTTCGTGAAATCGAAGCCATCGGAGCTTCACTCGCCTTCGTGCCGATCTATATGATCCTGACGAATCTCATCTCGATCTTGGCTCCGTTCCCAATGTCCCCCCAAGGCTTCCAGCCGAAGTCCTTTTCCTGGAAGACCCTTGTCCTGAACTTTGCTCTCAGCGCTCTGATCCCAGCCTTGATGATCGCTTGCTGCACTCCTTGGGCCTTAGAATGGGGATTGCATGCCACGGTTCCAGCCACCAAGTCCCTCCCCATCGCTCTGATCCTCCAGCCGATCCTGATCCTCGCAAGCTTCTGGCTTTACGGAAGATTGCTCACGGTAATGGCTGAATTGCTCGAGTACCGAGAGCTGGATCTGCTGAAAACCGTTACTTCTTCGGTGGAAAACTAGAGAATCTGGAAAAACTGCGGCAACTATTGCGCGGAATTGCGGTCTTTTGACATACTCAACCACGGAAGGTTTTGCCAAAATAGATTCATTCCTACAGGCCGGATAATCGATACAACCCCTGCCCTTTGGCGCGTGCTTTTATTCGGTCCTGCAATTCGAAACCTATAAGTTTTTCAAATATATGTCAACGGAAGCGTTATCGGCCACCGAAAAACCGGTCCAATTCGTAAGCGGAATCACGGTTCGACTCGTGGGTGACTCGGGGGATGGTATGCAGCTGCTCGGCCAGCAGTTGACAAATACCTCAGCACTGCTTGGCAACGACATTGCCACATTCCCGGATTTCCCAGCGGAAATTCGAGCTCCTCGCGGCACTCGCGCTGGGGTTTCTGGCTTCCAAGTCCAGTTCGCATCGCATGAAGTTCACACGCCGGGTGATACCCTTGATGCTCTCGTGGCGATGAATCCTGCGGCCCTCGTTACGAACCTTGCAGATTTGGTCAAAGGTGGCTTACTGGTCGTCAACGAAGACAGCTTCGAAGACAAAGACTTGAAGCTTGCTAAGCTCACAATCAGTCCGCTGGAAGATCCTTCGATGGAGAACTATCGATTGATCAAAGTTCCGATGACGCGGCTGACCAAAGAAGCGGTTGCGGAGTTTGGATTGAGCGTCAAGGAAGCCGATCGTTGCAAGAACTTTTTTGCGATGGGTTTGGTTTATTGGTTGTATGGCCGAAACATGGAAGCCACGCTCCGATTCATCCATGGCAAATTCAGTGCGGGTAAATCGACCATCGCTGATGCGAATGAGAAAGCTCTCCGCGCCGGCTGGGCTTACGGCGAGACTATCGAAGCTTTAGGAAATTCGTATAACGTTGCACCCGCGAAACTTACCCCAGGTACCTACCGGAATATCATGGGTAACCAAGCTTTGGCTTGGGGATTGCTCGCGGCCGCAAACCGCAGCGGCAAAGAACTCTTTTACGCTTCCTATCCGATCACCCCGGCGAGTGACATCCTTCACGAACTTGCTCGCTACAAGAACTTCGGTGTATGTACATTCCAAGCTGAAGATGAAATCGCAGCCGTTTGTTCGGCTATCGGAGCTTCTTACGGCGGCCAGATGGGGGTTACCACATCGAGCGGTCCGGGCATCGCGCTCAAGACCGAAGCGATGGGACTGGCGATGATGCTTGAACTGCCGTTGCTCGTTATCGACGTGCAACGCGGTGGCCCAAGTACCGGATTGCCGACGAAGACCGAGCAAGCAGATTTGCTTCAAGTCATGTTCGGACGCAACGGCGAAGCCCCCTTACCGGTGCTTGCCGCTCGCAGCCCTGGTGACTGTTTTGAAATCGTCCAAGAAGCTTGGATGCTTGCTACGAAACTCATGTTGCCAGTGGTGGTTCTCTCCGATGGTTACATCGCCAATGGCGCTGAGCCTTGGCAAATTCCTGATGTCGCAAATCTAACTCCTTTCACCATCGAGCATCCGCAAGAAAACAACAACCCGGATGGTCCGTTCAAACCGTATGCAAGAAACGAGCTTCTAGCAAGACCTTGGGCAATCCCAGGAACCGCAGGGCTGATGCATCGCGTCGGCGGCATCGAGAAGGAAGACGGCAGTGGCAACATCAGCTACGACCCGGACAACCATCAAAAGATGGTAAACATCCGAGCTCAGAAGGTTGCAAATGCAGCCAAACTCCTTCCGCCACAATCCGTAGTCGGACCACAGTCCGGTGACCTGCTCGTCCTCAGTTGGGGTGGTACTTATGGGGCTTGTTTGACCGCTGTCCAAAAAGCGCAGTCGATGGGTAAGAGCGTGGCATTGGCACACGTTCGCTATATGAATCCATTCCCAAGCAACCTTGGGGAGATCCTCTCGAGCTATAAGAAAGTGCTCATTCCCGAACTCAACATGGGGCAATTGCGAATGCTTATTCGCAGCCGTTACCTAGTCGATGCCGTGGGTTACAACAAAGTCAAAGGCAAGCCGTTTACGGTTACCGAACTTGTTGAAAAGATCCATGAAATGACCAAGTAAGCTCCCGTCCGGTTTGAATCCCATTAGGTGGACGAACCGAACACCAATCTCACAAAGAACCTCAAAACCCAAATCACACTATAGATCGAACAACAGATCTACCACCGTCATGAATACAGCACTAAACGTTTTGAAGGCTGATGATTTTGCAAGCGACCAGGATGTGCGATGGTGCCCGGGCTGCGGGGACTATTCGATTTTGGCGCAGATGAAAAAGGTATTGCCCGAGATCGGCATTCCGCCAGAACAAACCGTGTTCATCTCCGGCATCGGCTGTTCAAGCCGTTTTCCGTACTACGTCAACACCTATGGCGTTCACTCCATCCACGGTCGCGCACCGGCCGTTGCGACCGGACTGAAACTCTCCCGACCTGACTTGAGCGTCTGGGTTATCACCGGCGACGGTGACGCTTTGAGCATCGGCGGAAATCATTTCATCCACCTTCTGCGCCGCAACGTCGATCTGAATATCATCCTCTTCAATAACCGTATCTACGGCTTGACCAAGGGACAGTATTCACCAACGAGTGTCGAAGGCCAGATCACCAAAAGCACGCCGATGGGAGTGGTCGATCACCCACTGAACCCGATCAGCATCGCGATCGGTGCCGAAGCCACTTTTATCGCTCGTTCGGTCGACAGCAACATCAAGCACTTGTCTCAAACCCTCAAGCGTGCCGCAGCACACCGAGGAACAAGCTTCGTCGAAGTCTACCAAAACTGCAACGTATTCAACGACGGGGCTTTCAGCTACGCACAAGACAAAGCCACACGCGATGATGCGACCATCGAACTCGAACATGGCAAGCCGATGATCTTCGGCAAAGACAAAGACAAAGGAATCCGCTTGAAAGGATTCTCCATGGAAGTCGTAAGCCTCGCTGATGGCAAGGTCAAAGAAAGTGACTTGTTGCATCACGATGAACAAGCCGACCCGGCCTTGGTCTACCTTCTTTCAAGAATGCGGCACCCAGCATTCCCAGAACCAATCGGTGTCTTCCGCAATGTCGAACACGAGACCTTTGAAGACGCGGTGCGAGGCCAAATCGACCAAGCCGTCAGCCAGAAGGGTAAAGGGAACTTGCAGAAGCTCTTCAACAGCGGCGATACTTGGACCGTCGAAGCGTAAGTTCGAGCACGAACCGCACTTCACGTCCGAGCTAACTAACGATGTTCTTACAGCGGCCGAATTACGCGATGGTCGGCCGTAGCCACGCGTCGCCAGACGGTGGAGGTTTTCCTGGAGCTGCCCACCGCTTGGCAGCGGGTGGCTATCCAACCAACGTAGCCACGCGTCGCCAGACGGTGGAGGTCTTCCTGGTGAGGCCCACCGCTTGGCAGCGGATGGCTACGATTCCAACCAACGTAGCTGCGAGTCGCTCAAGGGACGATAAACTTCGCTCGTCTTCCCAGTGATTCAATCACTAAGCAATCCACTCTATTCCCATTCATATTGCTTGCCGCCAGGTCCCCGACCCAATCTCCATCGAGCTGGTAACTTACCCCCCCCTGCCCTGCCCCGCTCACAGAACTAGCAAGCTTGATTCGCAATCCTTTCGTCTTCAATTCCGTCCAATTCGAGCTTGTGCGATGCGAGCCCAAGGCGACTAGCAAGTAATTCCAGAGGCCAACAAAAAGATTCCCGCCTCGAAACAAGCCGACATCGATCAAGCCATCATCGATAAGAGCATCTGGCAAAAGTGTCAGACCAGCAGCGTACTTTGGAACATTGAAGGCGAAGACCCAATGATGTCTCCCTTGATCCACCCAACATCCGTCTTGATCAAGCGATTGGATTTCCATCGCCGGCCAACGGTATTTGAATAAGGCGATGATGATCCCCCAGCGATACGCCCACCGGGTGATGTGCGAGCGACGAGATTGATGCACGTATTTGACCACCTCTGCATCGAATCCAAGGCTAGCCATTAGCAAAAAGAGTTGCTGGTTCGCTTGTACCAAATCAAGCTCTCTGATATTGCCATTTCGAAGCATGGAAACGATCTTGGCTGGCTCGCGAGGGATTTCAAGGTACTTTGCAAGCAGGTTCTCCGAACCCATCGGCAAGATGGTGATCGGAACTTGCACACCGACACGATTGATAACGGTCGATACGGTCCCATCTCCACCACCGGCGACGATCGCTTTGAGTTGCCCGCAGGATAGAAGCTCCTTAGCGCGACGTTCGAATGCATCTAGATCGGTCAACAGTTCCGCTTGCCATCCGTCGTTTCGCAATAGCTCACAGAGTTTCTCGGCGCGTGGAATGCCATCGGTAGCTCCTGAACGCGGATTCGCAGCGATAAGTACATGTTGCTGCGTTAACGGATTCATCGTTCGCCATCCCGAAGTGCTTGGTCGTACAAGTGCTTTGCGGTTTTTCCGCTGATGGTTTCATGCTGAACCAACTCTTTTGCAATCCGCTCGACAGCTTCCCAAGCGTTCTTATCGAGCAGATGATGCTCCGTTTTATTCAGCAGTCTTCGTTCAAGCCGTTCGATCTGCCGTTCCCCTTCGTTGCGACTAGCAAGCATCCGACGGACGAACCGAAGATCCTGCGCGGCACCTTGATGGCAGTATTGTCCCGTGATTTGTGACTCTGCAACCATACCCGCAAGCAATATCATGACTTCGTCTTCCAGGAAGTCCTGAGAATTCTTCGAGCGTCCTTTTTGCAAGTGGCATGCGCCGAGCCTTTGAACGCCGAGGTGAGATTGTCCCGGCGCAATGGTTACTTTTGAGATGGCTCGATCGAGAATCAAAGCCATCACTGCATGCCCAGCTTCGTGAAATGCGGTTGCTTTGAGTGCAAAGGCGAGCGCTGCGGTTTCATCCATGGAGTTAGAACAAATCCTATTGAGCAAATCTTATCGGTTAATCTTATCGGTCAAACTTATCGGCTACAAAGGAACTTAACGGCATTATGAAAACAGCCCCAACGCATTTCCGGCCGCACGGTAGTCCCCATCGAGCGACTTGAGACTCGACGTACCCAACCATGACTCGAGGACTGAAGCGTAGACACTACGGAAATCGATTTCAAACTTGAGGTCTCCATCATCGAGACTGCTTAAGTCGGGCGGAGCCCCATGGAGGAGCTTCGGAAGTTTCGGGCCAGCTAAAAACATCGGTGCCGCCGCACCGTGATCGGTCCCGTGACTTGCATTCTCCGCGACGCGTCGACCAAACTCGCTAAAGGTCACGACCAACACACGATCTTGTTGTCCAGCAGATTGCATTCGCTTCGTAAACGCCCCGAGAGCTTCCGCCCACTGCCTAAGCAACCCTGCATGGGCTTGGGGCTGATTCGCATGGGTATCGAATCCATCAAGCGACACGTAGTAAACCCTTGTTCGCACTCCAGCCAAAATCAACCGCGAGACGACTCGCAGCTTCTCACCCAATCCGCTCCCAGGGAAATCACCCGAGGAATCCGGGGATGCCAAAACATTCTCCAACCTTTGACTCACCTGAACCGCAGCTTGGGTGCTTGTCGATACAAAGTCGAGCAAGCCACCGTTTGCATTTTGGGAGCTACTTTCGCTCGACATCGTCGCAGCTACCTTCGATCGCAATCGCATCTGCTCAAGCGATGCCAAAGATGGAACTTGAACTCCTCGTTCTTGACAAGCCAACGGGAGCGTTTCTGCGCCGAGGTGCACTGCAAGCGAATCATTTAAGTCGGCTGATTTCTGATCAGAAATCCAGCGTCCCAACCAGCCTGAATTCGATCGGTCTTTCTTCGAATGGCAAGTGTGCCAGATGTCCATCGACTCGAAGTGAGATCGGTTTGGAGAAGGATATCCGACCCCTTGCACGATGCTCCATCGTTGCGACTCGAGCAAGTGTTCGACAGGACGCATGGCAGGATGAAGCCCCATTGCGTCATCGAGCTTGATCACTTCCGATTCTGAAATACCTAGCTCAGGGCGGGCTTTGCGGTACCTTTCATCGCGGTAAGGCACCACCGTGTTCAATCCATCGTTACCACCTGACAATTGAATAACGACCAGCACCCGGTCTTGATCCCCCCCTGCACTCCCCTGCTCTGCACTCGCTTGCAGTGCACTCTCTTGCTGTGCACTCTCTTGCTGTGCAAGGTTTGCAGAAACCGTCTGCAACCAACCGGCTGGAACCGCCGACCCGATGGCAACGCCCATCGAAGAACCCAACGCCGTCTTTGTAAAGCTTCTTCGGTACATCATTGGCTAGACTTTGATTTCGACAGGAAAAGGATAAAGTGAGCGAGGTGTTTTGCGTTGCGAAAAGCGAATCAAGTGAGGTGTAGTTTGGGGTTCTGCGAAAGCCACAGAAGCATCTCTTTGAACCGATTACCTTGAGTGCTTTGTTCCAACCATTGTGAACGTTCCGAATCGCTCAACGATATAGCCAACAAGGAATCTTCAAGCATAGTTGCCAAGGATTCCGCAGTATTGATCTGTTGAGATTTCACCCAAGCGTTGAGCTCACCGCCGGCGAACCGTGTGTTGGCGTCTTGAAGGAGATCGACAAGCAAATTCGCTCGACCGATGAGAGTCGAGGAATTGATCCAAGCTCGGCCGGCATCCCAGCCTTTGACATTCGGAGGATGGAACAAGGATTGGCCGACGGCACCGAGCCCTTTCGACAAGCGATCGAGGTTGGTGGAAATATCCAGTGCCCTGACCCATTCGATAGCAAGCTCGACAGGTGAGCGAATTTTCTTTCCGATACTCCAACCCGAGAGCATCAGGCGACTCGACAAAATCATTCTTACCACCGGCTCAACTTGATGGTCCGACTCCACCCATTTTTGGGCAAGGGGTGCAAGGAGTTCTTGAGAAGGTTCCGGCTCATCGCACAGAAAGAAGCGAAAGAGTTTTTTGGCCATGAACATCGGCATCGCTCGGTGCGCGAGGACTTGGTCGATCGCAGCTTCTCCCGACTCGATCCCTTCAATGCCGAATAAGGTCTTCGCGCCCGAGTCGTGTTGATAGCTATTGAATCGAAACGACTTGCGTCGTATTTCCCAACCGGTAAAGCATCTTGCGAGTTCTTGGACGTCTTTCTCGCTGTAGTTGCCTTCGCCTAAACAAAACAGTTCCATCAATTCGCGTGCGAAGTTTTCGTTCGGGTGAGCTTTACGATTCGATGCCGAATCGAGATAGAGCAACATCGCCGGATCTTTGGCGACTTCATGGACAAGTTGTCGGTAATCTCCGATCGCGTGTTTGCGCAAGACTTGGTTTTGTTGCGCCATGAGTTCCGTATCGATCACTTTATCCGCGCCTGTGGCGAAGTGCCCGTGCCAGAACAGAGTCATTTTCTCGATCAACGGGCTTGGAGAGTGAATCATGCGATGCACCCACCAGGCAGCGAGTCGCTGGATATTCCCGCCGGCTCGCACTGCGGCGAGAAGTTGCGCCGAGTCCTCTTCGAATCTTTCTTGTTCACGTTTTGCATCTGAGCCGATCAAAGCCTCGATGGCAGCCGTGTAGGGTAAGTTCTTCAGAGCGGCAATGCTCTTGGGCTCACCGCCGAAACCACCTCGCCGCAACAACAGCCGCAGTCGACTCTCGTTCCAAGGTTCCTGCTCCGATGCTTGCCATGGCTCCCAAGCCCACTGCGGATCGACTTGCGCAAGATCCATGCTGCTTGTGATCGCGGGTGGTTGGTGATTGATAGGTTGCATGGTGAGGGGCTGCATGAGACTCAGTTACGTGAGACGGGGTGCGTGAGACGCAGTTGCGTGAAAACTACGCGAAGAGGTCCATGCGAGCTTGGCCTTTGCCATCCTCGGTGATGTAGAACGGTCGGCGTTCGACATCGAAGACCGTTTTAGGGCTGATGCCCATGGCGGTCATCAACGTCGCATGCAGGTCCGTGATGCCGAGCGGATTCTCGACGGCGATACAAGGACGTTCATCGGCAGTCTTGCCGTATAAAAATCCTTTCTTCATACCGCCACCCCAAAGAACCACACTCGAACCTGCAGTGAAGTGACGATGTAGACCGTAGTGCTTCATCTCGGTCATTCGATCCACCTTCTCAGCTTGATCGGCTGCATTCGAACCGGGCTGGCCTTCCATGATCATGTCGCGGCTGAACTCGCTCGCCAGAACAACCAGCGTCCTATCGAGCAACCCTCGGGCTTCAAGATCAAGGATCAATTGAGCGATCGGCTGATCGATTTCTTTTTTCATTCGAGCCAACGTTGTATGACCATCGGCATGAGTATCCCAATGCAAGAACGGGACGTATTCGGTGGTTACTTCGATGTACCTTGCGCCGGCTTCGACAAGCCGTCGAGCGAGCAAGCAACCACGGCCGAATCGTCCGGTATCGTATTTCGCATAGCTCTCTTTAGGTTCGAGGCTGATGTCAAAAGCATCTTTATCTTTGGACTCAAGAAGCTTATATGCACCTTCCATAGAGCGGATAAGCGAATCGCGGTGGAAGTCGCTCATCTGGTCGCGAGCAGGATGCGCATCGGCGAGCTTGCGATAGAACTTGTAGCGGTTCTCAAAACGCTGTGGACTCATTCCGCTCGGAGGTCGAACCGATACGGCCGCTTCCTCGGGAAACGGTAAATTCATCGGCCCGAATTCACTTCCAAAAAAACCAGCGGTCGTGAATGCCTTGAGCTCTTCCTGCTCGCCGACCCCTTCGAGTCGCTGACCGATGTTGATAAATGGAGGGATTACCGGGTTGTTCGGTCCGAGCACCTTTGCAACCCAAGCACCGAGGTGGGGGCAAGCGACCGTCTGAGGTGGAACGTAACCGGTATGCCAATGGTACTGGTGTCGCGAATGCAGAATGCTTCCCAAGTCTGGTTGGATATGCGAACGGATCAGCGTTGCTCGATCCATGACTTGAGCGATATTCTCAAGCCCCTGGCTGATTCGAATGGAGTCCACTGCGGTGGGAATCGACGGAAATGTGCTGATGACCTGAGCGACAGGCTTCCCCACTTCGAATGGCTCGTAGTGTTTCGGATCAAACGTGTCGGGAGCCCCCATCCCTCCACCCATCCATAAGACAATAATCGCATCGGCCTTGGCCGCCGGGTGCTCAACCGGCTCATCGCTTCCAAAGAGTCGTTTCGGTGCACCAAAACCCAGGGTTGCGGTAGTTGCAACCGCAAGGTGCTTGAGAAACTCTCGCCGAACTTCGGACTTCGGAGCTGTCGGGTCGCAATCAAAAGAGACCTTCATGGTAATGCCGTGCTAATTCATGGAGGAAAGGAGCGGGCTATCGGTAGCAAACCTTGCGAGTATTGTACCTTATGCAAGTGAAAATGAGAAACACAGCACGCCTTATCGTGTCCAGTCCCGCAAAGCCTTGATTGCAATAGACCCGTCCTGGTACCCTTCGCTCGCCGATCCCCTATAATTCCACGCAAGCTTTCAGCGAAGGACGCAGGCGATTACTCCATAATTGAATTGTGAAATTGAATTGTGAATAATCGTGATCAAGTACTCGTGATCAAGTAACTCGAACGGAATTTCCCCTAGGAGCAGTAGAATGCCACGCAAAACCACCACACCGATCGGAGCCTCCATGCAGAGCTTCGCCAGTTTATTAATCACCGGGTTTGGACTAATCGCTACCTTGGGGTTGTCCTTGTGCGAGAATTCCCATGCGCAAGGGACAGCTAAAGACTCCCCACAATCGAGCGCGCAACCTAAGGGTTCCAGCGAGACAAAATCAGGAGAAAAGAAATTGGAAAAAGCGACATTCGGCGGAGGATGCTTCTGGTGCACTGAAGCGGTCTTTCAGCAAGTCAAAGGAGTGGAATCCGTCGTCTCCGGCTATACCGGAGGCAAAACTAAGAACCCAACCTATGAAGATGTGTGCACCGGAACGACCGGGCATGCCGAAGTGATCCAAGTCGAGTTCGACCCCTCGGTCGTCTCGTTCGCGAAACTCCTCGAAGTCCATTGGAAGACGCACGATCCGACCACCTTGAATCGTCAAGGCTACGATGAAGGAACCCAGTATCGCTCAGCGATCTTCTACGAAAATGACGAGCAAAAGCGAGTAGCGGAAGAATACAAAGAGAAACTCAACAAGGACGTCTTCGACGGTAAAATCGTTACCGAAATCACTCCACTAGATGTGTTCTACCCTGCTGAAAAATACCACCAGAACTACTTCAACCTCAACAAAGGCAAAGGCTATTGCCGCGCTGTGATTATCCCGAAGCTCAAAAAGTTCGAAGAAACCTTCAAGGACATTCAAAAGTAGTCGAGCCTGTAATTCTACGATGCATCAACCCATCGCCGATAAGCGGCGATGGTCTGCTCGGCAGCGGTCTTACTGTCCGGCCATGCAAACACTTCGGCACTTAGAAAGCCCGTGTAGCCAATATCTCGCAATGCTGCGATCAACGGTCCGACTTGCAGATGCCCAAATCCAACCGCACGTCGATTGGTATCTGCAAAGTGAATGTGCCCTACCGCACTGCCCGCTTGCCGCAAACTCTCCGCCATATCCGCTTCTTCAATGTTCATGTGAAACCAGTCCGCAAGCAAACGAGTCCGTTGCAGACCAGCGATCAACTCCAAGCCCCCTGCGAGCGTAGTGGCCTGATCCGTTTCATAGCGATTTAACGGTTCGTAAAAAATCTCCGCTCCAAGCTTGCTCGCCATCGCATCAAGACTTGCCAGTCCATCGCGAAGCCAATCACGGGCTTGGTCGCTGGAAACTCCCGGGGAGGAACGCCCCTGCATCGATCCGATAATCATCGGTGCATGAAGCTCCGAGGCTGCTCGAAGCATCTTTTCGAGAAACTCCATCGCCGATTTCCGGACAGAAGAATCGGGGTCCGCCATGGAAAGCCGGTGCTTGACCCACCCCGCTCCAGTTCCAATTGCAGCGATCTCCAATCCCCTCTCGCGGGCCATGGACAACACGTTGTTGTTGGAAGAATCCTTGTATTCCACAAAGAACTCAGGACCCGGTGCAAAGATCTCAATTCCATCAAAGCCCAGGGCTTTGGCTAAATCCATGCCAGCGGCAAGATCGTCCCATAAAACAAATGGACCGCCACGAGATTGAGAAACTAAAGAAACAGTTATCGCGGATTTCAAGGGAATCTCTCGTAATTTAAGTTTGCGTGTAACTTTGACCGCCCCCAGCCCTTCCCCCAAAGAAGACCTGCTAATACCAAGGCGGTTGCGAGTTCATGGAATCTTAATGATTTCTTAACATCGGTAACCTGTTGCATTTGGGCACGTTTCGGGAAAATGCCGCAGCAATGCTTGCACTATAGCACGTCAAAGGGGAGCATAGCGACTCTCGTTGTGGTTTTAACCCCGCAGGACGACCACCTCAAAGGAATTGATCGAATGGGAAAATCATTGACTGGACTTTCAAACTTCGGACGAATCAAAGTCTGGGCGATCGCTTGTTTTGCGGCCGCACTTTATTTCGGTTCCGTTCCGATGGCTCATGGACAACTCGCAGTTGATCCAGAACTAAAGCCTTACAAGGTTGCTCCTGGAGTATCTGGCCAGATCAAGAGCGTCGGATCGGATTCGATGAATCCATTGATGCTTTTGTGGACGGAGAAGTTCAAAACCTATTACAAGGGTGTTCGGACGGAAGTCGAGGGACAAGGATCTTCGAAGGCGATGCCTGCGTTGATTGAAGGAGCGGCGAGTTTCGGCCCGATGAGTCGCGATGCGAAAAGCAATGAAATCGCCGATTTCGAGAAGAAATTCGGTTAC
>JBJONT010000276.1:0-16367 GCA_046051705.1 Planctomycetota bacterium | reverse complement strand
GACTACGCTGCTTGGCAAAGTCTCACCCACTGAGTGCCCTGTGGATCGCCATGCCATGCTTGTACCTAGCTGTACTGCATGCGGTTTTTATTGGCTCCGTCCGCTACCGGCAACCCGGTGTCCTGATCCTCTGCGTCCTCGCAGGAATCGGCGCCGCCCACATCCTTTCCCTTCGATTCTCCAACCCCAAAAAGATACTCAAACCCTCGGGCAGTCCACTACACACGAATCTAACCCAAGCTAGCGGCGCACAAAATCACAGTACCACGGATGAGTACCCCAGAAACCCCAACTCCAATCCAGACTCCTAGCAAGCCTCGCGGTTCCTCCGGCCGAGTCGCTTGGCTGTTGCTCTTTGCCGCTGCATTGGGAATGGGATACTTTATCGCTTTCGATCGTGTCGATCATCAACTAACATCCGAAATTGCGAACCGCTTACAAAGTCAATTTCCGAATCACCAAATCAATATCGATCGAGCTAGGCTTATCCCCGGCGAATCGATCCTCATCGATGGACTCTCCATCGCGAAGGCCACCGATCGGGGCATGCGTGACGTTCTAAAAATCGGACGCATCACTTGCCAAGGCCCCGTCGACTTGATCGGAATCATTCAAGGCCAAGTTCCGATCGACACGGTGATCCTCGACGGTTTGGATTTGAGCCTCTGGCCGACATCGGATAACACTTGGAGTATCCAAGAACTCATTCCCAGTGAATCGAAACCCTCGAATCGCATCCCAAACATCCATATCCGTTCAGGTTTGCTACGCATCGGACATCCCTCCGGATACCTTGCCAGAGAAATTCTCTGCCATGACCTTCAAGGAATCCTCACTCAACAATCAGCCCCCTCGGGACAATCAACAACGTCCGATCGAAGTCGCACAATCGATACCGAACAAGTCTTGAGCGCAAGCTTATCAAGCAGCCACTTCTCCCGCTTGGCTATCCAAGCAAAACGGTACTCGACCTCAGGTAAAATCGACATCGCTTGCGATCTAGAACAACTTGAAATCTCCAAGACACTTCTTCAACAACTACCGAACGGCCTCCGCGATCGCATAGGGATGCTTCAAGGTTTCACCGGTCGGCTCGACGGTGCTTTTCGAGGTTCGTACAGCGAACAAGGCTTTCCGTTCCAAGCTCATGCCACCATTCGCGATGGACGACTACTCCATCCAAACGTTCCTTACCCGATCGATCAACTCTCCGCCGAAATGCACTTCGATCCTCAAGGCATCCACCTTCGAAAAGGGCAGGGGAGGTCGGGTAAAGCCACCGTATCGCTCGAATGCGACATCAATGGTTTCAACCTCGGATCTCCATTGATCGCAGGTATCGCCATCCGACAACTGGAACTCGACGAGACCCTCTACAACGCTCTTCCCGCTTCAGCCCAAGAGCACTGGCGACGGTTGAATCTCAGAGGAAGTATCGATGCTCTGGCTAGCGTTCACTTCGATGGTCAGAACTGGAGTCCGCATTTAACGATCCGAGCTCGCGATGGTGGAGCAAACCCTGATTTCTTCCCCTATCCTATCCACAACATCTCGGGTGACTTCCACTATCGCGATGGAGTCATCGAAGCCCCGGAACTCTCAGCGATGGCTGGCCAGCAGAGACTCAACGGCTCGCTCGTCCTGCGCCGCGCTTCACCACGCTGGCTGATGGATCTCACTATCGCTTCGGAATCCCCACTCCCGATCGATGAAAATCTTCTCAATGCCCTAACACCTCGCTCGCTTCCCGAGAGCGGCTTCCAACGCTTCGTCAACTCGCTGCATCCCACCGGAACGATGATGTTGCGCAAAGGTCGTTTCATTCGCTCCGAACATCGCCCCGAAGTGATCTCCCGATCACTCGAACTGACCTTCTCGGAATGCTCCGTTCGATTCGATGGATTTCGATACCCCATCACCGATATCCATGGTCAAGCCACCCTCGACAACGATCGACTCGTTTTGAAAGACTTCGTTGGAAGAAACGATGGGGCTCGCATACGTGGCGAAGGTGTCGCGTCCTGCTCGCCAAGCAGCGTCGATGCCATCGACTTGATTTTCCAAGCACATCACGTTGCACTCGACGAAGACCTCGAACAAGCACTTCCACCGAGCGCACGCAACCTCTGGGAGCAGCTTCAACCCAGCGGTGTGATCGATCGGATCTCGGTGCAAATTCAACGCTCCGCCGCACGCGCTCCACTTGATCTGAAAGTCGCGATCGCAGAATCGCGAACATCGAATAACGGCGGAAGGGGAATGTCCTTACATCCCCAGTCCTTCCCTTACACCATTCACGACATCGAATGCGCGGTCGATTATCGACCCGGACGCATCGATATCAGAAACCTCTCAGGAATGCACGATGCAAGCCGCGTGGAGACCAACGGTCAAATACGCTTGCACAGCGACGGTACCTGGGACGGTATGCTCAATTGGCTCCCATCATCACGGTTGATGATTGACCAAGTCCTGATCAGTTCCTTGCCTCCTATCCTCAAGGACCCGATGACTCGCATGAGCTTCCGAGGCCCCGTGAGCATCACCGGCTCGACGATTATCGCGTCCCTATCCCCCGAATTCCAATCCCTCGTCCGCGACTGGAGCCTTCGACTCGATTTGGAAGATGTCTCCATCGGCGGTGATCTCGCAAAAGGAGTGCGTGGTTCCCTAAATATCAACGGTCAAAGCAACGCGCGAGGGACCAGCGCCTCGGGATCTCTTGCGCTCGATGCCCTTGCGATCCGAGGGGTGGCGGTAACCGGAATCGAAGGCCCGTTTGCAATCCAAGATAACCAACTCTACCTCGGCCGCGATGCAATCTACAAGCAAACGAACAACTACAAGCAAGCGAATTCCGTCAATCAAGCAACGTCCGTTCAGGCACTCGCACTGCAACCTACGTCTTCCGTTTCCAGCGAAGTCGTCTCAGCCACCTTTCAATCGAGAGTTCGCGACGGCTTTGTCGAACACCGAGACCAACAAAACAATTCATCTTGGTTTGCATCTCCTTTGAAATCGTCGATCGATTACCCGACGATGGATATTCACGAACATGACATTCGCGCTCGAGCATTAAGCGGCACCCTCTTCATCAGCGGCGTCGAACCTCTCGATGGCGAACGGGCTATGCTCCGCACGCGACTCGTCGACTCCGATTTCCATGGTATGCTGGTCGACTTAGGCGAAGCCCACTCGCCCGTAAACGGCAAACTCTTCGTCGAATGCGACCTTCGTGGCTCGATCAACAACCTCTATGCTCTCGAAGGAAACGGCAAAGCTTGGTTGCGAGGCGCAAACCTCTACGAACTTCCCGTCATGATCCGTTTGCTAAACCTCTTGGCTATCCGACCCGATCAAGGTGCATTTGATGCCGCCGATATCGAATTTTCTATCGATGGAGACCGAGTTCCGATTCATAAACTCGAACTCGACGGCGATTTGATCTCCATGCAAGGTAAAGGCGAAGTCAACTTCCGCCGCGAAATCAACCTTGAACTCGCTACCAATGTAGGTCGTCGCGGTATCATGGGCGCGTTGATACGTCCTTTCACCGAAAACCAAAACGCAAACTGGATGCGCATCGAAGTCACCGGCACTACGAACAATCTCCAAATACGCCCTCCAATGCCACTGCGTGATTCCCTTGACCAAGTCCTCTTAGAGTCTCCTTAATACTCCCTGACTCGAGAGCACATCCATCCCCAAGACAAACGAAGCTGGCATCAAAGAAATATGGACATGTCCCTCGATTCCATCACGCGACGCTCAAGCCCCGCGCAGATAAACTCGCAGATAAACTCGTCGCGTTCAACTTCACCAAACGCTTCCACACAGCGTACCGCTGCGTCTACTGCGATTCCGTCCGATATCCTCAACGCGCAAGCCAACTCCGAGAATGTAATCGAAGTCGATCTGGTAGACTCTCCCCGCGAAACCACGGAGCGAGACGCCCAAGGTAAATCAAACTATCGCTTCTCGAATAACCAACCACCAGAGAATGACCACAACCCAGAGAATAACCAACCCAACGACGAACAAATCGCTCGTGAACGCGCACCCCACGCTGAGACTTCTACCCTAAACTCGCCTCCGAACTCTCTACCCAATCAAAATCCAATCTCCGAATCGGTGGATTTCTTCACATAAGCTCTGACGCCAAAAATCCAACGTACTCTCACCTGCTTTCCGTTTGCGGCATAGGTAACTGCCCCCGCAGAAACCCTTTTTTACAAAAACGGATCTGGCGGTTAGAATGTCTCTCCCGACCGGGTCCCACCATAACGGCATCCCTCCATGCCCCAGAGCCTCTCGACAGCCCACAATGACGCAACCAGGAAGTGAGAATCGAGTGAATAACACTCAGGCATCCAAAGCCGGAATTCCGTTTATCCTCGTTACCGTCCTGATGGATGTGCTGTCCCTTGGGGTCGTTATCCCAATCACAGCCAAATTGGTCAAAGAGCTTGCGGGTAATGATTCCGTTCAAGCCGCCAGCTATGTCGGCTGGTTCGGTACCATCTGGGCCCTGATGCAATTCTTCTCCTCACCGATCATGGGAGCCCTCTCCGATCGCTTCGGTCGGCGACCAGTCCTTCTCCTCTCCGCATTCGGCTTAGGGCTCGATTACATCCTGATGGCCCTCGCCCCAAACCTGATCTGGCTCTTCATCGGACGTATCCTCGCAGGCATCACCGCAGCGAGCTTCTCAACCGCAAGTGCCTATATCGCCGACGTAACACCACCTGCAAATCGCTCTGCGGCCTACGGTATCTACGGAGCGACTTTCGGTCTTGGATTCATCCTCGGCCCAGCCCTCGGCGGTTACCTCGGTGATATCGACCTGCGTCTTCCCTTCTGGGTCTCCGCTGGCTTAACCCTACTGAACGCATGCTACGGTTTGTTCTTCCTCCCGGAATCACTCCCGAAGGAACTTCGCAAACCCTTTCAATGGTCCCGTGCAAACCCATTGGGTTCCCTCAAACTCCTCAGAAGCGTACCGGGCTTGATGCCGATGGCCATTAGCCTCTTCACTTACCAACTCGCCCACTCGGTCTTCAGCAGCGTCTTTGTTCTCTACACCGATGCTCGCTTCGGATGGTCACCCGGTACCGTCGGTAAAGCACTCGCGATCGTGGGTATCTTGAATTTCATAGTCCAAGGTGGACTGATACGACCGATGATGCGGGCACTGGGTGAACGCATCATGGTTTTCCTCGGACTTCTTGGCGGTATCCTCGGCTTCCTCGCCTACGGTATCGTCGACAACGGTGAGATGTTCATGGCTTCTACCGTGATCTTTTGCTTGATGGGATTCTTCTCAGCAGCCATCCAAGGCTTGATGTCCAAAGCCGTCGACCCGAGTGTCCAAGGCCAGTTATCCGGCGCAAATAGTTCGCTCAACGGTATCGCAGGAATGATCGGGCCGGTGCTATTTACAACTGTCTTTAAAGCGACGATCGACCCGACAAGCTCGGTGCACATTCCTGGTGCCCCATTCTTCCTAGCCTCAGCTGTCCTCGCCATCGGTTTACTCTCTGCTTGGTTCGCCATTCCAAAACAACAACCCAAACAGACGGAACCAATTGTTCAACCATTGGAGTAAGCGAAACATGAACTCTCTTCCACGCCGCGATTTCCTCAAATCATCTGCTGCTCTAGCTTCATCGATGGCTTGCTCCTCAAGCTTCGCTCTCGCAACATCATCTTCGAGGACCACAGAAGTCAGCGACGATGTCGTAAGATTCTTTGCCATCGGAGATACACATTACTTCGCGAACGAACAATCACCCACTGAGCTGATGGAGTCCTCCATCCTTAATTGCCACGGATTGATCGACACCCTCAATGGACTTCCAAATACCGAGATTCCCGCCGAAGCCGGTGGCGGACGGGTAGGATCCATCCAGGGTGTGATCCATGCGGGAGATATCATCGATACCGGGGATAAACGGGGCGCTGTCCAATCGAAAATGCAACAACGCGAATGGGAAGGCTTCAACAGAGACTTCGGACTCAACGGCACCGAAGGTCGCTTGAAATTCCCGGTCTACGAAGTCCACGGCAACCATGACAGCCCCAGCGGTGAGGGAATCGCCATCGACGGCCTGATCGAACGCACCAAAGCTCGCCAAGTCCTCGCGCGATCCGCGAACGGATTGCACTACTCCTGGGACTTCGGACCTGTTCACTGCGTCAATCTCGGTATCGTCGTTGGCCAAGACTCCCGCAACGAACAACGTCGACGCTACAACCCGATGGACAGCCTCGAATTCCTCATCGGTGATTTGCAACAACACGCAGCAGACGCCACTCGCCCAGTCTTGCTCACCCACCATATCGACCTTCCTCGTTACAGCAAACCCTGCGAACTGACCAACGATGCGAACTTGGCAATGGAGTGGAACCCATGCGATGTTGCTGCCTACTACGAAGCGATCCGCAAATACAACATCATCGCAATCCTCTACGGCCACACCCACGTTCGAAACATCCAACTCTGGAACGGCACGCCCGAAAAAACCACCTCCGGTATACCTCTGTTGAATATTGACAACTCAAGTCACTTTAGCGGGGGCAATCAAGCTTTCTTTTACATCGAAGTCGATGCACAGGAGCTTCGTATCCGCGAGGTCGCCACAAAAGACTCCTGGCAGTCCCACTCCTGGACTCCAACCATCTGGCGATTCCCGACAAATAAAGCCTAAGTGCAACTCCCCACGCTCCTTTTTTAAACACAGAGCTCACAGACAACACAGAGAGACTCAGTCCCTATTTCTCCGTCCCTATTTCTCCGATCCTATCTCTCCGTGCCTCTGTGCCTCTGTGTTTCCAAACCACCACGTCGCACATCCACAGGCCCCCCTTTGCGATAAGTTTCCAGCGCCTCTTCGTACTCAGCAACTCCCTCCGCACTTAACACACCGCGACTTCGTTTGAGTTCCTCTTCCACGCGTTCGACCAAGTACTCGCGTTCGCGATCCGTCGGCGCGATTGGTTTACCCGGTACATCGAACCAAACCGGTGCACTATGCGCGAACCGCCATCGCCCTGTTGATGGTTGCTGCCATACGCGAACCGCCACCCAACTCGTCGATTCAAACTTGCCCCGACGCTCAATGGTGATCGCATAAGAACCATTCGCTCGCTTGACCTGCGATGCAACCGGCACCTTCTCAACCCGACCATTGACAATCCATTCCACCGAATCGATCGGCCCATCGGCTTGAACCATCGCTCTCAAAACATCTCCTTCCCGATCCATTTGAACCATCGGACCGGTTGTCACAAACGAGCGACCTTCTCTGAGCCCCTGAATCCAATCCCGATAGTTAAAACCATTCGGTAAGTGCACATACACTCGCCCGAATCCCACCGGCACAGGATGCACCCCCGAAGCCGTTCCGGCAGAAGGCTGCAATCGATAACCGCAATTCAACAAAGTCCAATAAGTCCGATGCACGAACTCGATCCAGTCCTTCTCCCCTCCCTCGCTCCTTTTTGTGGCATCGCCGGAGTCCGACAACATCCAATCAGGTGCGGGTGTTGTCCACTTGCTAAAAGCAAACTCAGTTCGCCACATATGATTATTCGCTAATTCATAAGTCAAACGACTTCCAAGCAAAGGAGGTAGGACCATAGCGAAGGGCCAATCGTGCTTGTCCAAATCAAGGATCGCTTGCTCGCGATCCGTCTGCTCGATCACCTGCTTGACCGGTGGAATTCCAACTCCGAAAGGAGTTTTGTGATTCAAAGCGAACAACGCACCCAACGTATGCGGTTTTCCATCGACACTAAAAATCTCCCACTCGGTATTCTTAGGCCAAATCACATGCGTTCCATCGACTGCGATCAATTCGCTCGGCAACCTCGCATCATCGGGGTCTGTTCGATCCCCAAACTCAGCCGTCCGCTCACTGCGAGTCGTCCAGTAGACCATCGGCAATGCGACATTCACATCCTCCGCCTGCATCGGCACTTTCAATCGCTCGACGGTAGTATGCACATGGGTATCCCCACTGTACCAACCTTGTGCAGCCATATTGATCCAACGCTTCAAGCGAATCTCAAGTTCGGCAGGTTCAGAGCCGACCGTAAGTCGCTGCGTCCAAGGATAATATTCCTTACCTCGTTCGACGATCAGGGTGTATTCGCCGGGTGGTAACCGCAATTCAAAAGGATGCGCAGAGATGCTTGTATGAAACTCGTTCGAGTCGGCACGCACCCAATTCTGCTTCTCGTATCGAATCGTCTGCCCTTCGGAGTTCAATGGCTCCGCAAAATACCAAACCCCTGAATCGCTGCGAACGTACATACGACTCGCTACCGGCTTTCCCGTTAGGTCGTCTACTACCGACCCCCGAACCACTCGCTCTTCCACCCCGTTCCATCGCTGCTCGATCCGATCAAGCTCCGCGTTGATATCGGTTCCTTGGTAGAAAGATAACCAACCATGTACCGTCCCACTTTGGCCAGGTTCAAGATTGGGGAAAATAGGATCCGAGTGCAGACATGGACAAGGAGCGTTCCCCCATGTGCGATGGTTCGGCTCAAATCCAAGGATCACCCAGCGATCGCCCGTTGAGTTTTTGCAAGCAGCAAGCGATCCTCGAAAGATTTTATTGTCGTTGGTTTGCTGATCAAAGTCTTTGCAACCCTTGAGCATCGCGCACATCTGTACGCGCAGATCCGAAAGAGATCCGTTCGTTCCATTCGTCAGCGACATGCGAATGGCCAAGTGATCTCGATGGGGAGTGGCTAGAAGTTCATAAGCGAGCTTGTTCGGCAATTCCCTTCTTAAGAAATAGCTGCCGTCCGGCTTGCGACTCCACTCGAGTTGCTCCAGCTTAATCCCTTGCTTATCCCATATCGTATCGATGTGGGTATGTGCCAAGTAGGTCAGCCCCAAGTTCGACCAAAGCGCTTCGGGAGCATCCAAAACAACGTAGCTTGTCGGATCCCACGGCGTAAAAATGCTTAGCTTCGTTTCGCGTTGAGGCTCGATCGCCCCGTCGAGAAACCCGATACGAGGATGCCGTCCACCAGGGTAGGGGAGTACGAATACAGGTGGATCGACCTCTGCCAGGGGCTTTGTACCGGGCGAGATATTCCATCGCCTCAACGATTCATCCAACTCACCCGGCATCAACCCTGTAACTTGCAAGATTTCTTCGCGACTGAATCCGTGATACCAGACCATACTCTCCAACCAATGCCTCAGTTCAGTCGGATCCTTCGTCATTCGTCGCTGCGCAGAGGGCTGCTCATCGGGCGCGTTTGGCGAAGGGCGACTGGGTGCGGGTGAATTCGCAGTTGGGGGTGTGTCTTGCCCCGACGCGAAAGCCAACCCTGACGCGACTACCAATATCGCGAAAACAAAAGCCACAATCGCAACAACCGATGGAATTCGTAACAATTGAGAAACATGCAATCGTAAAGGCATCTTCAATGGGTCAGACATAAAGAGAGGTACCAGATAGCGAGGAATGAAAACTTTTTGGTTCTTCGGGAATTTAAGTGGCTAGTATTGATTTGTATCGGTTTTGCAACGCCGTGATCGTGCTCAGTGGAGCGGTGCTCGTTCTCGTGATCGAAAACAGCCTGTAGTAGTTGTATGTTCGTTCAACACACGACCTAGATAAACTGCTCCCGTTATCCGCGAACGAGCACGAAACTTGGCCTGAACCGCAATCATTCTGGCTACCCTTTTTCCTCAATAGCCAATTACGAACTCGTTTCAGATCCAGCCTTACGATCGTGGTCGAAAACGCCAAGAGGCCCCTTACGGCTAATCTAGCAGGCGAAGTTTTATCTGGCCCACTAAGGCGATTGCTTCACGTTGCGAATTTGCTTCAGAAATGTTTCGATATCCGGAGTCCGCGAATCGGGATTCGCATGCATCGCTCCCATGATCGCTTGAGCTAAGTTCTTATCCATCTGAGGCCGATGCTCGAGGATGTCACGCGGAGGGGATGTGTCGTGATGCAACGCCGCGCGACCTGAAGTATCGGAGATCTGCCAAGGCAAATCAAACGTGATCAAGTGATAACACGTAACCGCAAAGGAAAAGATATCCACTCGCTTGTCCGTCGAACGACGACGAACAATCTCCGGCGACATGTACAACGGAGTCCCCGTCCGATTCCCAGGAGCCATAAAAGCCCTCGTCGCCGGTAACGTCAACCCAAAGTCGATCAACTTCACCGTGCCAAGATCCTTTGTCGCCATGTAATTGCGAGGACAGATGTCGCGGTGAATGAACTCCTTGCGATGCACATACGCCAACGCTTCGGCCATCTGCCGAATCATATCCAACCGCTTCCCCGCTAACTGCTCTTCCTGCCTCTCATGGATCAATTGATTCAAACCAGGCCCGTCGATGTACTCCATCACAATGAACAACTGCCCCTTCGACGAAGTCCCATACTCCAAGGTCTTCACGATGTTCGAGTGCTGCATCTGAATGGCAATCTCACCCTCACTCGGCTTATTCAATCCCTTAAACCGACTCTCAAAAAACTCTACCTTGTCGGTGTCGCAAAGCTTAACACCAACCACTCGGTTCTCGTTCTGCCGATCCTTGGCCACGAAAAAATTGCTCATCGTACCGCTGATGGCCGATCGCAACCGCTCAAATCGACCCTCGATATCTACCGACTTGCTCGCTTTGACTGCCTTCCCGGAATCGCTAGATCCACCGGGCTTCTTATTGAATAACTTGTCGAAAATACCCATCGATTTTCCATTGTTTCATCGGGGTGCTGTCCTGTAACCAACTCCCTGATTATACCACCGATGCCCCAATCGGGCTTGCCCTACACCCAAACAATTCTCTATCGATAGCCTGTTGAGAAATCTCGCAATTTGACCATATCCCCTCTAAGCCCCGGAAATCCTTGCCCCCCGCCCGAGAATACTGCGTAAGAGAACACCTGCGTAAGAGAATACCGCTTAAGGGAACACCGTGTCAGAGAAACCACTCGCTCTAGAAATCCACGATCTCCGCAAATCCTACGGGGATCACGAAGCCCTGCGCGGAATCTCTCTGCATATCCGCCCAGCCGAACGCATCGCCCTCCTCGGCCCAAACGGTGCCGGAAAAACTACCCTCATTCGATGCATCTCCGGTCGGACTGAGACTTCCCAAGGCACCATCAAACTCTTCGGTAAATCCATCCGACAACCCAACGCGTCGATGCAACTAGGTGTCGTCCCCCAAGAACTCGCTATCTACTCAGACCTGACCGCCCGAGAAAACCTCGAATGCTTCGGCCGACTTCACGGACTACGCGGACGCAAGCTTCAAGAACGCGTTCTGTGGGCCCTAAAATGGATCGCGCTCGAAGACCGAGCCGATGACCTGACCTCCCAATTCTCCGGCGGCATGAAACGCCGTGTGAATATCGCATGCGGTGTTATGCACGCACCAGGAATCCTCCTCCTCGATGAACCCACCGTCGGTGTCGACCCCCAAAGCAGACAACGTATCTTCGATATGCTCGACCAACTAAGCCTCGAAGGCACCAGCATCCTACTTACTACCCACCACCTCGAAGAAGCCGAACAACGATCCGATCGAATCATCATCATCGATCACGGCATGGTGATCGCCGACGGCAAAATCGATCAACTCATCGACCAAACCATCGGTCGACATAAACAAGTCCAACTTGAAATCGAAGGCGAACTCAACGCCATCCCTGAAAACTTCCAAGCCACCGAACCAAACACACTTCTAGGTTTTACGCACAACCTCGCAGAAGACCTCCCGCAGTGGATCCAACAACTCACAGAGATGGGGGTCCGTATCAAAAACCTCGAAGTCCAATCTCCCAGCCTTCACCACGTCTTCCTTCACCTGACCGGCCGCGAACTTCGCGAATAACCGCCCCTCAAACTCTCCACTCTCCACGCGACAATCCATCTCACAGCGCGATCACCACTCCCTCCCGCTGTCCCACCGAATAGAATCTCGGCATCAACTCCCTAACAACTCCTTCAACGCTCCATGCACCCGCTTCCAATCAACCTTCTCAAAATCTACCTTCTTCCTGCTACCCGCTAGCTTGCTCGATACGGCTAACTCTTGCAAAGCCATCAGCAAACCTGAAACCTTCGCAGGTAACTTCTGCTTCTTCGCATACTCCACCAACGAATCAGGCAACTCCAACATCATCGACTTGCCTTGATACTCCTTACCAGTCATCAACCAATCCAACGAGACTCCAAGCTCCTTGCCGATCGCATGTAAGTTCGATGAACTCACATTCCGCTTGCCACTCTCAAGCTCAGAAAAAAAACTCTTGCTCAATCCTACCCGACCGCAAATGTCCTGCTGACTGAGACCTAACTCCTTGCGACGCTTCTTTATCCGATCCCCCACACTCGCCATACTTCACCTGCACTCTCGAGATCTCAACATTGTCTCGTAAACATATTTACTTTCTATCCAAACTCCTCAGTCAGCTATTGAATCACTCCAAGCGATTGTTAACTCCCTAAAGCAACTCAGCAACCTAAACAATCTCTACGTCTAGGCCCTGATGATTATGCATCGCTCGACTCCGAATGTCCAACTATTCGCCATTCGGGAAACCTGCCCCCCTCTTGAGAGCGGTTTGATTAAGTGGGTAATCCTTGGCAATTAGCAATTAAGGCTTCGGTCGAACATACACTCTCAGTCGCTTGTTCATCAAACTCGCGGCATTATTGGTAAATGTCCAATCCTTAGTACCACCTTCACTATTGCCGATCCCAATGTCAGCCCTCTGCGCAGCTTTCCATTGATTGATCGCAAAGACCGTTTGTTTCGCGCCGGCGTTATGCACCTGCATGCTCCCATAACCATCGGGTGGAAGGGCGATCTCATCTCCAAAATCGTAAATACTATCGGATGCACCCTCGACGTGCGCTCCGTTGACCATCCCGTAGTTGTCTGGCCAGAACTCGATGTTCCCAGAACTTATCCCACGTCCACTCGTGACGTTCGAAGTGCTGCTAAAGATGTCCATATCCTCCACCGGCATCTGAAATCTCGCTCCACTCGATATTGTTGGTATCCCAATCTTCTGGACGTCATCGGTAAAAGCCTTCATCGTAACGAACACTTTACGCTCGGCCCCATTGGCATCGGTCAATTCAACAAGATAACCAATACGATCGAAGGAACCCTTCGCGGCATCCACCTTCACATCGTATTGAATGTTGTCAGCCAACTTATTGAGATCCAAATCGTAAATCAATTTGTATTCCTTCGCTGTCGAAATCGAATCGAGAAATTCTGGTTCGACTCCAGCGCGAAACGCACCGACCGGCAGCCCGGTCCCACCACACAAATTCGGCTCTGCCAGCATATTCCAAGCGAAACGAAACGCTCGAGGATCCTTAACGGCTTCAGAAGTCAAAATCACTTGATCACCTTGAATGCGAGCCTTGGCAGCATGGTAGCCATTCGACCCTACACCGATCACTTCAAAGTGGCTCGGCTCCTTTCCATCACGCGTCTTCAATCCACCAGCGGTGTTCTTGAAAGTCACCTTCAATTCACTACCTGATACTTCAAACCCCTCCATTGAAGGCCCTCTAGCAACCACATCGGTCTTTCCATACGTATCGCGCAATGCCAATAACGCTAGGCGTCGCCCTACCTCTTGCTTGTTCGGCGGATGAATGTCATTGACTGTTGCAATGTCATTAATGACTACCATCCCCGTTGAAGGTATCGCCTTCTCGATCGCTCCTTGCGCTTCCCAAAATTTCGCTAACGTAGTCGGATCTGCATCGCCGTAACGAAAGGGTGCTATTTGCACATAATAGAAAGGAAACTCTCCTTGGTTCCACAACGTTCGCCAACCTTGAACTAACCCCTTCTTCTTCTCAACGTACAACATGCCTTCATCATGATTGCTCTCTCCTTGATACCAAATAGCTCCGCGTATCGGGAACCCAACCACCGAATGAATCATCCCGTTGTACAACATCGTGGGATCTTGGTTACTTGTAAAGCGTGCCAATTCTCCTGGGTAACCAGGACTCGGTTCAACCAACCCCTTACCTCCAACCTCTTGCTTCGCCCTCTGCAACCAACTCTCTAAACGCTCGATGTAATCACCAAGCTTCTGCTGATACTCTTTGCTCCCCGGCGTACGCCCCATCACCGAGCGATAGATTCCATTCAACGTTTCAACTTGCTCAAATCCCACCGGTGGAACCCACGGCTCAATACGCGTTCCACCCCACGATGCATTCACTAACCCCACCGGGACATCTAACTTCTTGCTCAACTCGCGCGCCATGTAGTAACCACAAGCAGTAAAGCCTGCGACTGTCTGCGGAGAACAAACTTGCCACTCACCTTTGAAATCCTCCAAAGGAACCATCGAAGCAACCAAAGGTACCTTGATGTGCCGAATCAATGGATGATCTCCGGTTGCTATCTCCTCTTGCGGATTGCCACTCGCAGCTACCGTCCACTCCATGTTCGACTGGCCTGAACACAACCATACTTCTCCGACCAAGACGTCTTCAAACCGAAGTGTGTTCTCTCCGCGAATCATCAACGCTTGCGGTAACTTCGATGCCGGCATCGCAGGGAATTTCACCACCCAACGACCTTGATCGTCCGCAACCCCCTGCGCGCTCTTGCCACCAAACTCTACAACGACTTTCTCTCCCCCTTGCGCCCATCCCCAAAATCGCAACTCTTGATCCCGTTGCAAGACCATGTGATCCCCAAAGACCGACGCAAGCCGCACTTCAGCAAGCGACTCGCCGATCAAACCCATCGAAACAATCACCATCATAGAGAACATGGTGATCAAGGATCGTGTTACACAAACACGCCGCAATTCATTTGAAAAACAATGCATGGACTTGGCTTACCAATCAAGAAGTGACTCGGGGGCAATGCTTAATGCAAACCTACTTTAGCCCATCGACTCAGATCATGCTAGTATCCGTACAACCAGGGACAAGCCTCACTGTCTCAACACCTACTTCTGTGCACCCGCCGGCTTCGATGCACTCGGTGAAACAGCAGGACGCTTCGAATCACTCGTCAGCTTCGCCGCTACCCCCTTACCTTCTCCCACCTTGCTGTCTCCCACCTTGCTGTCTCCCACCTTGCCATCACCCGACACTTCATCCTTTGCTATCCGCTCTGTAATCACTCCATCTTGCGACTTGGAGAACATAGGATGCGCAAAAGTCACCTGCGAACGATGCTCGACTCCATTAGGTGTCTGCGAAAGGGGAAACTCGTCATTGCTCGAACCACCCGTACCAATCCCATCCCCAGCAAACCTAGTCCCTCGATAAATGGTCCCCTGTTGGATTGGACCAACGCCCATAAACCAACTATCCTTTGCATTGCTCCCCGCCTGCGCTACCCCCGACTGCCACAACGGCTCTCGCGTCTCGCGATCATAAGCGAACACGGCTACCTTCGCCGCCGCACTCTTAACTTCCTTCTTCGCTATCGACAACTCCGGGATGATCGGCAAACTTGGGGTTGCCGTGATCAACGTAGAAGCACTGCTCAGAACATTGCTTGCAGGCAATCCATATGTCATGTTGTGACCGTCCGTACCCAGAGCCCCGACACGCGCCTCGCAGATGATCTCTGCTAAGTCCTTCGTATCGACCAACATGCAACCCGCTGCCGTCAACTGCTGCCTTAATGAACTGATAACGTAATCGGACGTCACCAAATTATGGGTCATGGGCACCCCCGGAATCGACTTGCCGGCCGAGGACATGTAAGTGGTGTCCAAAAAAATCTTGTACCCAGAAAGTGGCCGAAAATCGATCTGCGATACAGTCGCATCCACCGCGTCGCTCATCAGTAACTGCTCCGTCGCCGTTACCGACTTGGTGGTCCCGCAACCCAAGAAACAACTCATCCACAACGAGCTACCAACAAGCACCAGACCTAACCCCATGGCGCGAAAACGCTCCGCAGCAAACGCTTGATCGCCTTCTCGAATTCTCCAATTCATCCGCGTGGTCTTCACTTTGTGTTCCCGTCGCTCTACCGCAATCTCGATGATCCCTGCGCTTCGGTCCGTATGGCTTGCAATAATGGCTCACTGGGCCGATCGATTTGGACTTGTTGCACCCGCCCTTGGGCATCAATGATCTGCACCGCAAGCTTCGAAGGTGCGACTTCCCCAGCACTCGACTTGGGTTCAATCAAACGCTCTAAACCTAGCTTGCTTATCTGCTCGTATAAAACTTCCGTTCCACAGTACAGCCCTTCATCAAGCTGACCATCTGCGGCATAACACACACCTACCAACTCACCCTGATCATTAAATAATCCACCCCCACTGCGCCCTTGAACCGGCGCACCGGAGGTCTCGATATTCGGC
>JBJONT010000275.1:0-11437 GCA_046051705.1 Planctomycetota bacterium | reverse complement strand
CCTAATGTCGAGAGTAAAGCGACCAAATAGCTGTTGCAAACTCTCAGAAAATGGAATTTCAAAACGACCTGAGGCCCACATAGCCAAAATAACGCTCGCCATGTGAGCAGACCGATTCGGGGCTTCTTTAACAAATCGGTTGCGTACCTGTCCAAGCAGCAAATCTACCTGTTCGGTGTCCATGCCGATCTCAGCCATTCGTGAATGTGTAAAAGCCCAGTACCTTACTGCCGACGCGAGCCATGCCTGAATAGGAATTGCCGACCATAAGAATGGCAGTTGCTCAAAGCGTCTCCACGGTCGTTCGCGGTGCGGATAAAGAATGCCATACCTTGCAGCAGCAAGGTGATTTCGAGTGATTGCTGCTACCGCTTCAAATGTAGTCACCGGTAGCGTCTCGCTCGAGTTAACGAAATCATCAAGTTGCGCCCAATCCGGATGGGCGGGATTATCTGCAACACTTTTGAAATACTCGTCCCATGCTTTCAATCTCGCTCGTTTGTCATAGGTGTTCATCACCGACCAGAACGCAGGCCGGGAATCATCGCAGTTCTCAGTGTTGCTCCTCAACTGGGATGCCTTGACGACAATCCGTAAGGGACGATAGCTGTTCCCCCGTGAATCTTTCGCAAGAACAAGGTAGTATCCAGCGGGATAGTCCGAATGACGAATAAGCCACCTTCCAACATCTATCGACGCAATGGTATCGGCAGGCATCAGATCGTTTGGACTTCCAAGAGGAACAACGCTGAGGCGGCAGTCTTCACATGGTCCCAACGAAGTGGTTGCCAGGCCCTTGATGCAAATCTCTGTAGTCTCTTCATCGCCATCCAATTGTGCTACCGGAATGGGACGATCCAGAGCATGTGAGTACCTTCCGACTGACAATGAAAAGCGAGGTGCAAACGCCACATTAGTCCCAATCCCAAACACGACCTTACTATCGGGTTCGTCTGAACAAGCCAACAATTCAGTAGCGTAACCTGCAATGTAGGAAAGAGGGAATTCAAATACACCAGGTACGTTGGTCTCGCGCAAACGATCAATCAAGAGTGCTCCCTCAGGCCAATAGATGAGCGGAATCCTCTGCTCGGGGGAAATGACTTGGACCGTCAATCCATCCAAGTTGTCTACCGGGATACCGTTCGGGTAATCAACGGGCTCTCCTAAGACATTGATTACTGAAAATGCAGTCGTAGGACACACCATGAACACATCGCATGAGTTGTCATTTTCAAATGAAATCCGAACTGTTATCAGCCCCGGTCGTTCTCCAACGATGTCAACTTTGAGAAAGACCACACCATCCTTGCGAGAAGCCGAGGTTTGAATTCTTTTGTCGCGTTCAACCGCAAGCTTACAGTTTCCAAGCCCAGAGATTCGCAATGTTCCGGTGCCCGGTTTGGGACCTGGCTCGACTTGCAGTTCGATGCTTGGCGGCATTACTATTGCTTTCACTAGGTAACGAGTGTCTCCTTCTTCAAGCACTCGAATCTGGACAAGTCCTAAGCAATTACTAAAGTTGCCGCTCCAGTTACCCCCTGTCACCGGCTTCCACTGGAGTTGTTCGTGGGGAACTTCTGAGGGAACCTCATCTTCGTTGAGCGGTATTTGCCAGACGCTTGGATGCCCACACCAAACCTGTGATCCGCCTGTCCCCAATCGCTTCGATCGACCACGTAATTCGAATAAGCAATCTCGATTGGTATCTGACTTGGTTGAGACGCGATACTGCACGTCGTCGCAGACAATTCGAACTCCTCCTGTCAGCTCGACTACTTTACGTCCAGCGACCGAGACGTTGAGTTCCTTCAACTCCGAATCCGTAGTTTCCTGTACGTCACAAATTGGGGGCAATGCGATCCAGACGCTGTCGTCACGAGGTTTCGCGCTTCCGACGCCAATCAACTGGTGCAAGTCGTCCGCTGTGAAGATCCAGGGCGACTCAGGAAGCGACTCACCGCCCGGCAAGGGAACCCGTTGAATCTCCTCGCCGCCCACCGCCAAGATTAAGGCGGTTTCGTAGAATGCTTGGGAACCAGAAAGACTTGTAGCTGCATATTTTGTCAAACGAAAACTAGAACCGTCATTGCTACGCGAAATGCTCACGGCAGGGATGCGTTGATCACCGGCCTGTAGGTAGCCAGTCATTCTTGGTAGAAGCTCCTTTGTTGCTTCTATCTTGGAAACTCGCCTAAAAACTTCCTCTGATAGCGAACTTGGAAATCGCAGTGTCCTCACAATGACTGCTTCTGCGTTATCGCACAACATTGAAGTGCTAACTGAAAGCGCATGACGAGTAAAAGGCTCGGTTTTGGTAGCATCAAGCAACGACAGCAGAATCTCCTTCGCTTCGGGCTCCTCGACTCTCAAGGGGAGCTCAACTTCCCAACCTTTGCATGTTTGATCGAGAAATTCCGCTCTTGCCAGGCCACGCGTCTGTGCATCGTCGGATTGCTTGCGCAAACGAGCGATAGCTTGAATCAAGTCGGCTGCAAGTCTTTGTACTTCACCAATTTGCAGTGTCGGTGGGACGAAATGGATATAACGGCTCAGCACCTCATCCATCGGCTCGGTAGGAAAACGCTCATGGTCGCGTAGACCCGCTTTCAGCATGCGGCTCAATCCATTTCCATCATTGCGCAGCGTATTGATTGGAAACCCGCCTTGGCAGACCAATGTATGTAGGTACAGGTGCATCAATTGCGTCGATAGAAGCCTAACATTCCAATACTTCAGGCCACGTCTGACATACTCATAAATGGTTTGCAAATTGGGCTTGCGCGAACCAATCAACTCAAGACTCTCTAGAATGACATCCCAACTCCGTCGACCACTTTGGTAGTTGCGACGAAACCACTCTGCGCCAAATAAACAAAAAGCTGCATACTCTTCGGGCGATTGCAGAGACCCTCGACTGTCGAATAGAAACTTGAGTTGAGCGCTAAGTTGCTCAAGTTCGGTGGGCGTCACCCTATAGCGATAGAGAGGGTGGCCATCTCTTCGCTCGAGGCCGCTTCGCGTGATGATTTGATTGAGTATTTCATGACAGTTTGGCATTTGGCGTGTCCAGCTTTCTATTTTCGCAATTGCCCGGCATAGTAGGAGTACTCCCACCTGCTCATCGGGACCGTCAGTTTCTGAAGCAGTCTCTCATATCGCGAGTTCACCCCACCTGGCTGACCATCGGTCAAGACAAACATCCCACGATCGTCGGAACGGGAAAGCAATTCCCCCAGTAGCTCGCCATCCCATTCCTGATCGCAACCGCCTTCGCCACGAGAATCCCCTCGGTGGAAATAAAATCGAACTGGCAATCGAGATTGCAGAAATTCCATATTGTCCTGCATATGCAAAACAACGCGGCGCGCTACACCAACGAGCGTGAACTCCAGTACCACCCCATGTTCGATTCGAGTCTCGGATATCTCACTGGTTCCGAGTCCAAGAGAACTCAAGATTCCAGATGCCCGTCGAAAATCGTACCGAGATTTGTTATCGAAGAAATGAAACTCATCGCAATGCGGAAGACCGACAATTATTGGAAATAGCAAGTCCAGTCCAGCGGAAGGATAAAAGAGAACCCCTTTTGCTGCGGCTGGTAGTGGTTGAAACAGAGCTGACTGAGAAAGCCTCCAATGGAGGAAGGAGTCAGTCTCGCGCAAAGTATGCTTGCCAAAAACCATCCTCGAAACATCCTCGGTTACCAACTCCAATTTCTCCAATCCGCAGTCAACTCGAATCGGATATTGGGCATAGACAGATCCATATTCCGATTGACCCATTACCAAGAAGAACAGGGAATTGACGCAACGCACGAACAAATCGTAAATCGATAGCCTTCGCATATGGCCAGGATCGTAAAACTCCCCCAGCCGCTTTTGACCATGGAAAATGTTGTTTCTGACGAGATACGTGAAGTAGGTGCAGTTTTCGATCCATTCAAAAGTCGTTTTGGACGATTGGAGTCGCCCATCCAATGCACGATAAGCAAGCTGCTCAATATCCCGAAAGAAACGCTCTCCCATCTCCAAGGTTATGCGTTCATCGGACTGAATTCGCATCCAATCTCTGTCACCTGACAGATGTCCTGCGAGAGGAGAAAAAGCGTCCGACAGTACCGATGGCGGCAGCCGCTGGCACCGTTCACGACAAAATTTGAGAAGCTCACGCTGCTTCTTGGTCTCGGACGGTCCCTCCTTGCCCGTATCGTGCATCGTGAGTTGATCTCGGTCGCAGGTTGCTCGCCAGTCGACAGAGTAAAGGCTGTTGTACAGAAACAGCTCAAAGATCAGATTCGTTATGGGAGAAATACTCGTAGTTTGACGGCGTCCATGCATGGCCTGGTAGCAGGTCATGGCATTATCGAGATGCGTTCGATGCAGTGTCTCAATAAGATTTTGAATATCGTAATTCATCAGGGAGTTTGGCGAGTTAGATTTAAATTCGAAAAACCTTCATCACCTCATCGCCTAGGTGGTTGATCACCTTGACTGCGATGCGGCCGGAGCGAGGTTTCTCGAAGGGGCGGGAGGTGTCGCTGTTGAGGGTGGACCAAGCGTCGGCGTCGATCTCGGCTTTGAGGGTGGTCTTCAAAGCGGTGTAGGGATCATTCTGGCCGAGGAAGTAGGCGTGACGGACGAAGAAGCTTTCTTCGTTGTAGTCGGTGTCGATGAACCAGCAGGCGATGCCTTCGGGACCATCACTTCGAACTTCGCCGGTGTTGGGATGGAAGACGTCGACGCCGTTTACTTTGACTCGCATCATGCCTGCACCCTCTTTGATCAGATCAATATCGGGTTCGCCGAAGATGACAAAAAGATTTCCCTTACCGGTATTCTTGAGGTCGTCAGCCATGTGGAGGTCGGCGTTCATACGGGCCTTGAGTACCGGAATGCGGCCGAGCTTGTTGAACTCGGTGGACATGGCATCGAAGTTGAAAGCGCATGCAATGAGAACATCGAATCCAGCATCACCGGCTTCGCGAGCAGCGACAACAAGGTCTTGGCGCTGAACTGTTCCGAATTCAGGGCCGATCATGATTGCAGCGCGCCGCTGTGCATCTCCTTCTTGATAAGTGCCTTCAGCGCATACCATTTGTCCAGGCCATGGCACGAGTGAAACAAAGTCGATCTTACCGGACTTGTCGGCCTGCTGGACTCCTGCCGTTTTGAGATTGTCGAGAATCATCTGTGCGAAGGATTGTTTTTCATCGCGATTCTCCTTAACCTGCAATGGGTCGATGAGGTTATCGTCTTCGTCTACCCCCAGCATGCGATGGGGTGAGAGGCTTTCGACCGTAAATGGTCCTGCAACGCGGACCTTCTTTTTGTCCTCGTAAGGTTTATCGTACAAGTACTCGAACTCGGCTTTGGCGGCGATACTCGCATCGATCTCCTTTTGCCTCGCGATGCGAGCGTCCCACCATTGCTTGTGAATCTTGGCTGGCTCCTCATCCCACGGATCTGCTGGACGATCAGGAAGAGTCTCAAGAGTAAAGGGCTGTTTGCGTTTGAGGTCTTTGTTGAGATCAGCTAGTAGTTCCTTGAGTTTCGTTAGTTGAGCGTCTTCGTCACGAGCTTGTTCTTCGCGAATCTTCAGCAATGTCGAACCTGCGTTTGGTTGCCAGGGATCTTCAGCTTCTCGTGGAATCTCCCACTCTTCGTACTTGCGATTGAGCAGTTTATTGAGTTGAGCACGCAGTGGTTCGAGCGTTGTTTGCCACTTTTCCCAGATGACATCGATCTCAGCGTTATTGGCGATTGACTTGAGCGTAATATGTGGAACTCGTTCGTAGACAAATCCGTGTCGGATGTTGTTGTGGATCATTTTGATGCTCGGAGAGGTACGAGTAATGTCAGCCTCCTTGATCTGGCCCTCTTTTGAATCCGCAAGCAAGTAGAACGGATAGCGTGCACCCATGATGCGAGCACGTGCCAACGCTAGAGCAACACGCGATGTATCGATTGTGATCCAACGACGTCCCCATTGCTCGGCGACGGTAGCGGTGGTGCCCGATCCACAAGTCGGGTCGAGCACAAGGTCGCCTGGGTCGGTCGCCATCAGCACACATCGTTGAACGAGCGTGGTCGAGGATTGCACAACGTACACTTTCGGATCGGTTCTGCTTTGGATGGAGCCGCTGATGTCAGCCCAAACATTGGATATTGCCCGAACTGGATAATCTTGTAAAAAACGCACATAGCCGATTCCGTTGCCGCGGTAAGTGATCCGATCCGCTTTTATCAACCGAGTAAGTCCGCTCGGTGGTGTCGCCCACTGGCGGACACCGGAATCAAATTGCTTTCCCTCAAACGAGGCCTGATATCGCGTGGTCGTTGCATTGGTTTGTGACGTAACCGCATCAATACTAAAAACCCGTGCAGTTTCCGGAAGTGATTTGAAATCCTGTTTTTCTTCGTCAGTCATGGTGCGCCGCCAACCATTTGAGAATTGCACATTGACGTAGTATCTCGCTGTGCTACCAGCGTCTTGCTTCTCAGTGAATACGTTCCGAAATTTCAGTGCAGCGTGATCTTTTGAATAATACAATATGAAGTCTGCCGTAAGATCGAGGTACTGCATTCCAGCTCCCGCCGTCTTGGAAATGACGATCAAGCCAATGCAATTGTCCTCTCCAAAAACTTCGTCCATCACCGCGCGTACGCGGTGGACATTTTCATCCCCGATCTGAACGAAGATGGAACCGGAATCAGTGAGAAGATCACGGGCTACAGTAAGCCGATCCCGCAAATAAGTCAGATAGCTATGAATCCCATCTCTCCAAGTATCTCGAAACGCTTTCACTTGCTCTGGTTCACGAGTGATATGGTCCGACTTACCATCCTTGACATCTCGACTCGTTGTCGACCACTGAAAGTTGCTATTGAACTTGATGCCGTAGGGCGGATCGAAGTAGATGCACTGCACCTTGCCCCGCAGCCCTTCGCGTTCCGCGAGGCTGGCCATCACCTGTAACGAGTCGCCGAGGATCATGCGGTTAGACCAGTGCTGATCATGTTGGTAGAACTCGGTCTTGGCGTCACCCTCGGGGACACCGTTGAAGTCCGAGAAGAGATCGAGCTGTACTAGCTTCGAGCCTTCGCTTTCCCACTTCGACGTCTCTGTTTGCCTCACGAGGTCATCGATGAGGACTTTAGGATGCACCTTCTCTTGGATATAGAGCGGTGGGGCATGGACAACTAAGTCTGACCAGTCCTGTTCATCCTTCCCTCGCCAAACCAATTGCGGATCAAGGTCAGGATTGCGAGGGTATCGTACCGGCACAGTCGTTTGCTGGTCGTCACGCACCATCGATCGATACTCGATCGTCGGAATGTTCTTCCGCTTGTCATCGGTATGCGTGATCGTCTCGACGGACTTCGCTGCTTCTGTACTGCTGGGCTTCTTCTTGGCCATGGTGGGAAGTTTGAATTGTGAAGTTTGAATTATTGGCGTGTCCGGATGGATGTCCGGTTAGGGGTAAAACGCCTATATGTGCTCGGCAATCCGGACACAATGTCCGGATTCGTGTCCGGATTGCTGAAATTCGCTTTTTGGTAACTCCGATCCGGACTCAATGTCCGGATTCATGTCCGGATTGGTAAGCTTTTCACTTCGAATTTCTGTCCCAGCTTTAGTTCGTTTCATATTTTGTGGCCTTTCCAGCACCAACCTTGCGAACAAGTCCGATTTTCACGAACTGCTGAAGATGTCGGCGCGCGGTTCTCTCGTCGAGCGACATGGCAGCGGAATATTCGGGCGTATTTGCGACCCCGACCTTCGAAAGCCACTCCCACCCAGCTCTCTCTGATTCGTTCAATTGATCTGCAATCTCACTGGCAAGCGATTCCAAACTGCTCTTCGAAGAAGGAAACAATGTCAGCTTGATGTAGGGAGGTAGCTGAGAGTACTTAGGGAGCGGGAGTCCTGATTCGGTAGCACGCGATCTCATCGACTTGAGCCCTAACCCTCTTTCCTCTGCTAGTCCCATTGTGGCAAACACAAAATGAAGTACAGGGTTACGACTGAGCATCGGAGCGTCGAACCCCTGGATTTGCTCGAAGGTTATGGGAAAGACAGGATTGCCAGGACTGAGGATTTCTAACTTATTGGGATAAACGTGAAGTTGGCACTTGGCCCCCTCAATCGAATAGTCTCGATGGACAATTGCGTTGACGATGCCTTCTCGAACCAACTCGAAAAGCGGATCAGATTGCTCAGATCGCATTGCATCCGATCGATCGATCACGTTTGGGAGTTTGTCACGAAGCCATTTGATGAGATCGCTGGGAACCAATACCTGCGGGCCATCAAAATCTTTTACTTCCTCCTTGCCATTCGCATAGTGAATCGTTGCCAGCAGGCCAGCTTGAGGAGTCGATGTTCTAGGAGTCTTGCCGAACAATACATTTCCGAAACCACTTGGCTTTAGAGTGCCGTTAATCTCCTTCAAGACTCCCTGTTGCAGCAACCGCCGCTGGAATGTCTCCGATTCAGTTTCCTCTGGCAAATTCGCAGCCCTGCGGTATGCATTTAATGCGTCAGTCGAAAAATCAGACCAGTCGACGGCTGGAGGCGGCAACTCGAGAGGTGAGAGGATGACTTCCTTGGGCTGAATTGCTTCTACCGCCCGCTGTCGAGCTTGCTTCAAGAACTCGGCGTTCTCTTCCTGAATAATCTCTTGGAGATCCCGATCAAACATCAATACCTCGACACCACAGCTCCGGAGATATTCAATTCCCCTCCGAGCGACGGTAGGATCGGGATCTTCGATTCCGATCCAGACTTTCTTGATCCGGGCCAATACGATGCGTTCAGCACAACTGAGTTTGGGATGTTTGCGAGCGCCCGGTGCGCAAGGCTCCAGCGTGGCAAACAGCACACACTCGTCTAAAGCTCTATCGCGATTCTTTCTTTCGAGCAAAGTGAATTCCGCATGATCGCCATCGCGAAGTTCACCACGATGTGCCTCTTGGATTCGGCCGCCTCTCCCTGGAGGTTCGTCGCCGACGTGAAGAAGAACGGCACCTACTTTGGGAGAAACCTTTCCATCTGAGCGCGATTCAGCAATCGACTTGCGCATCTGGTCGATCGCTCGCTCCATCATGGCTCTTGGCTTGAAATCAATCATCGGACCGCTCCCTTCGTAACGGCGATGGCTGTGTCATCGAGTGTTTTTGAAAGAAATACAATTGCACGTTAAGCATCCAATTCTTGAAAATCTTGTTCTAGTTCGATCGTTCGAGTTTCATCCGCATCGTCATATTCAAACTCTGCCTCATTGCTTCGATCCGTTTCTACTACAGGTTTGCCTAGCGCATTAGAGATAAGCGTTGAGAGCTTCTTTAATCGATCGTCAACAAAACCCTGGAAATTGTCTGTCCGTAAGAAGCTTGGCTCTATAAGATGAGTTCTCAAGATTTCGTCTAGCCTCTCCGTGGTCAGACCGTGTTTAATCTCAATCCGTTTTAGATATACAGATGGTGCGTCACCGCTGATTAAAATGTTCGATTTCTTCGATAGAGGCGTCTTGTTGATAATGGAGTCAAACACCTTCTTATCAATACCCGCCTTCTTGCACCATGCCTGAGGGAACACATGATGTACATCGACTTTGTCGTTGTAAAACGTCATCAGTTCAAAGCCTTTGCCACTTATAAAGTCCTGGCACCCTTGTCGCATCAAAAGCGCGTGGATGGCTTTGTACGCAGCCGAAAGTCGCGTTCGTAAGGATAAAAGTCGATGCTGCTGGAAAATCGCTTCGTCAGCGGACCGGGGTTTCGGGCCTTGATCCTTAATCCAGTTCACTAGCTCCGGAACATCTCGCGCGAGTTTCGATTCAGTACTCGACCCATATTGTTCGCCTAATGACACCGCCCAAAACCACAACGCCAACTTGTCCCTGGCTGCCGCAGATTGTCCAGCATCTCCCAATATGGACAGCGTTGCCGCAAGGGCAGTAATCTGTGGTGGGTAAGGTACATCTTTTGAAAGTACGATCTTAAGCTCGTTTAGAAATCCTGCGGCCTCGACGTACCCTCTTTCTACGGAGTCAGCAAACTGCTTGTATGCAACGAGCGGGAGACTCAACAGAGCCTCGCGTTTGCAACTGATTTGTGGCAAGTCAGATTCCTTTGCGCCCGACGCGGCTTTCTCCAGTCTCTTCTGGCGCGTGTGTAGTAGGGTACAGGCTTGTAGGAAGTCAGTACTCTCGATGTCATTCAGCACGCGCCTTGGATTTTCCTTGTTGAACATTCGCAAACTGCGGCCCGGATTCTTCTTGCCCGGCGTGCCCATCCAATCATCGCGCAGATCGAAGCTTGAGGCTGCATAAATTGCTGTAACGAGTTCAAAAGCATCCAGTTTTTTTCCACCAACATTCACCTTCTCAAATACTAGGCAGATTGCCTCTCGGCTATTCTTCTTGTCCAGCCGAATGATTGGCATTTTATACCGCTGAATGTTCTCGACGATGCCCTTGAAAAACTTGGTTTCCAATTCGAAACGATCGGGCTTTCGGTCTCTCCAATGACCACGCCAGTTGAAATACCAATCGGTGTGATCGAACACTTGATTCAATGGGAATAGGTCCAGTTCGAACTCAAACTCAGGCTTGGAGAGGTCACGAACTATATCGCGACCAAAATTAGTTCGCAAAATTCGGTCAGCTGGAACGCCGATGATTGCTTCTTCTATGTTTGCTGCATCCGACGCAGCTTTGCAGATGTCTAAGTAATAGTAACGGTCTACTTCGACTTTCTTATCAGTTCGTGTTCGTATCGGTAGCTTGCTATACATGGCTTGATACAGCGATGTCATTCGTTGCTGACCGTCAAGCAGTAAGTCGTCTGGACTTGAGTTTTTTGCTTCAACCCCTGCGAGCGTACGAGGTTTGAATGACACTTCACCACCGGTCTCAAGCGTCAGTAAAGCACCAACAGGAAAGCCTTTCGCAATTGAAGCGATAAGGCTTTGAACATCAGAATCACCCCAAACATAGTCACGTTGAAAGTCGGGTAACTGAAGCTTTGCGTCGTGAACTTTTTTGAGGATGTCTTTCAGATCTTCTTTTGTCGTATCAAACATGTCTTGAAACCTCACTGTGTGCCCCGCGTGATGCACTAGCGATCATTTTGTTGAACTCAGCTTCAACCTTTGCTTGAAAGTCCGATTCGATTTCGTAAATGTCGGTGAACTCAGCGAAAGCCCAGCGGCCATAGGTGCCGAGGTTGTTCACCCCGGGAACCCAGTACGTCTCCATGGTGCCTTTCTTTTCTATAGCATCTTCGCCTCGATAACCCTTAATCTCCACGATAAGATGAAGCAGATCCTCTGGACCTCGCCCATCATCAACCAACACAATAAAGTCAGGTCGATATTTGCGGCTCTCGCTTCCAAAACGGTAAGGAACTTCGAGCCCAAGATTATGATTCTT
>JBJONT010000274.1:0-7469 GCA_046051705.1 Planctomycetota bacterium | reverse complement strand
TGACTTACGATGGTACGAAGAAAGCCTCTGGTATCAAATTTTATATCGATGGGAAGCAAACTCCTTTTGATGTTCCGAACGATTCGCTTACCGGTACTATCGAAACTGAGCAACCATTTCGTCTTGGGCTTCGGCAAACCTCCCTGCCTTATCAAGGCCTTATCGACGAACTTCGGATCTATGATGGTAGGCTATCGGCCGAGGCGCTCATACAGCTTGCTAACTCCGAGAATCCGAAACTTGATTTGGCTTGGGTGCGCACTGCATGGTCCGAATGGACCCCCGAACAGACGCAAACTGTGAAGCGTTGGGCGCGCGAGATAGCGGATCCTTCCCACAATGAATTGCTGAAGTCACTCGAGCAGGAGAAGAAAAAATTAGGGCAGATCGACCAAACCGCTCCGGCGGTAATGGTGCTGCAAGAAATGAGTCCTGCTCGGGAAACGTTTATACTCAAGCGAGGTCAATATGATCAACCGACCGATAAGGTCGATTCAGACATACCGGAGATTCTTAAGATCGATGGGGGAGGACGGATTGCAACGCGTCTTGATCTGGCAAGGTGGCTTACCCATCCCCGCAATCCATTGACGGCGCGAGTTGCGGTCAATCGGCTCTGGGAACAATGCTTTGGTGTCGGATTGGTACGAACCTCGGAGGACTTTGGGGGAACAGGGGAATTACCTCTCCATCGCGAACTTCTTGATCAACTTGCCGACTCATTTATCAAGCAGGGTTGGGATGTCAAAGCGATGCTTCGAGGTATCGTCCTTTCGGACACGTATCAGCAGCAATCGCGAATGAGCAACGAACTTGCATCGAAAGACCCAGAGAATCGATTTTTTGCGAGAGGCCCTCGCCATAGGCTCTCGGCAGAGACCATCCGAGATAATGCTTTGGCAATCAGTGGACTACTTGTCGCCAAAGTTGGTGGACCGAGTGTTAAGCCATATCAGCCAGATGGACTATGGGAAGACGTGACGGTTGAACGACGTGGAAAGTATGTTGCCGATCAGGGAGAGAATCTTTATCGGCGCGGCCTGTACACGTTCTGGAAACGTACTTGTCCACCTCCATCGATGGTGACTTTCGACGCTCCCAATAGGGAAGTGTGTGTCGCGAGACGCTCGCGAACGAATACACCTTTACAAGCCTTGGTGTTACTCAATGATCCAACGTATCTTGAAGCGGCCCGCGCTTTCGCTGCGGACATACTGCGTAACGGCGGAGAGAATGATTTGGCCAAATTGCAGTTTGCAATTCGCAAAGCTTTCGTTCGACAACCCAGGCCAGAGGAGATCCCACAGTGGATCTCATTACTTGAAGTAGCCCGCAGTGAATTCAAGGAACCGAAAAGAGCAACCGAGTTCCTGCATGTCGGTACGCTGCCGGTCCCAACGGACTTGCCCGAGAGTGAATTGGCGGTTTGGACACTGGTGGGCAATACGATCTTGAATTTGGACGAGACTATCACCAAATACTGATCGAATTTCAGTAACCGGAAACCATCGAGCATCCATTCGTCGTTTAGATAAGAGTTGTCAATGAAAGATATTCCAGGACAAGATTTAAAAGCACACGCGTCAACTGTGGAGCAGTTGCTGAGGAGGGCTTTTTTGCGCAATGGTTCACTCGGTGGAATTGCAGCAGCAAGCCTCTTGGGTCATACGCCGGCGGCGAAGGGGGCAGAGCAGCAGAAGGAGCCGCACTTTGAACCTAAAGCGAAGCGAGTGATCTACTTGTTTCAGTCAGGAGGGCCTTCGCAACTGGAGCTTCTCGATTACAAGCCGAAGCTGAAGGATCTCCACGGAACAGAGCTTCCAGATAGCATTCGCAATGGACAGCGATTGACCGGAATGACATCTGGGCAGAAGAGTTTCCCTGTAGTCGCACCGAAATTCTCATTTCAACAAGCGGGTAGCAATGGAGGATGGTATTCGGAATTGCTTCCTCATACGGCGGGAATCGCTGACGATTTGTGCGTTGTTCGTTCGATGCACACCGAAGCCATCAACCACGATCCGGCTATTACGTTTATACAAACAGGTTCACAGCAACCAGGTCGTCCATCGATCGGTTCGTGGCTCAGTTATGGTTTGGGGAGTGAAGCAGAAGACTTGCCCGCATTCGTAGTCATGATCTCGCACGGGACAGGTAGGGATGCGAACCAAGGCTTACTCGATCGTCTTTGGGGCAGTGGGTTTTTGCCTTCGAGTCATCAGGGCGTGAAGTTTCGTAGCGGAACGGAAGCCGTGCTGTATTTGAACGATCCGCCTGGACTGCGACGCTCCATGCGTCGCGAAATGCTTGATCGGTTGCAGACGCTCAACAAGCTTGAGTTCGAACGCGAGGGAGATCCGGAAATCGCGGCGAGGATCTCGCAATACGAGATGGCATTTCGTATGCAGAGTTCGGTTCCTGATTTGACTGATTTGTCAGACGAAACCGAGAAGACGTTCGAACTATATGGCCCAGATGCAAAGAAACCCGGCACGTTTGCCGCGAACTGCCTGCTCGCAAGACGAATGGTCGAGCGAGGTGTCCGCTTTGTCCAGTTGTATCATCGGGGTTGGGATAACCACGGGAATTTACCGTCGAATATTCCGAAGCAATGCAAAGATATCGATCAGCCCCAAGCAGCACTGGTTAAGGACTTAAAGGAGCGAGGTCTACTCGATGACACCATAGTTATTTGGGGTGGGGAATTCGGACGGACAGTTTACTCTCAGGGTTCATTACAAGACGACTATGGCCGTGACCATCACGGTAGGTGCTTTTCGATGTGGATGGCTGGCGGAGGGTTCAAACCAGGGGCCAATGTCGGACAGACCGATGATTATGGATACAATATCGTAGAGCAACCTGTTCATATCCATGACTTGCAAGCCACCCTGTTGCATTGTCTCGGTTTTGACCATGAACGGTTGACTTATCGTTATCAAGGTCGTGATTTTCGGTTGACGGATGTGCACGGCAAGGTGTGTCGCGAATTACTCGAGGCTTAGTACATTTGGCTGAGCGACTTCGCGCTTTGCGAACTTGCATAGCTGAAGGAAAGTATTCCACGTTGGAGTCCGTGCTCTTCGGAGGTCTTCTTGCTGGCGGCGTTTTCGCTTGGAATGCAGGAAGACTAGCTGGAAGAGTACAGGGACTAAAAGACCGGAATAAAAGAGTGGTAAAGCAAGGGACCCCGCAGGGCTAAGTGGCTGGTGTTGGTGATGTAGACTTGTTGGGTTCTGCATCGATCAATTCAAGTTCAGGAAGAGCGACCTTGATACTATCGCTAGAGAACGTCACCGGAATGACCTCTTTGGATACGGCAGCATCGTAGACAAGCCCTAGGTACTTATGAGCTGGGGTTGATAGTCTTAGGATCCAGCTAAAGGCGCTGACTCTGAGTCGTTGGAGCCAAGGCAAATTTCGGTCTGCGATGATGTCTTCTTCACCAACTACAATAATCCACCGTTCCGCAGCAATGGGTAGCAATCCGAGTCGTTGTAGCTCTTTCAAGTCCTGGCGAATCTCGGGTTGTTCCATATAGCCGTAATTCACGACAACGGAATGGAGTTCATCGCCGAGTTTAAATACGCTGTATCGATTCGATGCAGGAATTGTCGCTACGGATGCTTGGTTCACGTGCATGAATACAACTTGAGAAGGTAAAACGCCATATTTCTTCAAGAAGATTCTTAAGACGACTGGAACATAATCGTCGCAGGACTGGATCGGGCGTGAGCAAAGGAAGACCGCGGCACGGTCACTCTCCACCAATCGCCTGGTTCCTTGGATCAAGGATCTTGCGGCGGGAAGATTTTCTTGAAGGGTAATTTCAAGGTCGTTGAGCATATCGCGAAGAGCGACGAGCCAGCTTATTTTTTTCCCTTCGCGTACCCCGAATTCAAAGAAGGCGGTTGCGAGAGATTTTCGACCCCACTGCCAAACAAGCATGATAGCGACGAGGAATGAGGCGACGAGAACTGGGAAATATCCGCCATTAAAGAGCTTCAGTAGATTGCTTCCGAAGAATAGCAAGTCTATGCAAAGAATCGGAGTGCATACCAAGTAAACTAGGGCTAGATTCCAATTCCATCGGTAGTAAGCGACATACCCGAAGATAACCGTCGTGATCCCCATGGTGCCGGTGACGGCCACGCCATAGGCTGCCGCTAGGTTACCGGAGGTTTGGAATATGAGGGTCACGAATACACAACCGAGAAACAAAGCCCAATTCACAGCTGGTATGTAGACTTGGCCCGCCCCATGTGCATCGGTATGGAAGACGCGGAATCGTGGAGAGACTCCCAACGCTGTCGCTTCTTTCACAATAGAGAACATTCCGGTGATCAAAGCTTGGGATGCAATGATCGCGGCGATAGCGGAGATTGAAACGTCAGCGAACTGGATGACTTGATCGAGCGTTTGCACTCCGGTTTTGGGAATCAGTGCATAAAAAGTATTACATCTTGCGGGTACGCCATTTGCGAGCATGTAAGCGACTTGACCGGCATAGCAGATCAGCAAGCATGGAAGTACCACGATGAACCAAGAGTACATTACGGGAAGTCGTCCCGAGTCTTTTGGCGGTAGGCTTTGACCTTCGGGAAGCGATGAGTTGCTCGAAATTGAGAAGTGCCCGATATCCGCGTATTTGGCTTCTCCACCGGTGATTGCTAGAACCACAACACCCATGATCACCATGAATCCAAGTTGTGGAAAGCTGCGCAAGAACTCGAAAGCATATACTGGATTGAAAGCGAGAAAGACTTCAGGATGCTCGGCGATCCAAGGCGCACCTTTGATCGCGATCCAAGGGAACCATATACAAATCATGAACCATCCGAACCATCCACCGATCTTGCTTGTACCTCGCCATTGGACTTTGAAGAGCAGGGCTAAGCATGCAAGCGTCACCAGGACGGCGTAGGACGGTCCAAGCGGTTCGAAAGCACCAAGCATACTGATCGGTGGAGTGATGATTCCGTCAGCAGCTAGTAGTGCGGCGGCGCAGACAACAAGAAATCCAATTAGTCCTCCAGCGAATATTCGTCCGCTGTATCCTTTGAGCAAGCTCCAGAGGGCGAATGTGCCACCTTCGCCTCGATGGTCGGCTTTCATGATCATCAAGTCATACTTGGCAGTCAGGAAGATTAGGGCCCAGAAGACCAAGCTTAATTCACCGAGCAGGTCATTGCGGGAAAGGAGATCTTTCCCGCCGCTAGCGACAAGGTCGCTCGCGGTTGAGTGTCCGAGATGCTCATTGCGAAGCAAGATCGCTTCGCGGGTGATCTCCATGATAGTGTAGAGAACGGAAGTTCCGATATCTCCGTAGACAGTACCCGTGGCTTGACGGATTCGCGGCCAGAGCGGCTGCGACGAAGCGTGCGCATTTGCAGACATGATTACCAATAATCGATTCGACCCGAAGAATTATCGAGCCAAGCGATGCGTTTTTTGATTCCTGAGCGCTGAAGTCGAATGCGACTTCTTCCGTAATCCAAGGTACACCCTTGAATCTGCCGACGAGGTTAGCTGTCGGGCTAGGATTGGAAAAAATCCTGCTTTCGCAATCGTACCGGCTGTATGTCGGTCCAATTACAAAAGCTAAGCCCCGAGCGAACAGATTCCGTTGCGGATCTGCTATTCGCGAAGTGTTGGGTCCCCCGTTCGCTTGAAATCATCGATGGATGATCGAGCGATTTGGCAGCGCCGATTCACAGAATTGTAATTGTGATGAGCGAATGCGCGAAGGGTAAGTGCAGCTACTTCGGATGGACTAAGGCCGGTAGGGCACCTCCAGATCCAGGCAAAGCGACCATTGATTCCTACAAAAGCATGTTAAGGGCAACTGTAGCTTCATTGCGGTATCGCGGAAATCGTAGACATATTGTCGTGGTTCCTCTGTCCCTTATCGCAGAACGGATCTAAAGGGATCTAGAGGAGGGATTCAGTGGATTGTTTTCCGCCCGGTTTGAGGTTAATCTTTTGAAAGGTTTGTCTTTGGTTGAAGTGTGGCGGTTTGTAGGTTTGAGTTTTTTAAAACAGTGGGCCGTAAAATCAAAACCAATCGCTTTCTTCCGGTTTTTGTATTGAGATTAGATTTCTAGAATCGCCATAAAAGCTTGCGAATCAGAGTTCATTTTGTTGACTATCTTTACCGTTCCCAAGCCATTTGTTGGGCACACTGGAATCATCCAGCGAAATGCGATTAGAAGCTGGCAGCAATTAGGGCCGAGTTGTCAGATTATTTTGTTTGGTAACGAGGAAGGTACAGCCCAAGCCGCTAAAGAACTGGGCGTCGAGCACGTGAAAGACATTCAGTTGTCCGAGCATGGAGCACCGCTTTTGGACGGGATGTTTCAGCGCGCGGCTGAACTTTCCACGACTCCATTGCTATGCTTTTTAAATGCCGACATTATTTTCAAAGGAAGCATTGCCGCGTTGAGTGCGCTACCTGCTCCGTTCTTGGTAGTCGGCGAATCGATGGACTTGCAAGTCCCGAGTTTGATTGATTTCGCGAACCCACAGTGGCGGGAAAGCTTGGGCGAAGGTATCACGCGAGGACCTTTTGCGCTCGATTATTTCATCTTCACACGAGGCTTATATCATGCGATGCCGCCGTTTCGTGTTGGGCGAGCGCGGTATGACAACTGGATGGTTTGGCACGCTTTAAAGAGTGGTGCAAAAGTTATCGATGCAACGGATGTCTTGAACCCTATTCATCAGAACCATGACTACGGTCATTTAGCAGGTGGTCGAAAGGAAGCATATCGTGGTCCGGATGCTCTCTATAACCAGAAGCTTGCTGGACTTGGGTGTTACTTGTATCTGTATAGTACAAGCGATGCGCGTTGGAAGTTGACTCGAGAAGGATTACAGGGAGTTCCGAAATCGTTTCGATTTCTCAAGCAGTTTTTCCGGCGACTTACTGGGTGGGCAGGTGAGCGAAGCGGGTTAGTGCAACTTGAGCGTTCAAGGTCTACGAGTGACTCGCAATCGAAAAGCGACGGGATTGAAAAGCGATGAAGCCACGTTTATTTACTTCTATCCCACCCCGCTTGCGAGGCGTGGAGTTGAAGCCGGAGTCACAGGGGACAGCACAAGTTGGGGTGATAGAGTCGTGGTTGAACGCGGGTTTTGAACCGGTATCAATCCATTTGGTCGATGAGATCAATCGACAACCCGCTTTGCCAACCGTATTGCGCCATCATGGAGTCGAGTCTATCGCAATCACCCCCGAGATGCGTGTGCGCACTTCTGCTCCGCTGTGTCCTATTAGAGATTTCCTGGAAGCAATCTCCTCGCACTCGTCCGATGCTCCGGTGGCGATTATCAATGCCGACATTCGCATCGCAGCATCCTCCGACCAGGTTTTAGCGGAGCGGATCGCATCGTTGGATGAATCGGAATTTCTGATTGGTCAACGAAGCGACATCACGTATCTTGCAGATGGATCGAGGCGCTCCAACACG
>JBJONT010000273.1:0-5635 GCA_046051705.1 Planctomycetota bacterium | reverse complement strand
AACGCCGCAGGCGCCATGCACCGAGTTGCATGGGCGCTACAGAACTCCAAAGCAATTGGCCAGAAATGCGAAAAACCCTGGGAAAACCAGGGTTTTTGAGCGGAGAGGACAGGAACCGAACAACTAGCAAATTCCTTGGGAACGGCGCGTTTTGCTACCCCGCGCGACGCGAAATACGACGCGCGCAAAAAACACCACTCAAGACGACTCGAAACGGTATCGCTACGAACCATCGTAGTCCCAGATAACCGTTTACTAGCTCATACACACATTACTGGGTCATTTACTAGGTCACGAGTAAACCGTTTACTCGCTCATTTACTCGCTCACATGCAATTCCCCAGGGATTTACTCGCTCATTTACTCGCTCATCACTTTCCGAAGTTGATAGCCACCGGTCTTGCTCGGACCGATGAACTCGATCACCTCGTCATTACGAAGCACGTCGAGTTCGCGCTTCGCGGTCGCTTGGCTACAACCCAAAGATGCTGCAATCGCAGTCGTCCGAAGTCGCTTACCACCTGAGAGCATCTTCAAAATCTGATCGCGTCGATTCGGCTCTTCGTCCGCCACGATCTGTGGGCTGGTTTTATCTTCGCCTTCAAGGCGGATCCATTCGTGCAAGCGATACCCTTGGGTGCCACTTCGGATCACATCATCGCGATCGCATTCCAACCCCAACTCGACCGAGAGCTTCTTGCAGACATTGTCGCGGAAGTCACGGATCGCCCCCGAGACACCATTCTGCCCAGTTCGCAGACCAAGCTCTTCGGCAATCTCAGGACCGCTTTTGGCCACCCAGTTACCGCTTTCGGTTCGCTGACAAAGCCGCTCAAAAATCCGCCAAGTCAGCTTCGATCGAGACTGAAGAAGAATAGACACCCCACACAATTTCAATCGCCCCGATTCGAAAACCAACTGTCCGCCATCAAATCGACGCCGCTTGAGTGGCTGCTCCTTGACGACGCTGGCGGTCGGTCGAGCCTGCTTCTTTGGCTTGCTAACAGAACTAGCGGATTCCAGCACCCCTTCGATGACATCCGAAAGTGGGCGGATCGCGTTCGAGAACGGTTTGGTGATGCACTCCCGGACTCCGTTGCGCTGTAGCTCGCCCGAGAGATTGGCGTAGTCGACCAAATGGGCTGTCATCATGATCACCGGTGGGGGACTCGGTGCTTTCATGCGCTGGATGTCTTTGAGGCAATTGATACCGTACTGCTTGTCGGCTCCGCCGCGATTCGCCTTCGCGGGGATTTGAAGATCGAGCAGGACATACTCGAAATCCATGCTCTGCAAGAGCTGTTGGGCGTCCTGCTGGTTGGTGGCCACCTCGAACTCATGGCCCAACGAAAACAATACATCCTCGACCATATCGACGATCGTGGGATCGTCTTCAACCACAAGTGCTTTCATCGTGATCACCTACTGACCTTCTCGTGGTAACAGGATCGTTACCGTTGTTCCCTCATCTTCGCGACTCTCCAGTCGTAAAAGTCCTCCATGTGCCGCTACGTTGCGTGCCGCGATCGGTAGCCCGTAGCCTGTGCTATGTCGTTTCGATTTGTTGCGCCGACCTGGCGTCAACAACAGTGGAGTCCGCAATTCCTCATCGCAGATCCCTTGTCCGGTGTCCTCGATCGTCAGCGTGACCCATTTATGGCACGTCGAAGCTGCGATCCGAATCGCCCCAGGTCGCATCGTTCCCTTGAATTGAAACGCCTCGTAGGCGTTCTTCAGGACGTTGGCCAGAGCAATCACGATTTGGTGCCGCGCCAGGGGCACGACGATCGATTCTGGCACGTCCTGTTGGACCGATACGAGTTCTGGGTCCAGCTTGGCTTTGCGTACGCTGTCGCGCGTCAGTTCTAGCGCCTCGGCGACCAAGACCGCCAAACGCTCGGGCAATCGCTCCGTGGGGACCGGTCGCGTAAAAGTGACCATGTCTTCGACGGACGATTCGAGCAATTGAAGGTCGTTGCGGACCCGGACTCCATACCGTTTGGCTTGGCTCCCTGCGTCGGCGATCACTTCCTCGATCAGCGAATAGCAGTTGACCTGTAAATGGGTCATGATGCTTCGCAAATCATGGACGAACGACGCGACGAGCATCTCGGTATACCGCTCAGCCATCCGCAGCGATTTGGTGGCCGCGGTTTTGCCGAACTCGTCCTCGATCGCTTGCAACTGCGCCGAAACCTGATCGGCGGACTTTCGAGCCTTGCCTGCTACCCGCAGATCTCGCTTGCGACGTTCGATCGCTCGCTCGGCCGCCCGACGCACGTACGTGTTCGAATCGGCCAGGAGCAACTCCGTGAGTCGCTTTGAGTCCGCCTCCGGCAATACCGGCAGCAACTCGGCGATCGTTACGCGAACTTCCCATTTCGGATCCTTGGCTAAGTGATTCACTAGCAGGAATGCCGTTTCGGAAGCTGTACCGACCACAAAGCTCTCGCTCATCGATTGGGCGAGGTTGCGACGTTCCCACCAGGGGATCGCGTTGGATCCCCCTTGGAGTTGCTGAAACGCCTCGCGCAAGCTCGCCTCAGAGCTTTCGACCGTCGCTTCAGTACGCATAACGACACTTCCTTACCTTGAAAGCGTTCTCGCCACCTTCGAGCAAATTGACGATCTCCCGTTTGCACTCGTCGACCGTCCCTTCGTTCGCCTTGCGTGCCATGGCTCCATCGGAGTCGAGCACAAAGACCCGTTCGGCGTCGCCAAGGACCGGGATGTTCGGATTGTGGGTCACAAAGATCATCTGCCGGCGCGACTTCATCTTGAGGATCGCTTCGACGACCGCTTCGGAAATGAACCGGTTGTCGAGATTGTCCTCGGGCTGGTCGACCAGCAGGGGATTGGCGCTTTCGAGCAACAGCAGCGGTAGCACCGTGGTGCACTTCTGGCCCGTTGATAGCGACAGCGATTCTTTGTAAGTTTCCCCATCCTTGAGTTCGATCGTGGGCAGATCCATCAGCTCGACCGTTTCGAGTTCGAACAGCACCGAGGAATTGGCCATGGCCGTGACCACCTTCTCGGCTTGGTCCGGATTGAGTTCGGCTCGCTCGATGAGCACTCCGGAATCACGACGGCGCAGCGCGACGACCAAATCCCAAGGTACAAACGCATCGACGATCTTTTGGGCAACGATCCCGTGTTTAACCCGAGCGTTTTTGAGCCCATCTTCAAGGATTCGTTGATACCGCTCCGGGTTGCCATTTTGGGAAATGCTCACCCGGATCGCTGGGGCGAGGTTCGAGTTGATGTTTTTGACGATCGCTTCACGGACTGCGAATCGCTCGTCCCGCTGTTCCGACAATTGCCGGATCAAGTTCTGACGACTCGATTCCAAGTTTCCAAGCTGCTCGATGTGTTGCTGCTTTTGCCGTTGTTTCGTAAGGAGCTCGTTACGCAATCGTTCCAGCTTGGCCCGTTCGGCGGCTTGGCCCTGTGCCTCTTGGTGCTTTTCGATGAGTGCCTGGAAATCCATCTCCTGTTGGCGATGGGTGGTTGCGCAATGCAGTGCCTGCCCTAGTCTTCGTTCTAACTTTTCTTTCGATCGGAGTTGCGGTTGTTGACAACGGCACGATCTTCTGCTACAAGTGCGCTTTTGAGGCTGGTTATATCCCCTTATGAAAAGTTAGGTGCTCTTGTGCAAAAGCTCTCCCCCCCCCGGAAATTGCCCGTTTTTTTCGTGATAGTTTGGATTGTATCGCTTGCGTTCTCGATTTCTGATGCGACGCGGCTAACCGTTCTCGACTCAGCAGCAGCGAATGAAGTCAAAGGCAGCTACCCCTGGTATTACTGCAATAACGTTGGCGCATGCGGCACAGCTAACCCCTGCCCGACCACTCAAACCTGTAGTGGCACCGCACCACAGCAAGCATGTGCGGTTACGTATGTCTATGGAGCCAATAACTGCGAAAGTGGGCTTGTGAGCGGATGGTGTGGCGTGCAGGTCTTTGGCACGTGCAGTTGGAACGGTTCTGCGTGGGTGTATACAGTGACTTCTTATGGTTTCAATTGCGATGGAAGCGGCTGTCGCATATGGTGAAGCCAACCCGTGCAACAATCTTGCTGAAATACTCTTTGATCATTCGAGTTCGGAAGCGCATGACATCTTTCAGGGTTGAGGTTGAAAGGTACCGCATGTACGTCAAAATCGCGCTTGCAGTCATCTTCATAGCATGCTCGTCGCTTTCGGCGTTGTCGCAGAGTCAGACATTTCCAAAGCCGTCAAACGAATCTCATCCCCTTTTTGTTCTATCGAAACAATACCTGGACAGGCTGGGAGATAATGTCATCTCTTGCAAGGCAAGTTTTTCAAACGAGGGCGCACTTCGGTTTGTTGAAGTGAATGACGGAGGGGCACTAGCTGGTGATCTACAGTTTTCTACTAAGAATGGGCTCAGAACGGAGCTCTTGTGTCAAAACGGCCGCTACTCGTCGTTGAGTTCCGGTAGTCAAGCTAGTGTCGTTCGCAAGTGGCTCCCGAATGATAACATTAAGAAGGGGACTTCGGAAAGTATCAAGTCAGCGACAATAGGTCGGCAAGTCGGTCCAATGACAAGCCGATTCTGGCCTGCATGGTTAGATTTCATTGTAAATACAGACGCGTACCTCTACTTCGATCCGATCACTGTTGAAGATGGACGTGCCAAATGCAGCATTCGTGCAGCGGGCTCGAACGCCATCTTGGAAGTTGTATTTCGGGAGACGTCGAATGGTATAGAAGTGTTAAGCATCACAACTAGAGTCGATGGAGAGATGGTTAATGCATCGAGTTTTGAGAATGTGCTCGTTAATGGAATATGGTTACCCACTTCTGGAGTCATGAAGCAAGGTATCAAGGGTTTCAGTGGCGAAGGGAGAATTACTTTCGCTGAACTAACGCTTGGCGCTCCTCGATTGAGTTGGCAGATTGAGTTCGAAGACGGAGTTCTAGTCAAGGATGAAGTAAAAGGCGTTACATATACTGTCGGTGAATTAACTCGGTCTGGAAAAGATCGTATCGAAGCGATGTCCAAACAGATTCCTTCCTCGGATGCAACGGAAGCCGCATCGAGGGGGTTGATCCAGCCCCGAGCCATGGGGAGTTTTTCGTTAGTGGTTGCCATCAGTATAATACTAGTGATTCTAGGTGGTGTGGCGCTAGTTTTGAGGTTCCGCAATGAAAAGTAGTAACGATAGTCTTGCTATTCGATTCTGGACGATTTTAGCCGGATTTATTTGCGTTCTCGGATTCGCACAGATGGTGCTAGCTCAAGGAGCCATGGACGCAGATTCTCCGCTGCACCAATTGCGGAATGCAACCATTGGCTGCGGTGTTTCATCCGCTGTACTCTTCCTACAAGCAAACGGATGCGAGAAGTCGATTGAATCACTACTTTCTGACGCTCCAACATGTGAAGAACTTAGCATTGCTGATGTAGCAGCGTTCATTTCAAAAAACGGCGTTTCAGTTGTCGCGGTGCACATGAAGGCGAATGATTTTTACCATAGTTGCGATACTTCTGCTATTGCGCATCTTCATCCGAACGGTCGTTCCGGACATTTTTCGCTCATGATTCCACAACAAGGCATTTGGAGAATCTATGATCCCGGGCTTAGCAAGCCATTCGGAGTTGATCGAGAAAAC
>JBJONT010000272.1:0-22529 GCA_046051705.1 Planctomycetota bacterium | reverse complement strand
CCCAGATCAGCCGATGCGACAAACGTGTAGTTTTACTCGTAAGCTCCACCTTGATCGCATGCAGCCACTATCTTCAACTGATACACTAGACACTTAAGTCTTGGTCATTAACACAAGTAGGATTTTTTGGAAATGCAGTCTTCGTTCCCGCAAAAAGAACATTCCAATACTGCTTTATCCACCATAGCTGTTGTCGTCTGGATGTGGTTCGCATACCTCCTGAATTACTGCGATCGACAAGCTATCTTTGCAATGTTCCCGGTTCTGAAAACCGACCTGCAAATGACAGATCTTCAACTCGGACTCACCGGAACAGTTTTCCTCTGGGTCTACGGTTTAGGCTGTCCGATCGCCGGAATCCTGGCCGATCGATTCCCCAAAGGCAACATGGTTGTCATTAGCTTGGTGCTCTGGAGCCTAGTGACTATCCTCACCGGCTTATCGACCTCTGCAACCATGCTTCTTGGGTTGCGTGCCGCGATGGGAATCTCCGAAGCACTCTTTATGCCAGCCGCCATCGCGCTGACATCCGAAGCCACCCCGCAGAAATGGAGATCCAAGGCAGTAGCAAGTTTGACCACTGCACAAATCGTAGGAATCGTCGCAGGCGCGTCCATCGGCGGAGCGATGGCTCAATCAGGCCTTTGGCGGCAAGCGTTTTTTCTTCTGGGATCAATCGGCTTGCTCTACGCACTCCCCTACGCATGGTTCTTCTTAAGTCACCTTCCTCAACAAGAAGTAATTCGTAGTTATTCCCAACCCACAGACGACGATGCAAACCCATATGAGCCGTCAATAACGAATCAATCGTGGAGTCGCCGCATACTAGCCCTTTTTTGCACGCCAACCTTTTGTCTACTCTGTTTGATCTTCCCCTTATTCGTCTTCGGTCTATGGATGATCTACAGTTGGCTTGCGAGCTACATCCAAGAGAAATTTGGCCTAACGATGGCTCAAGCCGGTTGGACATCGACCGCATACCTGCAGTCCGCAACACTCGTGGGATTATTCGTCGGAGGTTTCGTTGCAGACTATTGGCGATCGAAATTTCAATCCGGACGATTCGCCGCGCTACTTGTAAGCCTTATCGGTTGTGCGCCGATCCTCGTTGCCATTGGTCAAGTTGATCGGCTTGAAAATTTGAAGATCTTACTTGTCGCATTTGGTTTTCTGTCAGGATGGATGATGGGCAATATTTTCCCAGCCGCCTTTGAAGTCATCGCGAAGGAATCACGTGCGACTGCGGTGGGAATCCTCAATTTGTTTGGTGCGATCCTCTCTGGTTTCGCACCCTTGCTCGTCGGTGCTTGGAAGGTATCCCTCGGCTTGCCAGGCATGCTTGTAATTGCTGCAATTGCGTACTCAGCCGCTGCAATTCTACTACTTCTTACTATCTTTGTTTTCTTCCCCTATGACCTACTACGCCGAGACCTAGAATCATCCATTCTTGAAGAATATGAACTACCGAATTCTAATCGCTGAATGTAAACAAGAAGTCTCTACGTTTAATCCCAATAAAAGCCACACGAGCGATTTTGGTATTCGGCGAGGAGCACAACTCCTGGATTATCATCGCACTGTGCGCAACGAGATCGGTGGAGCGCTAAGCGTCTTCGACAACGATCCTCAAGTCGAACTTGTTCCAGCCTATAGTGCATTTTTCATCACCTCTGGTGGTACCCTCGACGCACATGCTTGGACAACGATCCAGCAAGACTTTTTGGCAGATTTAAAACTCGCTTCGAAGTCCGGTTCGATCGATGCTATCTACTTCTGTATGCACGGGGCAATGTGCGCAGAAAACGAACTTGATCCAGAAGGCTATCTGCTCGAACACACACGGGCCATCTTCGGTGAAGATATTCCAATCGTCCTGTCCTTAGACCTGCACGGCATCGCAACGAAGAAAATGTTTCAACACGCGGATGCGATCGTCGCCTACCACACCTATCCACACGTTGATTTCTTTCAAACCGGTGTCCGATCCGCAAATCTTTTGTTGAGAATCCTGCGTGATAATGTTCGTCCACTCACCGTTCGCGTTCCAATCCCGGCTCTCGTCCGAGGTGACGAACTGATCACCGAAACAGGCTTATTTGGAAGATGTATCGATCAAGCTAAGTTGGTCGAGCAAGGTCCTCACGGACTCAGCGCTGGAATGTTTATCGGCAACCCTTTTACAGATGTGCCTGAACTCGGCTCTGCGGTCTTCGTCGTCACCGACGACAAGGAATCGCTCGCAGAACAAACCGCTCTAGCTATTGCTCACGAGTTCTGGTCCTACCGAGAGCAAATGCAAGTCCCCCTTATTTCACTCAACGAGATGCAGAAACTCGTCCTGCAAATCCACAGCTCCAAAGCTAGCCAACCGCAAAGCACAATCGGACTTGTCGATGCAGCGGACGCCACAAGCTCAGGAGCCTCCGGCGATAGCAACGCGATCCTCAAAGCCCTACTCGAATGCTCTTACTCCGGACGAACGTTACTGCCAATCGTCGACCAAACAGCGGTCGAACATGCTTCCCAAGCTGGGATCGGAAACACCGTATCTCTTACCCTCGGTGGAACCCTAGACCCATCACGATTCGAACCGATCGCCATCGAAGCACGGGTGAAATCGATCAGCGATGGGCTCTTTCGAAGCGAATCCTTCGGAGAATTATGGGACGCCGGAAAAACAGTAGTGCTTGAATCTCGCAACTTCACCATTGTCGTATCAAGCCGAGCTGTAAATCTTTACGACCGTTCTTTCTATTTCGCTAATGGCCAAAACCCAAAGAACTTCGATGCAGTCGTAATCAAGTCCCCCCATTGTCAACACGCGATGTATGCCGCTTGGTGCAGCCACATGCTCTTGATCGATGCTCCCGGCTCTTCGAGCGCCAACCTCAAAAGCCTCGGACACCAACGATGCGCGCGTCCGATCTTTCCACTCGATAACAATGTCGCGTTTGTTCCGAACGTGGAGATCTATCGTAGGAAACGATCTTCAGTTACATAATGAACAACACAAACTTACAACACCACCCTTCATTCTCCTGACAACTAACGATCATGAAAATCACGAAAATCACCTGTGCTGGACTACGTGGCGCAACCCCCGAAGGTGGCTGGAGCAACGAACTCCAACCAGAAGACTGCGTCCATACTCTCATCGCCGTTCATACAGATTCAAAACTTATCGGCATCGGAAGCGTTTTTACCAACGATCGCTTGGTCCAAGCCTCCCTTGACGTTCTTCGTCCACTGTACGAAGGAGAAAACGCTTTAGAACCCGAACGAGTCAGCGAGAAACTTCACCAACACATGTTCTGGCTCGGTCGAGGTGGTTCTATCACTCACGCAATTAGCGGTATCGATATCGCATTGTGGGATCTACTTGGCCAAGCTACCGGACAACCCGTTGGTCGACTCCTCGGCGGGCAATACATCGATCGAATCCAACCATATGCTTCCTTGCTCATGCAGGAACCATCGAAAATGAAAGACAGCTTGGCACATGTCAAACAACAAGGATTCCGTGCATTCAAAATCGGCTGGGGCCCATTCGGCCGTCACAATGCGCAAATAGACGAAGCGATCGTCGCAGCGGCCCGGGAGGCGATCGGCCCGGATTGCCAACTGATGGTCGACGCAGGTGGATCCGATGCCTATTGGCACCGATCCTACAAGTGGGCAATTCAAACCGCTCGCATGCTTCAAAATTACAATGTCACTTGGTTTGAAGAAGCCTTAACACCCGATTCAATCGACGACTTCATTAAACTTCGGGAACACTCCCCAGTTCCCATCTCCGGCGGTGAAGTTCTGACCCGTCGCCAAGCATTCCTACCCTGGCTCTCTCAACGCGCCTTCGACATCATTCAACCCGATGTCACCAAAGTGGGCGGGCTGAGCGAAGAAAGACGTATCGCTTGGATGGCACAAGATTACGGGGTCGAATTCGTTCCCCACGGATGGAACACCGCAGTCGGACTAGCAGCCGATCTACAACTCGCTTCGGCTATTCCAAACACCCGATTTGTTGAATACCTCACCGGGTCTCCCTTCATCGATGAAATCGTCGAGACCCCATGGAGTATCGATGACAAAGGATACTTGATCATCCCCAAAGAGCCCGGACTAGGGCTTCGACTGAATCTCGATGCCGTTGAAAAGTACACCGGTAGTTTGCAATGGCTCGCCCCTTGATACGCAGTACGATACCAAAGTGACGATACTACACGCGATCGAGCGAACCCTCGATTGCAGCAAGACTTCGCTGAACCGTCACTGCTAGTTCCAAATCCTCGATGCTCTTCTGCAGACCAACTGAAGCAACGTGTTTGACCAACTCGGATTCCTGGAAGACCCCAACACCTCCGAGCTCCGCCCTTGCTTTGCCATCGAATCCGTGCACCCAAAACCTTGGTTTCTCAATATCCCACGGCCTTAGAAAATCGTCGCAAATAAGAGAGGCCTTCGTCCCTGCGATCTCGATCCATTTGCGTCCCGTCGCTTCATATCCGCAGTCCCAACTCGCTATGAGACTACGGTGAGCCACGCTCTCTCGTGATGCTAACGCCGCCAGTTTAGATCGCTTTAATCGAGCGATCGACTGAACGTGATACCAAGCGGACTCACGCGAGTCCGTCACGCGCGTGCCATCGGACAGCACCGTGTCGATTTCAAATCCCGTCAACCAAGCCGTTGAGTACACACAGTACCAGCCCAGGTCCAGTAAACATCCTCCACCCATCGCTGAAGAAGAACGATGGTCTTGGCGTTCAAGGATACCGCCGACGCTACAAGCAACACTCACGCGGCAAATCTCACCGAGCTCACCCCCATCTATCACTGCTCGCATCTGTGCGGACCGTGGATGATGTGGAAAAGCAGTCGCGTCGACAAGAACATTTCCGGTTTCCTTAACAACCGCAAGGATCTCGTCCGCTTCCTCAGGCCCAATTGCCAAAGCCTTCTCGCACAACACTTTCTTTCCGGCTCGCAGTGCAGCAATCGCCCAATGGCTGTGCATCGAGGGTGGGAAAGCAACATAAACGGCATCGACATCGGAGCGATCGATCGCCTCATAGAAATCGGTCGTACCATCCGGTACACCGAACCGATCTTGCCAGTCCTGAAGCTTACTCGGATCCCGGCCTGCACCCACCGCTACTTCATGACCTGCGGCCCGAACCGCTTCGACCATGCGATGGGTGACACGCCCTATACCGAGGAAAGCCCACTTCATTACATCGATGCCGGTACGAAGAACCAAAGGATGGTAAGCACTGTGCAGATCGTGTACGCAACGAAAAGGCTTGGGCGAAACACTCTCAATGGCACATTTGAGGCACTCTTCGAGTACAGAGTACTTAGCACTCGCCAGTAATATCCAGCAGCGATTACAGCATTAAAGGCCATAAGAACGCCCATCACGAGACTTATTGAATCCACGCGACGATCGGAAACAACTCCCACAAACACCATGAACTTCGCCCAGAATCCGGCAGTCAGGGGTAGTCCAATCAAACTGATCAAGGAGACGGTAAGACCGATCGATGCCGCAGGTCGTCGATAAAACATTCCTGCAAGATCACCGACCAAATGCGACTTGCCACCTGCCGCCTCGATCTCTCCCAAACAAGCGAACAAACCTAATGTCATCGCAGCATAAGCAGCCAAATACGAAAACAACACGTTCGCACTCGCGTCTTGTCGAATCAATGCCACCAAAGCCAAGAGCAGGTAGCCGGTATGAGCAACGCTGGAGTAAGCCATCATCCGCCTGAGGTTGTTCTGAGCAACCGCTAGGACGTTACCGATGCACATCGTCAATGCAGCACAAGCCAACAGCACAGGGATAATAACCCCGGTAGCCCCTTGGTTCAATGTTCCGGATCCAACCAATCGGATCAAAGCAACAAACCCAGCGACTTTGGGCAAGTAACTCATAGCTCCCGCCAATGTAACGCTCGTCCCATCAAACACATCCGGTGCATAGAAGTGAAAAGGGACGGCGGTAATACGGAATGCCAGGCCACACATTGCAAGAAGGAGTCCAAGGGCCATCAGGCGTTTGCCTTCCCCAAAACCAGCTTGAATCACCATCAGATTCGTCGAACCACAAAATCCGTAGAGGTAGCTTGCACCAAGCAAGAAAAAGCAGGATGCAAAGGCCGACAACATAAAGTACTTCAAAGCCGCTTCCATCCCGACGTTGTCCGCTTTGACAATACCGAGCAAGACATAGGTCGGAATACTCACCAACTCAAGTCCCAAGAACAACGACACTAAGTCGTTCGACGCACCGACTATCGGGATTGCAGCAAGGATAATCAACAAAGACCCGTAGTATTCGGCCAATCGTCCCTTAGGCGCGGTCGACCAAGACATCAAAATCAAAATCAATCCACCAAGAAACGATAGCCTCTCCGAAGCTAACGCGGTGGCATCAAAGCGGAACAAACCGAAGTCATCCGGAGCCAATTGCGGAACACCCCGCCAAAAACTGCAAAGCATCGCGAGCATCAAGCAGATCAAAGAGGCAGCAGCGAACGACGATCTTTGCGAATGAACGTCATGTCGTTCTCCACTTCGACCAAATACCGATGCACTCATCACCAGCGAACCACCCAGCAATAATACGATCTCGGGGGTCAAGTGGCCGGCAGCAGCCTTTATGCTTTGTATGGCATCCACGGTATTCTCTCGCTCTCTTCTTACTCTCTCGCTAACCTAACTCTGAATCACCCATAGTCGAAAAACTATGTAGCAGTCGAAAAACTACGGAGCAACGGAACTCACGGCCAACTCGTCCATCTTCGGATGAGCTTGCTTAGAAACCGGTTCTACCCACGTCGCTAAACGATCCGTATCTGGCTGAAACAACTTCATCGTCCTCATCGGAAACAACCCGATGTAGAGACACAAAACACCTACAGCGACAAGTGGCATCCACTCTCGCTGAGATAAATCCTTTGATCCAAGGGGATACTGATGCAAATCAACCGCTTGGCCATTGCTACCGAACAACAAACGCTGAACGATCTTTAGTCCATACCATGCCCCAAGCACGGTTCCGAGTACAGCGATCGCTACCAAAGTGCCACAGACTCTCATCATTCCGGACATCGTCAGCAATTCGCCAACAAAACCATTCAGACCAGGCAAGCCGGCTCCCGCAAGCGTGAAGAACACTAAAAGCACGGCTAACTTGGGATACTGTGCAGCCATTCCGCGATCTTGTGTCGCCAACGAGATCGTACCTCGTCTTGCTTCCAGCATCGAAAGAATCCAAAACATCGCGGCTGTGATCAAACCGTGATTGAACATTTGCAAAGCAGCACCGCCCAAACCCTCTTTGGTCAAACTCATCAATCCCAAGGTGATGAATCCAACGTGCGAGAGCGAACTGTAAGCCAACACATGCCGCAAGTTATCCTTGCTCAAGGCAATCAGCGCACCGTAGACGATCGCAATAGCCCCAAGGGTGCCGATTACCATCTGTGCCTCATGCGAGAGTGCAGCCGGCGTCAACGGAATAACAATTCTGAGAATCCCATACAAACCAAGTTTCGCAACAACAGAGGCAATCAGCGACGTTGTGTTCGGATGGGCTGCGGCATAAGTCATCGGCAACCATGTATGCAATGGCAATACCGCAAGCTTGATACCGAATCCAAGAAGGAGCAACCACACAGTCCACGAATCATGGGTAGTCACCGCCGTCGAGGACTTCATGGCTGTAGAGGCGATCACCGATAGATCGGGCAATGAGACCGTCGAAGCATGACCGTAGCCAACCGGTGAGACCGCCAACGAGATCAATCCGATCACCATCGGAATGCTACCAGCCAATGTAAATAACAAGAACCTTCGAGCCGCCGCCGCAGGAGATGGCCCGTTCCCCCAACCTTGAATCAACAAGATCAACGGAATCAAAACCGCTTCGAAAAACAAATAGAACGACAACAAGTCCATGGCGAGAAACACGCCCATCAACATCGCTATCGACGCGAGCATCAAGGCTATGTAGTTCGATGTACGCTCGGTGATCTGATGGCTAGCGAGCAAGATGGTAAAGAAGCCAACTACGCCAGTCAGCAAGACCATAAGCGCCGAAATCCCATCGGCTCCAAACATCAACCGCCACTCAATGGCTTGCCCGCCAACCGATACAGGCAACGCGATGCGAAGTGCCTCTGGGGCAAACTCCACTCGCGGGGCAATCGAACCTGCTCCATTATCGACCAGCGGTGACTGATGGACTTGCACCACCAACCCAATGCTCAGCAAGAGGGTCAGCAACGCAGCAAAAACCCCGAAGGGAACCATAGCCTTGGCACGAACTCCCGAGCTGAAAATCACAAGTGACGCAGCAAAAGGAACCAAGACAAGAAGTGGGATCAAGATATTCATGGTTACCAATTCGCTCTCGTAACAATCCAAATCGCTACCGCAGCAATACCAACCGCAGTAAGGAAACTGTAAGACGGGATCCGCCCGGTCTGCACCCTTTGCCCTGCCAATCCTAATACTCTTGGCAATCCAGCTACAGCTTCGGTGATCGCACCTACCACTTGAGTGTCAAACCACTCCAGCAAACGACTCACCCAAAGCATCGGTTCGACGATGAGACGTCCATATAGCCAATCGATGTAAAGCCTATTCTTCCCGAACTCTGCAACAGCTTTGAGAAGACCATCCGAAGATGGCGTTCGTCGAGATAAACCGTATCCAGCTACCACACCAGCAATCGCGATCAACGAAGAGGTCACCAACAACCACATCGGTTCGTGATGCTCATGATGATGCAACAAAGGAGTCTTGGAAACATACTCCGAAATTCTTCCGGTCGGCCCAAGTAATCCACCGACAACTACCGCACCAACAGCCAATACAGCCATCGGGGCCAACATCACCGCACTTGCTTCGTGGGCATGATGACCAGCGGCCGCTGGAATCTTTTCAACTCCATGGAACGTTTTAAAGTACGCTTTCGATGTGTAAGTAGCCGTCAACAATGCGGTAACAAAACCTACTCCAAGAAGCATCGTGAAGTGGCTGCCAACCATCGTGTCTGAACTCGCGTCGGCAATCACACCCAACACGCCGTCCTTGCTGAAGAACCCTGAGAGCAACGGCACACCAGCCAAGGCTGCGGCTCCAATCGCAAACAAAATGTTCGTCTTGGGCAAAACCCGCTTGAGTCCAGAAAACTCACGCATGTCGATTACATCACCCATCGCATGCATCACATTCCCAGCCGAAAGGAACAACAATGCTTTGAAGAACGCATGCGTGACCAAGTGAAACATTGCAGCGACGACAGCAACCGTCATCAAATCCTTCACCGCACCAGTCCCAAGTGCCATAAAGAGATAACCGAGTTGGCTTACTGTGGAATAAGCCAGCACTCGTTTCAAATCATCTTGATACAACGCCATGATGGCAGCGATTAACGACGTAATGCCCCCTAACCAAGCGACTGTGATCAAAACCGAGGGAGTCAATGTAGTAAGCGGTGCCAAGCGGGCCATCAGGTAAACACCAGCGGTCACCATCGTCGCCGCGTGAATCAATGCAGATACCGGCGTTGGACCTTCCATCGCATCGGGCAACCACACATGGAATGGAAACTGAGCTGATTTCCCAATCGCACCGATCATCAGAAGGAACCCGACCAGAGTCAGCAACTCGCCGTGCTTCGACGCGATCACTGGTACCGCATCGAAGATCGTTTGAAAATCCAATCGAGCGAACCAATCCTTACCGGCACCGACGTCCGTGAATCCGATTGCGTAACTCAAAAGCATAATGCCAAACAGGAATGCGGTATCCGCAATTCTATTGACCAAGAAAGCCTTGGTCGCAGCTCGTGCTGCCGAAGGCTTGCGAAACCAAAAGCCAATCAACAGATAGCTACAAGTTCCTACACCTTCCCAAAACGCATACATCATCAACAAGTTGTGGGAGAGCACCAACATCGTCATCGAAAAGACGAACCCGCAGAATACGGCAAAGTACCTTGCGTACCCTGGATCTGAGTGCATGTAACCCTTCGAATAAATCGCAATCATCGCTGAGATCGACGTAACTACCGACAGCAATGTCAAGCAGAGCGTATCGATTCGCAACGTAAGGTTCAGGTTCACACCACCTATTTCCAAATAGCGATAACCTTGGGCGAGCGCAAAACCTGTATCGCTCGACTCTGCGTTCCATTGAAACAACATTGCTACGGCAGCTAATGCTGAAATCAAAAGGGACGCAATCGCTGGAACATGAGCGATTCGGGTATCCCCGCGAAACGACAAGACCGCACAAACCAAACATCCAATCAGCGGAGCGATAGGGACTAACCAAGCAAACAATTCAAAATTCGACACGTTATTTCACCTCCGCAGTACCGGCACCCGCCCCGGACATTTTCTCTGACGAAATCCCTGCACTCGTTTGCAACCCTCCGGAGACCGGACGGTTCAAAGGATCGAGACCCGCAGGGGTAAGAGGCGGATAGTGTTCCTCTTGCTCCAATCCCTCGTAATCTTCATCGAGCGACTTAGGCATAATCGTTTCGCTAAGTTCATCCCAAGCTTGAACATCCAAGGTCGGCTTGCGTCGGAACAGCGAAACGACCATCGCCAACGCAATGGCAGCTTCGCAAGCTGCGATCGTCAAGACCATCACCGCCAATATCTGCCCTTGGTAGTTGTGATGAACTTTTGAAAACACAATCAAATTCAAACTCACGCCGGAGAGCATTGTCTCCAACGAGAGAAACATCAGGATCAAAGATCGACGGGTTAGAAAACCAATCAATCCAATCGCGAACATTATCCCACCGAGCAACAGTAAATTCTGAACTTCGGAATAGTTCATGTTGCGTCCCTTTCCGTTCTCTGTGCCAAAACAATCGCTCCGATTGTGGCAACCAACAACACGGTACCTGCCAGTTCGATCGCAAGCAGGTAATCAGTAAACATCGAACGCCCTAACCCAGAAGTTTTCGATGGAACAAACGCAGCATACTCTTCCGCAGAAGTCGCGGTGCTAGGCATCGGCGGCATTTGTTTTCCGGGCTCTTCACCTGGAACCGCCAAGCTATATGGACGAGTTAAATCCAGTTTGATCGGCAGGATCTCTCCAGGGGATGCAACGCTCCAAGCGATCGCGAACATCAATGCAGTTGCAACGACGGTCGCCACAATCGGGTGGGACAATTCAACGTCGTAAGTCCTAAGCTTTGACTTCTGTGCGAACATCAGCACGAACAAGAAGATGATGATCGTCGCACCTGCATAAACAATCATCGTTGCTGCGGCGATGAAGTACGCGGATTGCATAAACAACACACCGCACGTTGAGAGTACCGCCGTTGCGAATCCCAAGGCCGCATGGACAGGCTCTCTTGCAGTGACGAATGCTAAACCACCACCGACAGCAAGCAGACTAAAACACATCCGCACCACAGCATCGAGCTGGCCTGGCACCAAGCTTACAGCCAATGCTGCGGCTAGTGCGAAGACTCCCATGCCAGCTGCTGCTATCAACTTCGACTTCAAAACACCATGCTGCAACAACAAATAGGACACCGCCCCGAGCAGTATCACGAGCAACATCAGCTGCGACATAGTTCCCGGAATCTGCTCGCCGGTAACCAGCGGTAGTCGATTCGGATCGATGGTAAAGGGATTCACATTTGGCCTCTTGGATTCATTCTAAGCTCGTGTCCTAACCTCGCCGCCCACGTCCCGGAGGAGGTGGTGCATCCTTGGCTTTTTGCGAAGCTTCGGATGCTGGACCAAGGATCCCTCGATTCGTGCGAACCGGATCGTTTCCTGAATCCACCGTCTGATCAAACACCGACAAGAGTTTCTCTTTGTCGAAAATCATTTCTTGGCGTGTCATCCCCGTAAGGTCGTACACACTCGTCAGTTCGATCGCATCGACCGGGCAAGCTTCTTCACACATTCCACAATAGATGCAACGCAGTTCATCAATGGTGAAAGTCGCCGGAAACTTGTCTCGGTCTTTCCAGTGCGGATCGTCTTTAGGTGCAGGTGCTGCGATGATCTCGATGCAGTTCGCCGGACATGCCGTCTGGCACATATAGCAAGCTACACATTTGACTCGGCCTTCCTCGTCACGATTCAACCGATGCACACCGCGGTAGTTTGGCGGAATCTCCGGTTCGACTTCAGGATATTGACGCGTCATCGGCTTGCCGGAAACCGCATGCCGCATCGCCGTCGCTAGCCCCGAGGCAATCGCTGGTAAGTACAGCGCATCGAGAACGCTTAACTTGGGCTCTTCGCCCCACTTAACCGACTTCTTTTTCTTGGTCTCACTCATATGACACCGCTTGCTTTCGCGCCAAAGCCGCTCGCAGAGAACTCTCTGTGGAAACCGTTTGATTGAACTTTGCAGCGCTGTAGTAAGCCGCTGCAACCGGCAACGCTGCCGTGATCAACAACAAATGCTTGGGCAACCCCAACGTCAATACAACCGCCACGCCAACCAAATTCGCCAACGCGAGCGGTATCAAGCCCTTCCAAGCCAATCCCATCAACTGGTCAAATCGGAACCTTGGCAAAGCCCATCGCAGTAGCATGATCAAACCAACTACCAACGATACCTTGATCAACAGCACGCCCAGTCCAAGGAGCAAAACGACTAAGGAGGCTCCGGAAGGCCCAGGCAATCCTGGGAAGTGCCACCCACCGAAGAAAAGTAGTACCGTCAAGAATGAAACGGTGACAATGTGGGTGTACTCTGCCAAGAAGAACAACACGAATTTGATACCGCTGTACTCGGTGTGGAATCCCCCAACCAACTCTTGCTCGCACTCCGGAAGGTCGAACGGCAAACGATTCGTCTCAGCCAACGCACTGGTGAAGAACACCAACAACGCTAGTGGCTGCCAGAACACGTTCCAGTCTAGCAAACTTGCAGATTGAACCGCGACGATCTTCTCGATGTTGAGCGAACCAGTGATCGCGATGACTCCCAACAATGACAAACCCAACGGAATTTCATAGCTGATGAACTGAGCACACGATCGAATCGCACCGTAAACGGAGTACTTGTTGTTCGACGCCCATCCCCCAACAATGATCCCATAAGCAGACAGGGAACTAATCGCCACCATCATCAAAATACCGATATCGATCCCAGGGGCGACGATGAATCGGAAGCCATCTTTGTAATCGGTCGCAACCGGCCCAAAGGGCATGACAACCAACGCGAACATCGCTGTCATCAAACTAAACGTCGGTGCGATGAAATACAAAACCGTGTACACGTGATCCGGGATGATCTGCTCCTTCAAGAAGATCTTGATCCCGTCCGCCACCGCTTGGAATAATCCAAAAGGCCCAACGCGGTTCGGCCCGACGCGGTCTTGTACATAAGCTGCGATCTTGCGCTCAATAAACGTCATGTAGAGCCCAAGAAACGGCACGACCGCCAAGATAATCGCGATCGCCGCTAATATGGGCCACAGGATTGGCCAAGCATCTTTAAGTAACTGAATCATCAACGTTTTCCTTGAGTTCCAAAGCTCCTAGAGTCTCAATCCGAAGTTCTTAACGTCCCGCTGCCAGTGCGAACTTCGTCAGTCGAACCCCATGCTCTCCGAGATCTCCGATTCCTATCGCAGATAACTCGCCAACCGTTGCCCCAATTTCCTTTCGAAGCGCCATAGCGTTGAACAGTCCAGTTCGACCTGCCAACTCCATCAGAATCCGACCGTCAGCACGCGCTTCCTCCGGTGGACGAATCGCTGCATGCGCTGCTTGAGCAAGCCCCGCATGATTGACATACGTTCCATCTCGCTCAGCAAACGAACCCGACGCCAACACAATATCGGCCCTCTCGCTCAACGGCGAAGGGAACATGTCTTGTACGATCAACAGCGACGGTGTGCCAATCGCTCGATCAACGGCTTCCGTAACCCAACCTGAACCATAACCGCCGACGACATACCAAGCGCTCGCGGCAGACGCAGGAAGCGATTCCACTCGAATCACAGAACCTTCGAAGTGCTTGAGAACCGCTTCGACTCCAAGCCGATTCGGACACTTCTCTGCACGAATCGTAAACTTCGTCTTACCCGCAGCCGGGGACTCACCCTTGGGCCCCTTCGGATACATATCGTCTTGACCAACCACCGGAACGGGCCCAAGCACCAACCTGGTTCTCGCATCGAACCCCTTGATGGTAGAAGCCAACAAATACGCTTCTTCAACGGTCATGAACGGGGAGAATACTGCGACAAACCCGGACGGATCATTTTGAATCGCATTCTGAATGCGTTTGCGTGTCTCCGACAAAACCGATGGCCAAGCATCACCGAACGACAAATCCTCTGGAATCCCAGCTTTCGCTCCCTTGGTACTTGCCGATTCTGGACCTTTGAGCACCTTCGGGTACTTGAGCCGACGCTCATCATGAATGTACTTGAACCCAAACCGACCATCATCGCACATGAAGTGCCCTTGGGCTTCCGGATTCTCGCGAGGTCTGACGCGATAAACTTTGTTTTCATTCTGGTCGACGTGAATGCTGCAACCAGTCGAGCAACCAGTACAAACGCTCTCACCGTGCTTGAGCCACCAAACACGCTTCTTGTACAGAAAGTCTTTGCTACACAACGCACCCACTGGACATAGGTCGACAACGTTCCCCGCTAGCTTGTTGTTGCAAGGCTCATCTGGGAACACGTCGATCTCTTCGTGCGATCCTCGCGAGACGACTTGCAATTCTGCCGTCCCACTGATCTCGCGCGTAAATCGAACGCATCGCGTGCACATCACGCAACGGTCGGTGAACAACGCAATTTGATCTCCGATATGGTACTTGTCCATCCGTTGGAGCTTCGGTTCGTCCAACCGACTCTGAGCCTTGCCGTACTTGTAGGTGTAGTCCTGCAAGTAGCATTCGCCCGCTTGATCGCAGATCGAACAATCCAAAGGATGGTTCAGAAGCAATAGCTCAAGCGTCATCTGCTGAGATGTCTTTACCTTCGAAGTATCGGTACGGATCACCGTACCTTCCTTGATCGGTGTTTGACAACCAGGAACCAACTTCGGCCCCATCGCCACAGACCCGTCAGGCTTCGTCTCTCCGACTTCCACCAAACACATCCGGCAAGATGCAACGACTGATAAACACTCATGCCAGCAATAATGAGGAATCTCTACGCCAGCCTTTCGGGCTGCCAAGATACAGTTATCCTTGGGATCCGCGTCGATCTCAATGTCGTTGACTTTTACCTTGACCACGGGTGTCACTTCCGAAAAAAGGTGAATGTTAATCCAGCAATAGGGAGTGGAAATTAGTGTGCGTGCGCCAACGCTGCGCTTTCGCTACGTCGACCACTCTTGATGTATTCTTCGAACTCACTTCGGTACTTGTTAATCGCAGTCTTGATCGGCCAAGCCGCACCGTCTGCCAAACCGCAAATCGTCGTACCAGGCATGACCCCAATCGAATTCGCAATCTCCATCAGCAAATCGATATCACTCAACTTGCCCTTCCCTTGACGAATCCGTTCGAGAATTTTTGTTGACCAAGCAGTTCCTTCGCGACAAGGTGTGCACTGACCACACGACTCGTGAGCATAGAAACGGCATGAGTTATACAGAACATCTACCATGCTCGTCTGATCATCGATCACTACAACAGCAGCCGTCCCGAGTCCAAGACAACCTACACGGCCAGGACCATTGAAATCCAATGGTGTATCCAATTCTGCATTGGTCATGAACCCCATGCTCAAACCGCCGGGAATAACCGCTTTCGCAGTTCGCCCCTTCCAAACTCCTCCCGCGTGCTTGTCGATCAATTCGCGAGCCGTCACACCCATCGGCAACTCGACCAAGCCCGGCTTGTTCACATGCCCACTGATGCAATAAAGCTTCGGTCCATACGACCCTGCATCACGAGGATTGTTCGGATCCTTGGGGATCCCCATCGACTGAAACCATTCAGGCCCATGCTTGAGAATATGCGGAATGCACGCCATCGTCTCGACGTTGTTCACAACGGTAGGACGACGAAACGCACCTTCGATCGCGGGAAACGGTGGCTTGATTCGAGGCCAAGCTCGTTTGCCTTCAAGGCTTTCGATCAGTCCGGTCTCTTCGCCGCAGATGTATGCACATGCACCACGGTGCAAGTAGATATCCAAGTCGTACCCGGAGCCGAGAATGTTCTTGCCCAACAGATTGTTGGCGTACATCTCGTCGATGGCCTTCTTCAACGCTCGATAGCACTTGCCGTACTCATAACGAAGATAGAAATAAGCGGTTGTCGTTCGCGTGGCAAAGCTGCTGATGACGATCCCTTCGAGAACTTGATGCGGATCCTCTTCAATCAATACTCGATTGTTGAAGGTCCCAGGTTCGCTCTCGTCGCCGTTGACGCAAAGATAAACAGGCCCTGTGATGTCCTTGGGAAGAAACGTCCACTTCAAGCCGGTGGGAAAACCTGCCCCACCGCGCCCTCGCAGTCCGGAATTCTTGACCACATCAATGACTTCTGTGTTCGTCATCTTCAGCGCTTTGGCCAACGCTTCGTAACCACCGTCTGCACGGTAGCTCGCAAGGGATTGACTGTCCGGCTTTCCGACACGCCCAAGCAAAACAGGTTTGAATTCGGTTTGACTCACTGTAGTCCTCGTCGCAGGCTAACTGTTTACGCAGTTCGTTCTTGGGAATTATTTCTTAACGGGCTCATTGGCCAATCGCTCTACGTCCTCTACCGAGCAACGCAGATGCAATTCGTCTTCCAACAGAACACATGGCGCACCATCGCAGGCACCCAAGCACTCCGCAAGCTCGATGGTCAACTTACCATCCGGCGTGGTCTCCCCTGGAGCGATCCCGTACTTCTCACACAATGCGGCAAGCAATTCCTCGCCACCACGCAACATGCAAGAGATCGACCTGCAAACCCAAATCCGTTTTTGACCAAGCGGATTGTCTTCGGTTCGAAAGAAACCGTAGAAGGTCGCCGTGTCGAGAATCTGCGCCGGAGAGAGCTCGAGTATTTCAGCTATCTCCTTCATCGCTTTGTTGCTCACGCAACCCTTCTCTTGCTGCACAACGTGCAAAGCAGGAAGCGTCACAGCTTGCTTGTTCGGATACCGAGGCAAATGCTCGGCGATGACTTGCTTGGCGTTCTGACTCAATTCACTCATCGATCCAACTCCGCAGCGATGATGTTGATACTCCCAAGCACAGCAGCAACGTCGCTGAGCATGCAACCGCGAATCATGCGGCTGAACAGGGAGAAGTGTAGTAAGGAGGGGGGACGAGTCCTCGCACGATAGGCACGGAAGTCACCGTCGGAGACAATGTAATAACCCAACTCTCCGTTCGGAGATTCTGTTGCTCCGTAATAAGATTCCTTCGGTGAAGGCATCTGACGGTTCGGCATGATGTTCTCGAAGTGGTGAATCAAACCTTCAATGCTTCGGTACACCTCACGCTTATCCGGCAAACCTTCTTTACCAGTCCCGGAAATGAATACAGGGCCCGATGGCAACCGATCCAGAGCTTGCTCGATGATCTTCAAACTCTCGAGCATCTCCATCATCCGCACTTGGAACCGCGCGTAGCAGTCGCCACCTTCGGCACAGCAAACGTCGAAATCTAGATCATCATAAGCCAGATAAGGCTCATCGCGCCGCAGATCGCGCTCGACTCCGCTCGCACGCGCTACAGGCCCCGTTGCACCACCGGCAATCGCATCAGCTTTCGTCAAGACTCCAACACCGCGAGTCCTCTCGACGAAAATCCGGTTCTTCATCACCAAGCCGGCAAAGTCCCGGTAAGCCTTCGGGAAGGTTTTGCAGAACTCCCGAACCATCTGCACCCAGTCATCGGTCACGTCATAAAGCAGACCGCCGACCCGCGTGTACCCAGTATGGAAACGCTGGCCGCTGGCTCGCTCGCAAATCTCATAGATCTTCTCGCGCTCATTAAACGCATACATGAACGCCGTCGCACCACCTAAATCCAACACACAAGTGCCAGTGCACAGCAAGTGGTCGTGAATCCGCATAAGCTCAGCGAAGATCGTACGGATGTACTTGCATCGCGGAGTTAACTCGATCCCCAAAAGTCCTTCGACTGCATGGTGCCAAGCAATCTCATTTGCCATCGGAGAGATGTAGTTCATCCGATCGACAATAGTGACGTATTGGTTGTAGTCGAGAACTTCAGCGAGTTTCTCAAAACCACTATGCAAGAATCCGATGTCGGGTTCCGCATCAACCACCATCTCACCGTCAAGTTGCAATACCAACCGCAACGTCGTGTGGGTCGCGGGGTGCTGCGGGCCGAAATTCAAGGTCCAAAGACCTTCTCGTTGATTGGAATCCGCTCCAGGCGAATCGATCAGTTCCAGTGGCATCTGATTTAGCTCTCCGCTCGGGTGATAATCGGGAAATTGTGACGCTCGCCTCGACCCTTGACCGGATAATCCTTCCGCATCGGGAACGACTCAAACGCATCCGGCAACAACAAACGCTTGAAGTTCGGGTGCCCCTCAAAGACGATCCCATACATGTCGTAGACTTCTCGCTCTAACCAGTCAGCACCAAACCAAATCGGCACCGCCGATGGAATCTTCAAATCCGGTTCGTTCAAGTGAGTACGAACGGTAAGCCGCTGTCCACTGGTTGTATTGAGCAACAAGTAAACGACTTCGAATCGATCCGTGGCTCCTGGATACTCCAACAAGTCCACCGCCGTTAAATCGCACAACTGATCCATTCCAGCATCTCGCAAGGCCGTCAATGCAGCCACAATCCCAGAAGCAGGAACATCGACCCGCTGCTGATTGCGAAACTCTGAGAACCGAAGATTTGCCGATGGCAAAGCCTTCTCAAGCACTTGTTTCCAATCGCTCTCCGCAGACTCTGTCATTGTTTTCCCCCACCTTATCAATCAGCAGTGAATTCCCAACAAACCCCAAGCTTGACAACAAACTCAGGAACCCGAACCCTAAAACTTTACCCTAGTGAATCGGATCGTACTTGTGATCATCGAGCTTCAGACCATTCCGCTCGCGAATCCGCATCAACTCGTCTTCATCGAACCTCTTCGGACCATCCGGCAAGATTCGCAATTGAAACTCTCTGGCGTTGTACGTACCAGTCTTCTTGATCTTGTCCTGCAAATCCATGATCGCACGGATCAACTGCTCGGGCCGCGGAGGACAACCTGGAACGTAAACATCGACTGGGATAAACCGGTCGATCCCTTGCACCACTGCATAGGTGTCGAACACACCACCAGAGCACGCGCAAGCACCCATCGAGATGCACCACTTCGGCTCTGGCATTTGCATCCAAATCCGCTGCAGAACCGGAATCATCTTCATCACCACTCGGCCCGCAACGATCATCAAATCGCACTGCCGTGGAGTAAATCGCATCACCTCGCTACCGAACCGGGACAAATCGTGACGAGACGCTGCCGTACTCATCAATTCAATGCCACAGCAAGCCGTCGCGAAAGGCATAGGCCAAAGGCTATTAGCCCGCGCCCACGAAGCCGCAGCATCGAGCGTGGTCAAAAAAATGTTATCACCCAGCTGCTTGTTTATTTGCGTCGCCAATCGAATACTCCTTTGCGGTAAGCCACCCAATATGCCAGGGCAAGCGTAATGAGCAAAACCATCAGCACGGCCAACACTGCCGGTCGAAACGCCTCGGGCACTCCATCCGGAGCCAACAACGAAACCGCCCAAGGGTAGAGAAACAACAACTCAATGTCGAACACCAAGAACAGGATCGCTGTCAAATAAAACTTGATGTCAAAAGGCTTCCTCGCATCCCCAACAGGATCCATGCCAGATTCGTAAGGCATGTCCTTGACCCGCGTCGGACGACGAGGTGCGACCAAGTGAGGCAATATCAACGAAACCGCCGCAAACCCAATCACCGCAATCAGGTAGATCAAGATCGGAAGGTGTGCTATCACAAGGCACCTTTCGCTTACTCGCTCGTAACGAGCCTTCGAGGAATCTAATTTCAAACTTTAAACTCGTTCGCACCTGTCCCACGCGGAATCTCCATGCGAGCGTTTCATCGCGAGAATTCTGCTGCAACCGATGCGACCGACCGACTTTGTGAAAACTTTCACAAACCCATTTGGATATTGTAGAAGTTTGCGACGATTTGTCATCGTCCAGTTTTCGATTTTTTGATTGGAAATGCAATAAAGGTTTCTACTACAAGGGTTTACGCGAACTTCTCGCGACCCGCCTTGCGGCCCCACGGAGACTACTACTGTGACCAGTGCGGCGACTAATGCCGCGTGACCCACTGAACCAAAAACGCATCACCAAAATCTACCGCCCCCAAGCGATCCCTAAAGGTCAGCTTGCGGCCAAAGGCCCACCCAAGCTCTACGCTTGAGCGAGCTCTCGACGGAAGTAGATTTTCCAATCCCACCATCAAACGAAAATCGCGATAGGTCATCACGTCGTTGACTTCGTAAGGCATTTCTATGTCCCAAGTCCCGCCGCCGAGCAATCCTGCCACATAAAGTGTTTGGCAATCCGGCAGAGCGACTTGAACTTTCGGACGTGGAAAAACCATGTCGAACATCCAAGTCGGGTTTTGAGCATCTCTCCACGAATACCCGAACACCGGAAGCATTCGATAGTCGTCACGGTCTAAGTAATCGACCCCGAAGACCCAATCCAGGTTATCGTTTGCATGTAGTATACCGACCGCATGCCCCAGAACTCGGACCCCGTCGCGTGCACTGTCTTCAAAATCGCTATACACCCCAATATTTGATGCGATGTCATAACTGAACAATTCGGAGAGTGTCGATCGATTCTGGTAACCAATCGCGAAATCCCACAATCTCGGCGGCAATGGGGCTTGCTCCGGCCCAGAGAGCAAATGCAATCCAATCGATGCGGCGAACCCTCCGGATTCATGCTCCCCCAAATACGGAGTGTTATCGAAATCCAACCAACCGAACTGCTGACCGTCTCCAGGCATGAAACCTAACGTCGATTCCCTTTGCCGATAAACCTCATAGCGTTTCCGCTTCGGAGCTATGTTGTGCTCACTTGCAGGTGCCCCAATCTCCGCGCCGTCGATCGTCCTCAAGGATTCTCTTGGCAGCTCGGAAGGAATCCGGTAATCCCGGAAGATATCTCCAGGCAATTCTTGGTTCTGCACCTGCGACGATTGTCCAGGCGCGGCGGTGGCTCTTCTAAACTCTTCGGAACTCAAAGCACCTTCTGCCGGCAACGCATTCCCAGGCACCCACACAGGATCCTGAACCACTACGACACCTTGCCCACTAGCCCGCGTTAGAGCGAATCCCATCCCGCAACCGAACAACAGACCAAATACCAAAAGCCTTCTACAAGCCGATGCGTATTGATTGAAGTAAAACATCGATCACTGTTTTCCAAAGGAAAGCACTCGGAACGCACTCGTCACCTCCACACTAAACCGACAACGCTCGTCTATAGCCGAATCGCTCGATGCAGATCAAGCTACGTACGGCGAAATCCCCGTCGACTCAAATAAACGAATCGAAACTCTTAAAGAGCGTCACCGAAACTTTGCCATCGCTCGAAAGTTGAGCTGAATAGCGAAAATAGGAAATCCCGAGTTCCGAGCGCCCACATTCCGCTTGACTTCAGCCAATAACCATAGAAAACCTAATGCAAAGAACACGTAGCTGAACCCTACATACATCGTCTCTCCGAGCAATCGCGTCTCCTTCTTGCCGGGAGAGATCTAATTCGGAAATCTTTTCAATGAAACTTCAAATCGAAGGCATCCTTCAAAGCGCCTGCCGTATCGAATCAAGAATCGCAGAGGAACTTCCCTCTCACAGCGGACTCTCTGTAGCTGTCAAAGAAGTCATTCATGCAGCCAACCACGCAAAGACTGTTTCAGAAAAAGCTCGCAACCCTTGGTCGATCAATAAACTTCCTGCCCTCTTTCTCGCCCTCGCTCTCCTCTCATTCCTCTTCTGGGCCTACTGGCACTTTCTCCACACTCCATCGATCTCGATCGCGATTCCATCGAGTGACTTTACAGAAGCGAATCTAAGATCACTTCGAAAGAATACTCTCCACCCATTGATCGTCGAGGATTCGTCTCAAGCCATCTCGCAACTCGGTAACGGCAAAGTCGACTTTGCACTCATCCAAGCAGGCATACCGCTCTCTCCGCAATGGGTCACACTGCGTACACCAAGCGACGAATGGTTGATCTGGATGACAAAACCTGGCATTGAAAAGCCCGGTGAATTCCATCGTGTCCTCACCGGCCCGAAAGGTGAAGGGAGCCACTGCGTTGCCCAAGACTTCTTCAAGAAATGGAACTGCCTCGACTCGGTGCAGTTCCTGCACGATTGGAATGAAATCGATTCGGGCGAATTCGACGCAAGCATCGCTAAATCAAACTACGATGCAGTCTTCATGGTGATCAATCTCGCTGACCCAAAACATTTAAGCCGTATCGAGTTTCTGCTCAACCAAGGCTTCACGTTTCA
>JBJONT010000271.1:0-22995 GCA_046051705.1 Planctomycetota bacterium | reverse complement strand
AAGCAGCGATTGAATGCCTACCACAACTAGGTCCATGTCAGAATCATGGATCGCTTGAGTGTATCGAAGCAGCGATTGAATGCCTACCACAACGCAATCCCGCTACGGAGCCACAGTTGTGACAGTGTATCGAAGCAGCGATTGAATGCCTACCACAACGTCGTAAAGCGTGGTGAGCGCAAAGCCTCCAGTGTATCGAAGCAGCGATTGAATGCCTACCACAACTTCCTCGGTCAGCATTCCGGTCGAGAGTGAAGTGTATCGAAGCATCCTACATGGTGACATAGAATTCACGTCGAACGTGCAGCCTTCTGAAATTGCCCAGCCATGCGATGGTTCGTTCGATTGTCCATCGTCAGCGATAACGCCGAAGCTTGCGTCCATCCTGCTCTGGTTGGCTGTTCATGCCTGATGTCACTTCGGGAAGAATCGACTTTACAATACCCTTGAAATGGTCTATGACGTGTTCTACGTCAACGGCGACAACAATCACGAAATCCTTCGTCGCCTGGATCAAACTTGGACGGTCCGGTTAATCGAAGAGGAATCCAAACGCCTAATGTTTGACACGGAGACGATATTAGGATGAACGACATTACACTGCCAGCCACCTCGGTTTTCTCACACGGCTCCACCTGGATCCGTGCCGATTTCCACATGCACACGAAGGCGGACAAGGAGTTCTCCTACACTGGCGAGCCGAATGATTTCGTCAATCTGTACGTAAACGCGTTAGTTCAAGCTCAGACTCGCGTCGGGGTAATTACTAACCACAACAAATTTGATTTCGAGGAGTTCAAGGGGCTGCGCAAGCGAGCCCAGAAGGATGAAATCCTTTTGTTGCCGGGTGTCGAGCTTTCGATCAAAGATGGAGCCAATGGCATCCACACATTGGTCGTCTTCTCGCCGGAGTGGATCGACAACCAGCACAACATGAATTACATCCAGAGTTTTCTGGATGTAACGTTTGCTGGCCAGGCGAATTACGAGAATGAGAATGGTCGATCAAACCATGATCTGAACGACACGGTTCGTGAACTCAACAAGTTCAACCGGGATTACTTCCTGATCTGCGCCCACGTCGAAGACCGCAGCGGTCTTTGGAAAGAAATGAATGGCGGGCGACTTGGCGAGTTGGCTAGTTTTGAGCCGTTCCGGGAGCGGTGTCTGGGGTTTCAGAAGGTCCGCACACGCGATCTTAAGGCGATCGTAAAGCAACAAATGGAAGGCTGCTATCCGGCAGAGGTTGAAGGGTGTGACTGCAAATCGATCGAACAGATTGGGAAAGGCAAAAGCTCTTTCCTCAAAATTGGTGCATTGACTTATGAGGCTGTGAAGTTTGCTTTGCTCGATCCTACGACTCGAGTGTCGCCGGAACCGCCTAAACAAAACCATTCCTATATTGACAGCATCAGTTTTGAGGGAGCAAAGCTGGAGGGAACGAAACTCGCACTATCTCCTGAACTGAACACCTTGATCGGTATCCGTGGTAGCGGTAAGTCTTCGATTCTGGAATCGATTCGGTACGCGCTCGGAATCGAACTTCCGCAGACGGCGGACAGCGACGAGTACAAGCAGGGTTCCATCAAACATGCTCTCGGAAGTGGGGGAAAAGTCACTCTCAAAGCCGTTGATCGCCATGGAAATCAGTACGAAATTCGCCGTATTCTCGGCGAGCAGCCCGACGTTTACGTCAACGGAACTCTGCGGCCGGGGATCAACATCCGGGAGACTGTGCTACACAAGCCGATTTACTTTGGTCAAAAGGATCTCTCGAGCACGGGCCAAGGCTTCGAGAACGAGTTAGTAGAAAAACTCGTCGGCGACAGTCTGCTCGACGTACGCCACGAAATCGCACTTAGAAAGCAAGCCGTTGTCGAGACGGTTCGCCGCCTACAAAAGCTCTCAGATGTCGCAGATAAGCAGCAAGAGTACCAAAACAGACAGGCAGATGCAGAACACCGCTTGAAGGTGTTTAAGCAACACGGCGTGGAAGAGAAGCTTCAGAAGCAGATCGACTTTGAACAGGACAGCCGCGTACTCAAGGGACTCACCGACTTCATTGACGGGTACATCGATAGTCTCATCGAGCTGGTCGCACAGTACGAGGATGATTTTCGCTCACGGCGAAGGTTTGAATCCAAGCAGAACGCGATTTACTTCAAAGAGATTATGGAGATCTTTGACAGCGTTGCCAGCGGCTTTGTACAAATTTGTAAGATCTTGGAGCAAACTCGTGCCGCATCGGCTGAAATGAAGGCGAAGCTGCATTCGTTCGAGCAGTCGAAAGGAGCATTGAAAGAAGAGTTTGCGGAGGTTGCCAGAAATCTCTCAGAGGAACTGAAGTCCAGCGGCGCGACAGCGGTCGAGCCAGATGAGTTCCTTAAACTCCGAAAATCGATCGACAACGCAAAGCAGATGCTCGTGGCGCTCGACAAGGAGAAGGATCAGCAGACGGCCCTACAGGCTCAACTGATTGCCGAGCTGACTGCGCTCAACGATAGGTGGCACGAGGAATTCCGGCTGATTAGAGATCGTCTGGAGACGATCAACAAGCAGGAAACGGCTCTTCAGATTGAAATGGAGTACAAGGGCGATAAGTCCGCATTCCTGAAATACCTCAGGGACATATTCCGAGGCAGTAAGTTGCGAGAAACGACACTTGACTCGCTGACAGCCGAGTTTGCAGACGGAGCGGCCATCTATCGAGAGATGGACAGGGCCAAGAAGTCTGTCGGCAATTCATCAGAGACCTTTGAGCAGTATTTCCGAGAAAACCTAACCGCTCTCCTAACCTGGCAGGTACCTAACAAATTCACTATCAAGTATCACGGAAAACAGCTCAAACATCATTCACTTGGCCAGCGGGCTTCGGCCTTAATCCTATTCGTCCTGAGTCAACGCGAGAATGATGTTGTAATCATTGATCAGCCCGAGGACGATCTGGATAATCAGACGATCTATTCGGATGTGATCAAGCTGGTTCGCAAGCTCAAGCCCGAAACTCAGTTCATCTTTGCGACTCACAATCCCAACATTCCGGTCCTTGGAGATGCGGAGCAGGTGATTGCTTGTAAGTACGTAGATGACGGTATCGAAACACAGGTTGGCAGTATCGACTGTCCAGCCCTTCAAGAGGCGATCGTGACGATCATGGAGGGTGGCGAAGAAGCTTTTAAGGAACGCAAGAGGATTTATCAAGTATGGAAACAACAGAACTCCTAGAAGTTGTAGCACGGGGCGAGGACAGTCGACATCAGTTCAAGGAAGACGTGAGCAATGCCACGTCACTTGCTGCTGAAATTGTGGCCTTTGCGAACTCGGGCGGAGGTCAGATTTTCATTGGCGTTCGCGATGACGGCGAAATTCATGATCTGGACGTGACCGCAGTCGAGAGACTGAACCAACTGATCAGAAATACCGCGTCCACAAATGTACGACCGGCCATCAATCCTCGCACCGAGAATGTCGCCGTCGGTAACGCTATCGTCCTGGTAGTAACGATCCCTGATGGACTGAGCAAGCCTTATGTCGACAACACCGGTGTCATCTGGGTGAAGTGTGGAAGTGACAAACGTCGTGTTACCGCTCGAGAAGAGATGCAGAGGATGTTTCAATCCGCTTTGCTTGTCCACGGAGACGACGTGCCCGTCCCTGGAACCTCATCTTCGGACATCGATGTCGAGTATTTCAGGCAATTCTTCTCGAAACGCTTCGGAATGGAATTGGATGAACAGGGGCTATCTCTTGCACAGGTGCTCACCAACATGAGACTGCTAAATAACGGTTTACTTAGTGTTTCAGGTGCATTGCTGTTTGCCACCGACCCGACACCCCTGGTTCCCGCTTTTCATATCAAGGCCGTGTGCTACCCAGGCACAGACATTCATGCTTCGCATTATGCTGATAGTATGGACATTTATGGACGAATCGATTCCCAGTTCGAACAGGCTATGTCGTTCGTACTGCGGAACCTCCGCCGGGAACAGAGAGACCAAGGTGTCAACTCGGAAGGCACTCTGGAAGTACCTCGAATCGTTTTCGAAGAGTTACTCGCGAATGCGATCATTCACCGGGACTTCTTTGTCTCTGCACCGATTCGCATTTTCATATTTGATGATCGCATTGAAATCATTAGCCCTGGTCATCTACCCAACAATCTCACGGTCGACAATATCCGTAGTGGCAACTCTAACATGCGCAACCCTATTCTTGCGTCGTACGCGACGAAGGTATTACCATATCGCGGGCTAGGAAGCGGAATTGTTCGTGCGATAAGAGAGTATCAGAAAATCGAATTCATTGATGACCGTGACGCAAACAGATTTGTGGCGATCGTACGTCGGCCAACACAAGGCGGAAGAACCTAATAGTTGAACGCAGAACTTCTTTATGAATGAGGAAGTCAGACGCGAGAGTCGGAGCCCCTATCGGAGCAGCAACTTCCAGAGTTTCATGCAGCGGGCATGGACGCCGATTTGTACTCAAAGGAAGGTAAGTCGCTGTTTGCGGGCAAGAATATCGACGCAGCGATTGAATCGCTTACCACAATGGTGATACCAAGGGATTATCTCATCGTGCGATTCCCATGACGGCTTACTTGGGGCAACACGCTGTATCAATCTGCTCACAATAGGCCTACAATTCACTACGATGTTATTATTGATAGGATCAACTAATGACGACCGTCGAAAAGGAATTGGTTCAACGTGGCACTTCAATGGCTTGCTGGTACTCTCCAATCGCGTCGCGTGTGGTCCGATGGGCTGTTTACTCTAACGATTCACTGCCCCGGAGTTGAAGCCTATGAACCGGGGCAGTTTCTGCAAATCGGAATACAGCTTCCAGAGAAACATTTGCATCGCCCCTATTCCGTCGCTTCCCCACACGCAGAATCGCTTGATTTCTTCATCGTACGTGTCGACAACGGAGAGCTGACCCCTCACCTATGGAATCTTCAATGCGGGGAATCGATCGATGTGTCCGCTCGAGCAACCGGCGGGTTTACTCTAAGTCACACACCCAAGGCAAAGAACCTTTGGCTCTTAGCAACCGGAACAGGGTTGGCCCCATATATAGCGATGCTAAGAGATAACGCAATTTGGGAAAGCTACGAGCGCATCGTACTCGTTCACGGTTGCCGCTATCTGTCCGACTTGGCTTATTTAGATGAATTGCAACTTCATCAAAATTTGCACCCTGGCAAACTGGAGTTCGTTCCGGTGGTTTCGCGACAGAAGGCAGATCATGGCTTCCAAGGACGCATCACTGAGGGGATTTCAAGCGGTACTCTAGAGCGGATCGCTCAAGTTGACCTTGGCCCGGATTCGAGCGCTGTGATGCTTTGCGGTAACCCGCAAATGCTTGATGATGTCGAAGCGATCTTGCAGTCGCGAGGGATGCACAAACATAAGAAGAGCGAACCAGGTCACTACGTGGTAGAGCGGTACTGGTAAACGGAACCACCGTCTGTCCGTCTCAGATGAAGTCTCGTAAGTGGATACTTCGTTGAGCTATCGGACAGGATCGCTTGTACCACGGTAACCGAGCGTATAAGTTTGCGGACCATCGTTGGTTCCTCGGCGCGTTGACTTCAGCTCTTCTCCTGCCAACGACTCGATGCGAGCTTTCTGATCTTGAAAGTTCATCACAGCGACTCGCACATCGACCGGCAGTGCAGCGAGTCGGTTTTGAAGCAGGTTCAACTCGGAGAACGAAGTCCCTGAAGAGTTCGACGTTCCGGGAGAATTATAGATAACCGCATCGAGCCAATTCTCCGGTATCTGAGGTTCGTAAAGATCGAGTTTCGCACCGAGCTTATGGAATGGTGTTGGGTAGGCGCGTTGCTCGATCTTGCGTGCATAAGTTTTCACGGATCTGATGAGATTCGATTGTTGCTTGACGTACTCGGCAACAGCCCCGGCTGCCACCGTGTCATTTTGTTGGTAGACCCCAACGACGAAGGACTGTTTGGCCAATACGGTTTGGCGTCGAGGATTGCGAGGATCCTCACCAGCAGCTTGGATCGTAACGTCGAGAAAATCCGCTCGCCAATTTGCAGGAACACTCAAAATGAGTCCGAAGGTTTTAGCACCTTCAAGAGTCGATTGACTGTTGGGCCTGATTTTGAAGTAAGCTCCACGTTGTCGATGCAGTGAGCCGGAAGCGAGAGTCAGTTCAAGGTTTGGGCGTTGAGCATATTGGACGCTTTGGCGTTGAAACTCTGAGGAGTTCCATGCACCGGCAGCCGATCCAATTCCTGGATAACCTCCTAAGCCTTGAAGATTAAGCTCGCGGGAGTTGTCGTTCTCTTGGATGACTTGCATCGGTCCGAAGACGTCCGATTGCAGTTCGGTTTTCGGAGTGTAGTCAACGATGAGAACTCCTTCGCGACGACTCATGCATTGGATAAGGATCTCCTTGGTTGACTGAGCCGCACCAGGTTGGAACAACGTCGAGACATTCAGCTCCAATGAGACTAATCGCGAATTGGGGAACTGAGTAAAGGCTCCTTCGGAGTACAGGGAACGCACCGGTGCTGAACTATTCACATCGAACTGAATTTGCCCGAGAGACTTCCCGGAGAACGTGGCGAATACGAAGCCGGCAACCAAGATTGCAAGAGGGTTACTGCAAGGACTCTTGGGGACGAGGAAAGCTAGCGAAGGATTTCCAAGGGTGGTTCCGTGTGAGCGAATGAGTTTTAGGAGGAGAAGGATTCCGAGTAGCGTCATGGTTTGGATCTCCGTTTCGTTGGATCGACCAGAGCCTCGAGCAGAGGAGCGGAGCCTCAATGCTCCGCTTGGTCGCAAAAGAGATCCTTCGCAAATGCTGTTCCAATCAACATTCCGACTATCGCGAGTTTCGTTCAGAAGCGACGTGGAGCGAACGAATCCGAACCAGTTGCGAAGTGGATGATCGCACTAACCCCAAGGAAAGACCTGGTGAATCCCCACTTGAAATCGTTGGTTGAGAACGGAGTTGGCAGACTGCAAACGAGTTAAAGACGCAGCGAGGTGCAGTTGAATGCTTGCAAAAGTCGAGTGCTGCGTTGTGTAGAAATGACAGAAGTTGCGTTGCAACTTTGTCAAATTTTCAAATTTGCAAGATGATTTTCAAAAAGGGGGACGGGTTAAACCAGGGGTGATCAGCCTGATTTTGGCAGGACCAGAGCGTGGAGGGTCATGATACCGCCGGCGGTAAGGAGAACGAACCCGAGCCATCGGGGTGGTTTGAAAGCTTTTTTGGGATTGGGTGCGGCTTGCATGAAGACGTTGGTTGCCATCGCATTCGCGTCAGCTTGTTGTGACTTGACGACTTTGTGCAGAGCGCGGGTGCTTGTTTCGTTCAGTACGAAACTATCGATCAATCGGAATTGCAACCCGAGGCATAGAAGAACTACACCGAGCATGAAGTAACGATTTCGATCCATAGTCATGGCAAGAATTCCGAGTGCGAGTTGTAGAGACGAAGCCCTGCGGTGAGGGTGCCCCGTGGTGAGAATCTCGGCACGGGGCGTCTTGGACTGCGGAAAACCTTCTTGGCAGCGGATTTTTTCAGTTGGAACGATTTTGCCTTGTGTTGCAACAAGTATACGTATGGCAACAAGTTTACTTTGCGAAGGATGCGAGTTCCTTCTTCATCGCCTGCAAACGATCGCGGACGAGCTTTTGCGTTGCTTGCAGGTGATTGGGGGTTGTAGAAGAAGTTGCAAGTCGTTCGTGCCCGAAGAGATAGAATTTGATTTTCGGTTCGGTACCGGAGGGTCGAACGGCGATTGCGTTGCCGCTAGGAACGTTGCTTCCAGGCAAGCCGAGATCCATGATCAGCATGTTGCCTTTGGGTGCATTTAACGGAGTGCTGTGACCATCGGAGGAGGTGGTTAAGAGTCGTCCGTAGTCGCGAACAGCGATCACTGGTAATCCAGCGATGCTAGCGGGCGGGGTCTTTCGCAGCGATTCCATCAATCGCTGCATGTTGGCCATCCCTTCGCTTCCTTCCATCTGCACATTGATGAGGTCTTCGATATAGACGCCGTGAATTTGCATCAGTTCATCGAGTCGTTGGTGCAAGGTTTTTCCGGCGGCTTTCAGGTCCGCAACGAGTTGCGCCATGAGCAAACAGGCCACGGCGCCGTCTTTATCTCTTGCGTACGAACCGATGAGGTATCCGTGGGACTCTTCGGTGCCGAACAGGAAGTCATTTGGCCCGCAGGCATCGATCAGCCCTGCGATCCATTTGAAGCCGACGTGGATATTTCCTTCGCAACGCATACCGTAGTACTCGGCGACTTTGCGGGTCATTTCGGTGGTGACGAGGGTTTTGATGACGTAGCCGTCTTTAGGAAGATCTCCGGCGGCTTGTCGTTTCGCGAGGACGTAGTCGGTAAGTAGGACACCGAGTTGATTGCCGTTGATGGTTGCCCAAGGGCTGTTGGGTTCGAGGGTCAGTGGGCAGGAACACCCCATGCGGTCGCAGTCCGGGTCGGTTGCGAGGACGAGGTCGCCGCTGATCGATTTTGCGTAGTCGACGATTGCATCGAAGACCGCAGGATTTTCGGGATTGCTTACATGTCCGGGAACGTTTGGGAAATCGCCATCTGGGGTAGCATGTGGTGCGTAGGAGTGAACGTTTTCGAAGCCTGCGGCTTTGAGAAGTGCCGGTACAGCGAATCCGCCGACTCCGTGCAGTGGCGAGTAGACGATGGTCGCCGCGCGGGAACCGTTCCAAGCGTATTGCAGGGCAGCTTGTTGGAACTCTGAATCGATCGTATCCGTTACAAACGTTACTTTTCCTTCGGCTACGGCTTGAGCAAACGGTGTCTTTTGGATTTTCTGGGTCTGCATCACGCGATCGATGATTTTCTCATCGTGAGGCGGAAGGACCTGTCCACCGGTAGACCAGTAAACTTTCACCGCGTTATCGCTCGGAGGGTTATGGGACGCGGTGACCATGATCCCGCAGGTGGCTTGAAAGCGTCGGACAGCAAAAGAAAGTTGCGGAGTTGCTCGATAGTCGTCGAGGAAATAGACGTGGAATCCGTTCGCTACCATGATCGAAGCGCAGAGTTCTGCGAAATGGCGGGAGCGGTGACGGGTATCGTAAGCGATTGCGCAAGAGAGTTTCGTCCCCGCAGGTAGAGCGGCGGCACCTTGTTCTAGGATATAGTCCGCGAGTCCTTGCGCGCTCTCACCGATGGTGCGATCGTTGATAGCATTCGATCCGATTGGATACATTCTTCCGCGTCGACCGCCGGTGCCGAAGGGGATGATGTTCCAGAAGGCATCATCGAGTTTTTTCCATTGGCCGGTTTGGATGTGTTCGAGGAGTTCGGGTAGATACTCAGCGTAGCGGGGCTGGGAGAGCCAATCGGAGATATTTTTTGCTGCTGCGGGGGTAATGTTTTTCTTTTCGAGAGCTGCTTGGACCGCTTCGAGAGCCGTTTGGGTGGTCGATTCCATACAGTAAACCTAATAGTACCGCTGAAGAAGAATGAATAAGTATTGGGAGTAGGAGGGGAGGAATTTGGAGCAAATGTCCCCGAAAGGCTGGAGGTGGTCAATGTCGTCAGGCTTTTCCCAATCGGAAAAATCGCCTATGCGACCGGGCAAAAGTTCGGATTCTAACGGGTGAAATTTGCGGACTTTGCCGGGCGGGGAGTTAATTGTGTGCAAGGTTGGAACTTTCGGCCGACGATGTGAATCATAAGTCTCGGTCTGTTTTGTTGACAGCCCAGACCCTCCAACTACGATGGAACCCGCCTGTCGACGGCTTGAAAACGGAGTTTCCTTGGAATGACCAAGGGGGGTTCGGGCTTCGATGGCAAAAAGTTATTCCTTATCGTTCCTCAACCGGGGATCCCATAGTGAAGTCGAATCAGCCAACTCGTCGTGCGAAAAGTGCTTTGGAAAAGCGAGCCTCAAGGAAGTTAACCAATCGTGGTCGACTCTTCGAGACTCTGGAGCGTCGTGAGTTGATGGCGAGCGATTTCTCGCCTCAAGTCGTCTCGGCGTTAGCGAAAATGCGGTTCCAGGATATGGAAGCGTATGAGCGTGCAGGGGTGACGCTTACCAACTTGTTCCGGGGTAATGGCGGAACGGGTGGCACTGCGGGTGGTGAAACAAACAATCCGATCAACTTATCGGAAGTCGAACCGAACAATCTTTTCACTAGAGCACAGTTGTTGCCTTTGAGCTCATCGCAACCTGTGAACCTATCGGGAACGTTCGCCAACGTCTCGGACGTTGACTACATCGCCTTTGATTTGAAGAAGGGTGATATTCTCGATACGCGGCTTGTGGCCGTTACCGGCAGTCGCCCAACTGTTGGCCTCTACAACGCGGCTGGCGATGAACTGCTGTTCACGGAAGGAGTTTTCCTCGGTGGGCGGGCTTATCCAGCAACATCTCCGCTGTATGAAGATGGTAATGTTACGCTTCCGTACGTCATCGATACCGATGGTCGTTACTACATGCGGATATCCGACGGGATCGGTGGATACTCGATGAACTTGCGCGTTCATCGTTCTACCTTTGAACAAGAACCGATCGGTACGCAACAGATTATCTATTTGGACTTCGACGGTAGCTTCATGCGCCGCGAGACGTTCCCCGGCGTCTTTACGTTGCCGACCGGAACTGTTCGCGTTCCATCTTTAGCTCGTGCGATGCCTTTGATCGGTTTGACCGAAGCCGACACTCCTGCAGTCATTCGCAATATCATGACGCGGGTGACGAACAAGCTATCGCCTTGGCTTGCCGAAGACTCCAACAACGGCTATTTCCAATCGACAGGTCGCCCAGGCGATTTTGGGGTCCGATTGGTAAGTAGCTTGGACAGCCCGGACATTTTCGGCAACGCGAACGTATCTCGAATTTCGGTTGGTGGTACGGAAGCTGACTTGGGTATTGCAATCACTGGGTTATTCGGTGTAGCGGAATCGGTCGACATCGGTAACTTCAACCGCGAAGAATCTGCGTTGGTGATCGCTGAGATACATGCCTTGTTTGCGGCAGATCGCCAAGCGATTCCAATTTCCGGTTCGGTAACGGTCGCGGATGTCTTCTCGGAAATTATCGCCGATACGATCGCTCACGAAGCTGGTCATTATTTGGGAAGCGTCCACCAAGATCCGTTCAACGAGAAGTTGACGATGATGGATCAGTATCCACCTGCGAGCCTCATCGGTGTAGGTCTCGACGGAATCTTCGGTACTCGTGATGATGAACCGTTCCGTTTCCTCGACGATGATTTCTCACCTGTCGATACCGCTTACGGTGGTGGTTTAAACAATAGTCCAGATGTGGTGGCCTTTGGTATGTCCACCGGTACCGTCGGTGGTTCGATCACCGGTATCGTTTACAACGACTTGAACCGCAACTCTCGTCAAGAAGCTGGTGAAGTAGGGCTCGCCGGATGGCAAGTCTTTGCCGACTCGAACAACAATGGTTTGTTGGATTTAAGCGAAGCACGCGGCGTGACGGATAGTCTTGGTCGTTACTCCCTCAAGACCGCTGCTGGTATTCAAACCGTTCGAGTTGTTCGTCCTTCGGGATGGCAAGCATCGAATGCAGCCGAAGAATCCAAGAGCGTTACGGTTGCGTTGAGTGGTACAGCGACTGCCAACTTCGGATCGTTCTCCCCATCAGGCGGATCGACCGGGTTCAAGTGGCTTGATATCAACGGCGACGGGATCAAAGACAACAGTGAACCAGGTCTAGCCGGCGTTTACATTTACCTGGACCTCGATCAAGACGGCCGTCCGGACGTTGGGGAACCTGCTGCGATCACCAAAGCGGATGGTTCTTATGTGTTGACACCTCCAGGGCCTGGTACTTACATCATCCGCGAAGTGGTGGATCCAGGTTACGTTCAAACGTTCCCTTCCGCCGGTTCGCATACAGCCGTTTACAACGGCTCGACACCACTTGGTGGGTATGACTTCGGTAATCGAGAATCATCCGACTGGGGTGATGCTCCTGCTCCTTATGCCACGTTGCGTGCAAACAGCGGTGCATCGCACGGCGGACTCGCTGGTTTTAACCTTGGAGCGAATTGGGATGCGGATTCCGATGGACGTCCAACCTCGAGTGCAAACGGTGACGATGTTAACGGACCGTTGAACGCGAACGGCAATGTGATCAATGACGAAGATGGTGTAACAATACTTACACCGTTGATTCGTGGTGACAACCAGAATGCGATCCGAATCAACGTGACGAACACGTCCGGCTCGGGCGCATTCGTCCAAGGCTGGATCGACTTCAATGGCAACGGCGTTTGGGGCGATGCTGGAGAGCAGATCGTAACGAACCTCGCTGCTCTACCAGGCGACAACATTGTCAACTTCACCATTCCAGCAAACGCTGTTAGCTCGGCATACGCCCGATTCCGTCTCTCGCAAACCCGAGACTTGGGTCCAAGCGGCAGAGCGAATGCAGGGGAAGTTGAAGATTACGTATTCACGATTACGAACGGCCCTCGCAAGAATCTCCAAGACGACACTTACACCGTTGCTCGCAACAGCACCGCAAACGTATTCGACGTTCTTTCCAACGACTTCTTGCCTCCTGGTGACCCAGTTACGGCCGTGTTGCCTGGAGTAACCGCTCAAGGTGGCACAGTATCCGTCGGTGCGAACAACACGCTGCGATACACTCCTCCACGAGGATTCTTCGGCCAAGATACATTTATCTACACCGTGGTGTACGCTTCTGGCAAACGCGAGACCGCCACCGTAACGATCAACGTGACGTTGCAGTTCACCGATCCGGTAGCTATCGATGATTCGTTCGATCTTCCAACGAATTCGGTCTCGTACCCATTGAACGTACTACTCAATGACATTGAAGGTGCGGGCGGATCGCTGGTCGTTACAGGCTTTACCAGTCCAGATAAAGGCGGAACGCTTTCGATCGGCTCCGGTGGCTTGAGCTTGCGATACACCCCGCGACGCGATTTTGGTGGAACTGAGTCTTTCACCTACACCGTTACCGATGGAAATGGCAAAACTTCCACGGCACGCGTGACAGTTCATACTCTCGAAGGTGACCGGCTCGACGACAATGTTGAGTTCAGCTTTGCCTTCCGCGACATGAGCGGCAATCCGATCACCAGTGTGACCCAAGGGGATCAGTTCCAAGTCTACGTCTACAACTACGATTTGCGACCAGAGCGTGGAGCGTTGCAAACGCCTCCGACCTCGGTACAAAACCCAGGTGTATACGCAGCTTACTTGGATCTTCTCTACAGCTCGAACTTGGTTCTTCCATCGAGCCCAGGTCCAAATACAACACTTGATTTCGCGAACAGCCCAGTTGCTCCTTACAGCAGTGGTGTTTCGGGAACAGCATCTGTTCCTGGCGTGATCCAGTCGCTTGGAGCTTTCACCGGAGCACAGAAACCTCCGTTTGATTTTGCGAACCCAACGCTGATGACGGTCTTGACCTTCACCGCCCGATCGGCAGGGCTTGCTGAGTTCGTCGGCGATCCAGCAAACGATTCACCAAACACCGATGTGGTTCTGTACAACCCGCCGAACGCTCCAGTACCGACCGAGCAAGTCCGATACTTGCGATCGTCGATCGAAGTCGTTCCGCGTGGTACCGAATTGCCATTCGCAGTCGATGACAGCACGGCTGAACTGTTGCTCAACTCGACTTCTTTTATCGATGTGTTGGCTAACGATATCGTCGGGACTTCGGGCCCGCTTCGTATCACCTCGGTCACGCAACCGAACAACGGGGTTGTCTCCATCGACAATCGCGGAACAACGAATACTTCGGACGATCGAATTCGATTCGTACCGTTCACCACATCGCTAGGTTTCTCGGACCAATTCACGTATACCATCGCTGATACCCGAGGGTTCTCCTCGACAGCGACGGTGACGCTCAAGGTTGGAGACACCAGTGCTGATGACAAGATGAAGATTCAGCTCAAGGCGTTCAACCTCGCTGGACAACCGATCACATCGGTTCCAGTTGGAAGCCAGTTTGAACTTCGTGGTTATGTTCAAGATCTACGACCAGCTACATCGCTCAGTGGCGTGTTCGCGGCTTATCAAGACATCCTCTACGACAGCAAACTCGTCGGTGTTCAGACTTCGCAAACTGGACTTGGATTCTCCATCGAATTCGCTGGTGGAGCGAACGGTTACAGCAACGGCAAGTCGGGTGATATTCGAATCCCTGGATTGATCAACGAAGTCGGTTCGTTCCAAGATTCCTCGGCTCCTTTGGGAACATCGGAACTCCTTCAGTTCGCAATCCGAATGACTGCCAACACCCCGGGTGTAGCGAAGTTCGTTGCGGACCCAGCAGATATCAGCCCATTCCATGACTCGTTGCTCTACAGCGATACACGGAACAAGGTTCCTTACAACCAAATCAGCTACATTCCAGCGGAATTGGTAATCACCGGTGGTTCTGGAACCGGCGGTGGCGAAGGCAACACGAACCCGATGAACCGATTCGACGTCAACAACGACGGATTCGTCTCACCGATCGATGCGTTGATCTTGGTCAACATGGTCAACACGACCGGTGGCGGAAACCTCGGCTCTGGCGGTGAAGGTGAAGGTGCCGGTGACAAGTTCTTCGTCGACGTGAACGAAGACGGATTCTTGTCTCCACTCGATATCCTCTGGGTTGTAAACCACTTGAATGTCGGTTCCGGTGGCGAAGGCGAAGGATCAGCAGCACCAGCCATCGAAATGACCACCCGATCATCGAGCAATTATGTCGATGTGCCGTTCCTCGGCGTAAGCAACTGGATGGGTCAAGCTCCATCCTCCGTCAGTGCGATGAGCCAAGAGCAAGTATCGAACATCGATTCGCTCTTAGCTGGTTATGCTGCGGAAGATGAAGAAGACGACACCGTCGATGAACTCGTCGATGACATCTTCGGCAATGTTTGGCAAGCTTAGGTTTGATGAGTAATCGAACCTCCACGAGAGAAGGGTTCGTTGATCTTCAAATCAACGGACTCTTCGGTGTGGACTTCAATCAAAGCGAGCTATCGCAAGAAGCCTGGTCGCTTGCTCGCAGTGCATTGACCAACGATGCGACAGCCTACTTCTTGCCAACGTTGATCACCGATTCGATCGACGCGTTGGAGTTGAAGTTGCGGAATCTAGCGCACAGATGCGCGGAGCAATCGCCATCCGACTCGTTGGCTTATGCGGTCGGCATTCATCTTGAAGGCCCATTTCTTTCTTGCGAGCCCGGTTATGTCGGAGCACATCCAAGAGAGCATGCGCGTGCACTCGAATTGGATCTCCTGAAACGACTTGTAGATGCTGCGGAAGGATCGCTGCGATGGGTTACATTAGCTCCTGAGTGCGACCCTAAAGGTGACGGGGTCAAGTATTTAGTCGATCGCAATATTCGGGTCGCTGCTGGACACACCAACGCAAGTCTCGACCAGTTGAAGTGTTCTATCGATCATGGGCTTGGATGGATCACCCATCTCGGGAATGCTTGTCCCCCAACTTTACCTCGGCACGAGAACATCTTGCATCGGTTTTTGTCTCAGCACAGGGAGTTGCAAGCAACATTGATCGCCGATGGATTTCACTTGCCATGGTGGTTGCTTGATTTGTGGATCGATTGTTTTGGCGAAGACCGTGTAGCGATTGTTTCGGATGCTATCAGCGCGGCAGGGCTGCCCCCCGGGCTGCATCGACTTGGAGATCGCGTGGTTGCGGTCGGAGATGATGGAGTACCTCGAAGTGAGGATGGGACGCATTTCGTAGGGTCAGGCGCGACGCTTGGGGTGATGCGACGGCGGTGCGAATCGGTGTTTGATTGGACGCCGGATCGTTATCAGAAGTTGTTTGTAGGGAACGCAGCGCGGTGGTTAGGGATTGGCGATTAAAGAGGGTTTCTAGTATTGAGCAACCCGCATATCTTCTGATCCGACACTTTTCGAACACCACTGCATGACGAGTGCTTACCGGTTATTTTTTTCGCTTAAGCCCAAGTTTATTGCGGTGCATTGCGGCTTTATATCCTTTACAATAACAGACCCTTTATTTACCCCACACACATTCCAGCTATTTCATTGAAGCAGGAGAAACGGCCCATGCGTTCGGTTTCAAGACGACATTTCTTAGAGCAATCGATGATGACAACGGCAGCGGCACTGGCCTTACAAGCTCGCCGTGCGGAAGCTAACCAGCCAGCACAACAGCCACCATCGATTGGCCCGAATGATACGATCGAGGTTGCGGTCGTCGGGGCTGGTGGCCGTGGTCAGTCCCACATCGATGGGTTTGCAGGGAAACCGGGTACCGTCGTTACGCACATCTGCGATTGCGACGAGAAGGCTGGTCAGCGAAGCTGCGAGTCCGCGGCCGAGAAGCAAGGTGGACGCAAACCCGTTTGGGTCAAAGACATTCGCAAGTTATTAGAAGACAAGTCGATTCAGGCAGTGAGCATCGCGACGCCGAATCACTGGCATTCCCTTGGAGCGATCTGGGCGATTCAAGCGGGCAAGGACGTGTATGTCGAAAAGCCTGTCTCCCACAATGTGCTTGAAGGACGCCGAGTTGTGCAAGCAGCCCGCAAGCACGGGCGGATGGTGCAAACCGGTACGCAGAGCCGATCGAACCCTGGGATGCGTCAAGCGATGGAGTTTATCCATCAAGGGGGAATCGGCGATGTGCAGATCTCGCGTGGATTGTGTTACAAGCGTCGGGATTCGATTGGCCCACGTGGCAACTACGAAGTTCCGAAGGAAGTCGACTACGATCTGTGGTCAGGTCCAGCGCAAATCTTGCCTTTGACTCGCAAGCGATTTCACTACGACTGGCACTGGCAATGGGAATACGGAAACGGGGACTTGGGCAACCAAGGAATCCATCAAATGGATTTGTGCCGCTGGGCGCTTGGAGAAGATCGACTGAGCGATCGAGTATGGTCATTCGGTGGGCGGCTGGGCTATAGCGATGCAGGTGAGACAGCCAACACGCAAGTCGTCGTTCATGACTATGGGCAACGCAAGTTGATTTTCGAGGTACGCGGGTTGCCAACCAAAGAGTACAAAGGCTCGATGGTTGGGATCATCGTTGAAGGTACGAAGGGTTATGTTGTGATGACTTCGTACGCAAGTGGAACCGCGTTTGATCTTGATGGCAAACCGATCAAGCAGTTCAACGGTGGCGGGGATGATCGTCACTACAAGAATTTCACCGATGCGATGCGCAACCGAGATTACAAGACTCTCAATGCGGACATTGAACAAGGCCACTACTCGAGTGCGCTATGCCACTTGGGGAATATCTCCTTGCGATTGGGCAAGGAAATTGCAGGAGCGGAAGTCGCCGGTGCGCTCAAGTCGCAAGGTGCGGACGCATCGATCTCTGAAACTTGGGACCGAACCGCAGCGCACTTGACCGAGAACTCGGTAAGCGATTACTCGATTTGGATGGGACAACCCCTGGGGCTTGATCCTGTCTCCGAGACGTTCAAGGGACCTGATGCACCGAACCACTGGTTGACTCGCGAATACCGAGCACCTTACAGCATCCCACGCGAAGATGCTGTGTAAGGAAGTGGTTGGTAGTTAAGATTTACATCGAACTTTAGGGCCGATACACAGGTATCACGTAAGGCCCTTCGGGGATCACCGCAATCGAGCGATCGGCAGAAGAAGCCACACTTTGTTCGATTGCGGTTTCGATTGAGTCGATCATTTCGACACAAGTCAATTCGCGATCTGCCCCTTGAATACCTTCGCTGAAGAGGGAGACACGTCCGATGTCGAGGGGACGCAGCAGCATATGCGTCTGCCATCCGTCGATGTCAGCTTGAGGCATTTGCCGAATTCGATTCAAGAACCCTTCGGCTCCCATGGACTTGAGCCTAGCTTGGGATTCTCGGTATTCATGCGAACCGATCCCTTCTTCGCAGCGACTGGCGATGATCATGTGACCGCCATCGGCAAGGATCTGAAGCGGGGCGACCATACCTTTGACCGTCTGGTAATACGTTTTGTCTAGTGGGTAACCTGCGGCGCTGGTGACAAGCGTTGCGAACTTGCGATCGAAGGGAACTTCGGCGTACTCGCGAACGAAATCAACGCAAGCAAGGTGGCTGGCGACACACTCACCGAAGTTAACGAAACTCATCTGGCGAGCTTCATCGATAATCGTGTTGATAGCGTAGGTTGGTCCGAGGATGTTGAGGATTTCCAATTGTCCTCGGTGCAGCGGATTACCGACGAGGTTGGTATTGCAAGCGAGAGGGTCGGACATGAATTGGTGATTATGGAATGTCCGAATGGTCTCTTCCCCTGCGACCCCGGGGGCGACAACTTTTCGGCCTCCGGAATAGCCTGCCATGAAGTGGGGCTCGACCAAACCGATGACGATACGAAGATCTGCATCGACAAGGTGGCGATTGAGGATCACCGGGATCCGGTCGCTTGGAGTGTGTCCGAGGTCGACCATCCAAGCTGCATCGCGAGCGTAGTGATTTTCGCAACGGATATGATCGTAGACCCATTGGTCACCGATGACTTCGAGCATTTCGTTTCCAAGATTCGGGCGATGCAAACCTGTAGCGATCAAAATCGTGATTTGATCATTGCGAACTCCGGCATCGTTTAGTTCAGAGATCAGCGATCGCAAGATCGGGCCGTTGGGGACAGGTCGAGTGATGTCGCAGATAACGATACAGACGCGGCGAGCATCCTTCGCAACGTGTTGCAAATTCGGCGTACCGACTCCGTTGCGTAGGGCTTTGGTGATTTCCTCTGGAGGGTTTTCCAGAAGTGGCATCGGAGGTTTGCGAACGATCACTGGTTCGCAACCTTTGGGGAGCCGCACATGCAATTCATGTTTTCCGTACCGAATATCGACTACTTCTGCCATGCGTTGAGACTCCCTGTTTCTGGTGGATGTTTTTGGTTAGTTCTGTGGAAGGTCTAGAGACCGAGTTGTGTTGTATTCAAGCATGATAGCGAAAAATCATCCCTGCTCCCATAGCGATGGATTCCCTCGAAATTCAACGGCGGGGTGAAATCCAGACGGGATTTATTCCGATTCTTTTCGTTCGGTGATATTGCAGAGCATGATCGAGTCTAGCCAGTCCTTCCATTGACGCATCGAAATCGCATCCATCATCGGGACTTCTAGCGGTGCGGCGACCAGTTGCTTATTCCCTGCGAGCCAAGTCAGCGAGGTGGTAAGCAGACCACTTGAATCGGTTTCCACTGAAAGTTGCAACGGGTCAGCTTCTGTCCGACCTTCGAAACAGGTTTGCAAAGGTAATTTGCCGAGACGGTTCCAAGTCATATTGCCGAATCGGGTACCTTCAATCAACTGCAGTGTAGGCTGTCGCTTTCCTTCTTTGGTAAAGCGTAGAGTACGGCTTAGCTGAGAACCGTTGGGTGAGTCTTTTGGGATCAAGACTTTCGGTGGATGGACGTTGCCGTCTTGCTCTTGGACGATCATTCCAAGGTCATAGGAAGATGCACCGATGGCGATCGGATTTTTGGGGTCGAGGGGTGGCATCAGGTGCCGGGACTGGATGGCCGCACCGCGCGCCAAATCGGCGGACCCGAACGGAACGATTTTAATATCCGGGCGCAGATGCTTGGTGATGCTTTGCTGTAGTTTCGGCAACCATCGGATATCCCCGATAAGGATAAGAGTCTCCAATTCGCTCGGGTCGACGTTCGCTCTAGCGATTGCTTCTTTTGCAAAGATCTCGCAATCGTTTTCAAGATCATCGACCCACTGACCGACCTTTTCGCGTTCGATGCTCGCCTCATAGGTTTTCTGATTGAATTCGACCACAAAAGGGACTTTTTGGGCGTGGCGAAGTCGTTCGAACGCTCGTTCCATCGTGCGCTGCAATTGGGAGGCGAGCGCAAGGTTCTCACGGGCGCTGACTCCGTAGTTTTTTTCGATGATGCTTGCCAGCCGTTTCGTTGCAACGTCATGCCATCGGACGGTGCCACGCCTCCAGTCACCGACGAGCGAGAGAGTCTTCACCCGGGTTTGGCTCGCTTGTACAACGGCAGCTTCACAAGCGCTACCGCTGAGCATCACGACAAGCATCCATTTGCGATATTCGTCTTCGCCGCGAGCTTGAGCAAGTCGCGATTCAATCTCGACGTGTGCCAACGCCGCAGCCAGGGGCTTATCGAGCAGTTGAAGAACTTCAAGGCCGGCGATACTACATGCCGTCTTAGTACTGATACGATGCAACTGGTCATAGCATCCGGGAATAGTGACCACTGCGTGTGAAGCGCTCGGGTATTTGCGACGAGTACCATCGAGGATTTGACGTAGAATCGCTCCGACGAGGACTTCTGGGGGTACACGTCTACCACCAAAGGTTCTCTCAAGTAGAGGTAGTCCGTACCATCGTTGAATGCCGTAGAAAATCTGCTCTGGGTGTTGCACTCGTTTAAGAGCAGCATTGGATCCGAAGGCGATATGTTCATCATCGCTGTAGAGCATGTTTCGCAATTCATGCAGGTCACCATCTAAATGGACTTGCTCTATTTTGAACTCATTGTTGACGTAGCTGCATCGCGAATGAATCATGCCCAAGTCGATACCGATCGGTGCAAAAGATTTCAAGGATGAAGACGTCCCGCGCCCCATGCTTGTAGGACGGTCTCGTGTCGTTTGCCCCAATCGCGATCCAGCTTCTTTGCCCGTGATCGCAACACCGGGCCGTTCGATGAGCCGCAACTCGTATAGTTTTTCGAGCAAGTCATGAGCGGAAGGGCATCGTTCGACGACATCTTTAGCGATCAACGATTGGAAGACCGAATCGAATCGCAAATCCAGATCGCTTCGGACCTCGTACAAAGCAGGGGGAGTACGGTTGAGTTGCGCTAACGCAGTCTGAACGGCTTCGCCCGTGAACATAGGGCGACCGGTAAGCAGATAAAAAAAGGTTGCACCGAGAGAGTACAGGTCGGTGCGATGGTCGACAAGCTCGGGTGTATTGATTTGTTCCGGAGACATGTACTCAACGGTACCGATCAACTGGTTCTTCGTGCCATCGGACATACCGCCCACATCGCGAAATACCGCCAATCCAAAGTCGAGTATTTTGAGGACACCTTGAGGTGTGAGCATCATATTACCCGGCTTGATGTCCCGATGGACGATCCCCAAACCATGGGCATATTCCAGTGCCGTAGCAGCTTGCTTAAGCACATTTAATGCATCCGATGCAGACATCGGACCTTGTACTGCCAGACGCTGCGACAAAGATTCTCCATGCACGAGTTCCATCACCAGATAGTGCACCGTGTTCGAGCGTGTGCGATGGCACCCTGCATCGAAAGCCGTCACGATATTCGGATGCATCAAGCGTCCCTGAGCTCTAACTTCGGCGTAGAATCGTTCGACAGCCAACGGGTCCGAAGAAAGCCGCTTTGGCAGGATCTTTACCGCAACCTCCCGATCCATAGTTCGATGCCGAGCGCGATAGACTTGCCCCATCCCACCTGCACCGAGCCGATCAAGGATCACGTATTCGCCAAGGATAGGATTGCGACGCTCGGGGAGTGCCGGAGACTGAAAATCACTCTGAAGAGCAAAATCAAAATCGTCGGGAGATTCACTGCGCAACTCGCGTTGCTCTTCCTCAGAGAAGGCACGTGTCTCGCCGACAACCTTCTCGGCATGTCCCAAGGACTCTTGCTTGGGAGATTTCGGCACAGCCGGGTTGGGTACAGCGCGATTGGGTGAGGGTTGGTGTTCAGAAGGATCTTTACTCATGCCATACCCGCCCATGGAGCCGTCGCAGAAAAGTTTTGATTACCTTGGGAGTGAATCTGTCCTGAAAGATAGCACACTGGGTAGTTCAGCCACCTTCAAAACAAGCCAATTGTAAGATAATCCCATCGTTGGGTCGCGGCTATCGCGCAACGTTTTAAAGCTTGCCTCCCCTTTGAGAACTCCCGAAATCCGTCAAAATCGTCCTAGACTTTCCAACTGAACCCCCAGTCGTCTGCCCCCCCAAAAGTCTCAGACGGCACTCGTCGCTTTAGATCCACCATCAACCCAAGCCGCATTATGACTGATCGCAACAGAACCGAACCCCAACCTTCGAGCACGTCGCTCGAGCCCGCCGAAACCTCTGCGATCCTTGAAGTCACCGATGTCAGCGTGGTGCGGGGAAGCACAACCATTCTCGATCAGCTTTCGGTATCGATTTCCTTGGGGCAGCACACTGCATTGCTTGGGCCCAACGGATCTGGAAAGTCGACGTTGTTGAAGTTACTCATGCGGCGCATTTACCCGTCGTTCGTCGATTCGAAGCAGGGTTCGGTTCGGATTTTTGGGGAGTCGGAATGGAACGTTTGGGACCTTCGTACGCGGCTTGGGTTTGTCAGCAGCGAAGTCGATCAGCACTTTCTCTCGGGTCGCAGTGGCAAACTCACAGCGGAACTTGCGGTGCTCACCGGCTTCTTTTCCTCTGAACTTGAACCAGATCCCGAACACATCACCACATCGATGCGAGAAGCAGCAACTGACGCTTTGGAACGGATGCAGATGACGCATCTTGCACGGCGCCCACTGGCACACATGTCCACCGGCGAACGGCGACGCACACTCCTCGCACGAGCCATCGTGCATCGCCCCGAAGCGTTGGTGTTAGATGAACCGACGTCGGGCTTAGATCTCCGAGCGCAGTACCAGTTGTTGGACGATCTGCATCGGATCGCTCAATCCGGAACTACCTTGATCCTCGTCACTCACCACATGCACGAGATCCTGCCTTGTATCAAACGCACCGTGTTATTGGAAAAAGGAAGAGTAGCGTTTGATGGACCGACAAGCCAAGCGATGGAGTCGCGGTTGCTATCCCAAGTCTTCGGCTGTGCGTTGCGCAGCGTTAAAACACCCAATGGCTATTGGCAAGTCAACTTAGAAGCGGTTTAGAGAGCGACTTCAAAACGGAAGGTGTGCTTCGAACCGTTCAGTATTCGTCTCGGCGAAGATCCAGATTCTGAACCGCGTAG
>JBJONT010000270.1:0-3539 GCA_046051705.1 Planctomycetota bacterium | reverse complement strand
CGATTCCAATAGCAGCTTCATCGTCGAAAATTGTTCCGATGAAATTGTCGCCATCAAGGCCAACGGAATCGGCCAGGGTAATGATTGTCCCGTCCGGAGCGATCAGGTTGATTGTAAGGTCGCTAACCCAAGTGTGGATTAAGTTGACGGTCACATTCAAGTCCAAAATGAATGGGCCGGAAGATCCAACATTGATTGCGGACCTTGCGATTCCAGAATTAAATCCATCCGAGTCAGGAATATCGACCGGAACGTCGTTTGAATACGTGAAAGTCCCTGTTCCGGCACTGATGAGGAAATCCGGCAGGGGCAAGTCTTGGCCATTGAGAGCTCCGTCTCCATCGAGGTCTTCGATGACGAAAGGATAGAACCGGTCGTTTTTGCCGAAGCCAAAATCGTTTCCAATAGAATAGTCAGCGTTGCTCGCAAGGGTGACGGTGTAGGAATCCGCGATGGATGTTCTAGTCCAACCGGGAAGGTCCATACGTACCGTGTAGGTGCCATCTGCAACTGGATCAAAGGAATAAAAACCTTCGGCTGATAGTGTCGATGGGGTATCTCCCGCATCGAAGGATCCGTTGTTGTTGAGATCAAGGTAAGCGTACCCACCACCGCCTGGTACACCTCGCTCGTCGGCTTCGAAGAGCCCATTGCCGTCAAAATCTTCGAAAGCGGTTCCGCCAATGCGAGGAGCCGTCGAGGAACCGGTTAATCGCAATCGGAATGCGGATTCGTTGGCGTCGTTGCTGTTGATGAAGAGATTCCCAAAGTAGTTGCCAGGGGCGTTGGGATTAAAACGAATCGTCAGCAGCAAGACTTGGCCAATTCCCAAGGTCGATGGTCGGAAGCTAGGTACCGAGAACCCAGCGGGAGCATTGATCGAGTCGATAACTAGGTCTTCGGTTCCTTGATTTCGGATTCGAACAACGGTTTCGACATACTGGCCGGAAAGGGCTGTACCAAGCGCGACCGTCGCACCTGAATTAAGCTCTTGAGTGGTATTGACGACTGAAATCTCGGCTTTACCGATACCATTCAGGAGCGATTGCGCGTTGAGCCGACCATACCCGTACTCGATGTTTTTACCGGTGGTGATGCTGTAGGTCGCGCCACCGATCAAATCGGTGTTGTTGCGCATCATCGATCGGAAATCGGTCGGGCTAACGTTAATCCCCAATGACTCGGCTTGGGCTAATGCCAAGGCTGCGATGCCGGTCGCAAGTGGTGTCGCGGAAGAGGTTCCACCGAATCCGGAGCCGCCCGACGCACCAGTGCCGTTTCCAGTATAGTCCCCAGCTTCATATCCGTCGGCACCTGTACGGTCAGTCGTGTCGATCGCTAGATATCCATTGCGTGAGTCATCACTTGGCGTAACGAAATCGACGGCCGATCCGTAGTTGCTGTAGTCGGATCGCGTTCCGCGATTGTTCGTCGCCCCGACAGCTATAACGCCTGGAATATTTGCAGCTTGGGCTGCAGGTTGGCTGACAGAGGATGCAAACCCATTGCCAGTAGCGAATAGATAGGTTGCGCCGATTCCATTTCGACCGGCGGTTGTTCCGGCGACAAGTGCTGTGTTGATTGCAGCCGACTCGAGTCCACCACCCCAAGAGTTGTTAACAACATCACCGGCTTTCCAGGTGCCATTACCGGTTCGATTTAGACCACCTGCGTATCGCAATGCAGATGCGATGTTCGCATCACTGGCAACGCTGTTGCCGTCAAACATCTTGATCGAAATCAATTGCGAGTTGTAAGCGGCTCCGGCTACGCCTTGGGCGTTATCACCCCGGGCCGCGGCAACACCGCCGACTGCCGTCCCGTGCGCATCGCTCCCTTGAGGTTCAGATTGATTCGTGTCAAAAACAAAGTTCCAGCCGTGGATATCGTCTATCCAGCCGTTACCGTCGTTATCGATGTTGTCTCCAGCGATCTCACCGGGATTGGTCCATACGTTCAAGTCCGGGTGGGTCGATTGCACGCCATCGTCGATCACCGCAACAATAATGTTTTGCGAACCGCCTCGGTTGATATCCCAAGCTTCGGTTACATCGGAGTCCGCATCATTGACTCCACCCGACTGCCCAATGTTACGCAAGTGCCATTGGAAGCCAATTCTTGGATCGTTAGGAATATAGAACTTCTGCCAGTTCTGATAAAAGTTGGGGGCGGTCCAATCGACTAATTCGCTCGCTGAGAGTGAGTTGGCTCGCTCCAGGGCTTTGCGTCCGAAAATTCCAGTGAACTGTCCTACGAACTGATCGCTGCTACCTGCGATCGGTCGATAACTCGCCACTTCTGGCAGTCTTCCAAAGAATTCTTCCGCCTTTGTACCATCCTTCAGATCGACGATAAACTCATCAAGCAAAGCGGCTTCTCCGCTCGATCCTACTCCGATGTAAACCGGCGCTGTATAAGCGACTCCAGGGATCGCTTCTATGTTTGCAAGAAGTTCAGGCGTTAAGGGTTGGGTTGTTTGATAGACGTTTGCACGGCCACCCATTCCGTAGTCGACGCTTAAGAAGTCAGGCAAAGCCGTTTCCGGGTCGGTCAATCCAATGACGAGTTTACTTTCGGAGACGTTAAGTCCCTGCGGCTTGCCATCAGCGAGATAATAAGTGTCCGCTTGTTTTACGGGAACTTCATATCCCGCGCTTGCATCCCAGTTACTGTTGTTCCAGACAACATCGCCAGCTAAGAGTGCTCGCAACTCCAGTCGTTCAACCTTATAAACACGATTCGCCGATTTACGATTACTCTTCGCCATGCTCAATGAAGCCTTGTTTCGTGAAAGATTAGAACTGCGATAGACCCTATGAAATGAAAAAATAAAAGGGTGATCGCACCATCAACCTGGGTAATGCCGATTCGCGTTTACCAACGGAGTTCGCTCAGTATAAACCGATTTTTCAAGGAATTCTCGTACGAACCTGATTATTTGAACACCTGTCCATCCCCTCTGGGTGGGGGTTTGTGGGCATCGAGGGCAGTAGGAACGATACAATCAGAGTCTTTTTTGGGTTACGGGCTGTTAAATTCGAGATTGTGCTGAGTTCGGTTTTTAGAAAATTCCAAATCTTCTGACTTAGAGAAAGAACGACATGCATAACGATCGAGTGGCAGATGATGGCTTGGAGTCTTGCTCTACGAAGGCAACTGAACTTCTTGAGCTCGCCATCGAACGTGGGACTCTGTCGGCAGCGTCGTTTTGCTTTCGACAAGGTGATTTGACCTGCAAAGGTGATTTCGGGATTGCGGATAGTCTAGCTCAATCGCAAGTGAAAGCAGGAGTTGCCAAGGTTCCATCCTACTTGCTCGGTTCGATCACCAAGCCAATCGTCATCGCTGCGATGGTCTCATTGTTCGACGAGTCTGGGCTTTCGATCGAAGATTCGATACGCAAGTATCTTCCAGATTTTCCTGTAGAAGTTTTTGATCGAATCACGATTGGCCATTTATTGACGCATACGTCGGGGCTACCTGATCAGTTACCAAACAACGCTGAGCTTCGCTCTCGGCATGCACCATTGTGTGATTTT
>JBJONT010000269.1:0-4480 GCA_046051705.1 Planctomycetota bacterium | reverse complement strand
CCAACTCCGAGTGCACCGCGCAAGCATCCTGCGGTAAAAACCTAACTGCTGCACACTCCAATCAATCCGACTCCGCAGATTCTCTTGCCATGTTGCTAAGCCTAAAAAGGCTACCATCAACAACGCGCCGAACTGCCAAATAAGTGAAGGTAACTGCGGCTCACTAAATCCCACGATGAGCAACACAAGCCCCGGTAATGCCGTGGCCAACCTGCCGCGACTAAGCTTCTTCGACAACTCCTCGCCCCGAGAGACCACAGCCTCTAGCTCCCCAACCTTCGACGAATATGCCTCTTGCGCCCCCTTCATTTTGCTCTCCTTACTCCCGCCGTACTCTCGGCTTCGACAATGCTCTCGCTCTGCAAGATCTTTAAATACCAAACAGAGGTTGCGACTAAGCAGAAGTAAACAAGGCTGCTACAAAGTCATCTGCGGAGAACTCTTGCAAGTCATCCAACTGTTCTCCAACACCGATAAACTTTACCGGTAATCCAAACTGCTCGGCAATCGGTATGATCACGCCCCCCTTGGCCGTCCCATCCAACTTCGACAACACAATGCCGGTGCAGCCCGCCGCCTCCGAAAAACCCTTCGCTTGACTTATCGCATTCTGACCTGCCGTGGAATCCAATACCAACAACACTTCATGCGGCGCAGACTCTACGTGCTTTTGAATCACCCGCTTGACCTTCTCCAATTGCTGCATCAAATGACTTTGTGTTTGCAATCTCCCAGCCGTATCGACAATGCAAACATCAAACCCCTCAGCCACCGCCCGGTGCATCGCCTTAAAAGCCACCGAAGCAGGATCGACTCCCTGCTCACCCATCACAATCTCGCAACCGATACGCTCCGACCAAACCTTCAATTGCTCGACCGCCGCCGCTCGGAACGTATCTCCCGCCGCTAACAACACCCGCTTCCCACTCCGATGCAATCGATAAGCTAACTTCGCAATCGATGTCGTCTTGCCAGATCCATTGACCCCAACAACCAAAATAACCGTCGGCTTGCTCGCCGACATCTGAAGACTCCCACCCCGATCCTTCAAACTCTGCGCTACCCGCGCTCGAATCACCCCTAACACTTCTTCTTCACGCACGCGACGCGCTCGATACTGATCCGAAATGTCATCGCGAATCCGAGTCGCCATACTCGGCCCCATGTCCGTGCGAATCAATATCGCATACAGCTTGTCAAGAAACGCATTGTCGACCAACTCACCATCCGCATCGGACTTCCACAAGTCCCGGATGTCGGTCCGAAACAATGTAGTGGTCTTCTGCAACGCTCTGCGAAACCAACCTACATTTGTAGTACCTTGATCGGCTGCCCCTGGTTGCCCAACAACCCCGCGTTCCGCAGCCCCTTGAACAGCCGCACCACTCGCTGAACCCGCTTTGCTCGAATCACTGGATTCACCCTGCGCAAGCCCGTCGACATTACTAGGCGCAAGCCCGCCCACTGGGGTTTGCCCCTTTGGTATACTCGACGCTTCACTCTCCGCCGCCGGCTTCTTCTTTTTCCAAAATATCATTGGTAATCCATCGTTTCCTTAGATAAGTCTCCGACCGTTTTTAGTCGCACAATTCGCGATCGGCAAGGCTTAAACAGCCCCTAACCTATGATTCACTACCAAAATGAGCCCGGTTTGTCCCCCGACGAGTTCCTGGATTGCCTACGCCGCTCGACCCTCGGCAATCGACGACCCGTCAACGAACCAAAAACCATCGCCGGAATGCTCGCACACGCCGACGTCCTGATCACCGCCCGAACCCAATCGGGCTTGCTGGTCGGCATCTCACGAGCAATCACGGACTACCACTATTGTACTTACCTATCGGACCTCGCCGTCGACGAATCCTACCAACGCCAAGGGATCGGCAAAGCCCTCATCGACCATACCCATCGCACCGCCGGCCTGCACACGAACTTGATCCTCCTTGCAGCCCCAGCCGCACAAGAATACTACCCCCATATCGGCTTCACTCAACATCCAAGCGCTTGGATGATCCCCCGAACACCCAAACCCGACTCCCCATCATGATCCGTATGAACTCTCTCGCATCCGTATTCGTACCCGTATGCGCCTTCCTACCCGCACTTGCACTTCTCGCCGAAACTCCCACTCAAGCCCAACCGGCGATCCTGGCCGGTACCGCTAAGATCGACATCACGGACCATACAGCAGGCCCCGTCAATGATCCGCTCTACGCGAAAGTTCTCGTGTTGCAATCCGATTCGACCCAATGCGTACTAATAAGCGTCGATGCTGTTGCCGTCGGTGAAATCGGACACATCAAAAACGACTACCTTCCCACTGTTCGACTGCGCTCCGAAAAAGAACTCGATATCCCAGGCTCGCAAATTGTGATCAATGCAAGCCACTGCCACGGAGTCGTTTGCGCAGACGTAGCGGATCGGACCGTAGATGCGATCCGCATCGCCAAAAGCCGCCTGCAACCCGTCCGCGTCGGACCTGCTATAGGACACGAAGACCGCATCATGGAAAATCGACGTCTTCGCATGAAAGATGGCGGCGAAATCGACATGCGACACGCTTACTCCCTACCGCCGGACGACCAAGTCGCGGGTGTGGGACCTATCGACCCGAAAATCGCTTGCGTTCGCTTCGACCGTCTCGATGGCTCCCCACTCGCCGTCCTCTACCAGTTCGCTTGCCACCCAATCCAAGGGGTCGCAAACGGCGGAAACACCGCTGACATCATCGGATTCTCTTCCGAAGTCCTCGAAGAATCACTCGGAAACGATTGCTTGGCGATCTTCTTCCAAGGCTGCGGCGGGGATATCAACCCGCGATGGTACAAGGATGTCGACCACCCTCGCGATGCCCGATGGCACGGCCAAACGCTCGGTATGAGCACCCTTCACGCGGTTCGCAAGATCGAAACAAAGGAACACGCGCCCATCGCATTCAACTCCTCGCAACTCGAACTCCCGCGCGCAAATCTCGCCCCGCACATCTCCGCCTTGGAAACTGAACGCGAGCGGCTCCTCAATGGACTTCAAGGCACCAGCCTAAACCTCAAAACATACCTGCCACTTGTTCTCAAACACCAACTCGACCCTCAGTTCCCAGGTTACTCTTCCCATGCATACCTCTCGGAATCCCAACGTGGAACCGAAGATTTACGACGAATGGACTCCGTGAACAAACGCAACCTCCAAGCCTACACGGCAAATATCCATACCATGGAAGCCCTCACGCGATTGCAAACCAACTTGGCGTTGCTCAAACAGCATCAACTTGAGAACACAACCGCAACAAAACGGACTATCGATACGCAACTCTGCGCCATTCGTATCGGCGACTTCCGACTCCTCACTTTTCCAGGCGAACTGACGGTACCCGTCGGACTTCAAATCCAATCGCTCATGAAACAACGCAATCCCGATTTCCCAACGGTCTTCGTTTCCGGTTATACGAATGGATACATTTACTATTGCCCTACACCAGAACAACTTAAAAATGTCGGGGGTGCTCAAGAAGATAGCGACTGTATACTCGATCCAACTTGGTTCGATCGCTTCGAACCTCGCGCACTTGAAATGCTCGAAAGTCTCGGAAAGTAAATCTAACGATGGCAACTCCGTTTGTCCTTCCCTCCGCTTCGGAGTCCGTTGCAACGAAACTCACGGGGGATCTCCCTGCGGCCATCGCAGTCATTGAAATCCAAGGCCCACTGGTCGATCCTTGGCTTTCCGAAAACTGGACCCCTGCAAACGGCTCACAACAACTATCCCTGAACGCAATCCGCTACGGAAACCTTGCAACCTCACCAATTGCAAACTCACAACAAGCAAGCGAGTCGGTGGTCGTCTGCAAGACCGCTCCACAACGCGCCGAAATCCATTGCCACGGCGGATCTCTTGCCGCCTCCTGCATCCTTGATTCCCTTAAACAAAAGGGGTTCATCGTTCAATCAACTTCGCAATGGCTAAGCAAACATATCACCGATGAGACTCGCGCCCAAGCGACGCATGCCCTCCTGCAAGCGAAGACCCTGAAGACCACGCGAATCCTGCTCGATCAATACAATGGTGCTCTGTCGAATGCATTCCAACGAATCGATTCGCTCATCGAACAATGCAAGTGGTCCGACGCGAAACGTGAGCTTCAAGCGTTGCAGCGTTGGGAATCACTCGGCTCTCACTTAACTAGTCCCTTTACAGTGTTGCTATTCGGACCACCCAACGTTGGCAAAAGCAGCTTGCTAAACCGACTCCTGGGCTATCAACGTGCAATCGTCCATGAACAAGCTGGTACGACTCGCGACCTACTTGCAGAGGAATCAAGTATTGGTGGCTGGCCAGTTCGACTACTCGATTCCGCAGGCGTTCGACAAACACAAGATGGGATCGAACAAGCAGGGATCGAAAGAGCCATCGAAGCCTCCCGCGAAGCGGATTTGATACTCCTGCTCGTCGACCCTGCCCAAGGCTGGACGCACGAACACGA
>JBJONT010000268.1:0-4871 GCA_046051705.1 Planctomycetota bacterium | reverse complement strand
TCCCAGCCACAAGCCGCTTGGCTTGCTCCTCGCTCAACTCTTGCTTAGTCTGCTTCGCATCTTCCAACAACAATTTCACCAAATCCGATTCCTCTCGGAATGAGTACAATGCGGTGAAGTACGCTTCCAAGATCGATTCGACTACCGGTCCGTTTTTCAGCAAGAAATCACGGCTGACGACCAGCGTATCGATGATGTATCCCGTGAACCTAGAGGAATCGACCAGCACGTGCAGTTGATCGTTCGAGAGCACCTGCGAAGCGTACGGCTCCCAAGTAACGTAGACTTCGTCGGTCTGAGGCGTTGCCGCTCGGTAACGCTCCATCAACGCTTCGGGGGATTGCAATGCGATAATGTTTTGCGAACCGACTTGATCAAGCCCGAAATCTTGCATGACCACGCGTGCCAGAGTTTCACTTGGAGAGTCCCCAACCAACACAAACCGAACGTTGTTTCGATTGAGCTGATCGATATCGGGGTACTTGCTTTTGTAAGCGAGCATCGCATCGGCACCACGAGTCTCGTCGACAATCGCGACGATTGTCGCTGCGGGGTATTCTTTATCCGCGAACTGTTTCAGAAGTGCATCGGCCGGAAAAGCCGCCAACTGCAATCCACCACTTTGCAAGTCCGCTGCGCGTTTCGAATAATTCGCACCGTCATCGACCGCTTGAATCCGTATCCCACGATCCGCAAGCTGCTTGCGAAACTCTTCGCTTCGTAAAACCGCATAGCCTGAAAAGTTATCCAAGCCAAGTTTCAGCTCATATCGGTAGCGACTCGTCCCCGATGTGGCGGCGAGGGTTTGGTCTGCTTTCGCCTTCGCATCCTTCTCCTTAAGACGCGCCTGCTCTTGATCCCGCTGCTCTCGCTTAGGAGCTATAACCAACTTCCAAGCGACCGCGCCGATGGCCAAAAGGATCAACCAAGTGATCGCGGCGAGGACGACCTTACCCTTCCAATGCGCTGAATCCGACACGGTTATTCCCAACGTTGAGGATGGTGAACATGAAGAAGCCCGACAAGAGGATCTTAGACATATAGTGTAGAGTCTCAAGGGATTTTACGTTACGCTCGACCATTTATTCCCAATTGAAAATCTCCGGAATCCATTCCATGGCATCCCTTGTCGCTTCGCTCCCCATCCTCCCGAAACGCCAGCCCGATTCCCACAAAGGTGACTTTGGTCACGCGTTGCTAGTCGGCGGATCTATCCACATGCCCGGGGCTATTACCCTCGCGACCCTCGCTGCACTTCGCAGCGGTGCGGGACTTACAACACTCGCCGCCCCCCAATCAACACTTCAATTGGCCCTGCAAGCGAACCCTTGCGCGATGGGACTACCCCTTGAAACCACTCCCAATGGCTTCCTCGCTCCTCCTAACCTCAGCAAGATCCTTGCGAAATTCTCCCCAGGTTGCGTCTTGGCCATCGGCCCCGGCTTGGGGCGTGAACCAAGCCAAGACACGATAGCAGTCGAACTATTTCGCCAATGGCCCGGCACCGCCGTATTCGATGCCGACGCTCTGAATGCACTGGCTGCGATACAATCGCCGCTGATCACAAATTTCCCAAGAATACTTACACCTCATCCAGGCGAGTTCGCCAGGCTCACGAAGATCCCTACCTCGGATCCGGCTGGGCAACAGCAAGCCTCCATTGAGCTTGCAAAGTCCCAAAAATTGGTGATCGTTCTCAAATCGCATTCGACACTGGTCACCGATGGGGCACGCATCTATCGCAATTCGACCGGCAACCCAAGTCTTGCGGTCGGTGGATCTGGAGATTGCTTGACCGGCATCATCACCGCCTTGGTCTGCCAAGGCCTCAGCCCTTTCGACGCGGCCGTTTTGGGAGTCTACCTCCACGGATCGGCAGCCGACATTGCTCACGAACAGCTAGGAACCCCAAGCACACTCGGAACCGACTTGATCAATTCCCTTCCCGCCGCTTTCCGCCACTACCGCAAACTCATCGACTCAAAAGACTCGTGCGATCCTCAAACGAAACGCAACCTCAAGAACGGCAACTAACAATCCAATAAAAACTGGTCGAGTTGACGAGGCTTGTCGGCTTAAAATTCCTCGCGGCGAATCTCAAACCGGGAATACTCTCCCGTAGCGGTACTCGCAAAACTGTCCAATGAATGGATCGCCCCCGGAGCAACTTCTCGCAATCGACTCAGAAATCGATCGATCTCGTCGCGCTCCCCTTCGGCAACAATCTGCACTCGACCATCTTGAAGATTCTGCACGAACCCTCGCACTGCGAACTGCCTGGATAAATCGTGGACGGCATATCGCATCCCCACGCCTTGCACTCGCCCAGTAAGAAAACTTGTGACTCGCACCATTGCCGTCTACCGATGAAAGCTCCGGGGCTTGCACCCACACACAAGGAGGAGAGCCGATCAAATCCCATCGCAAAATCGTTGAGGATTCGGCTCTATAAAAAGCAAAATGCGGACTGGTGACAGCCCGCATTGGTTCGCTTTTGATTCGTAGAGATCTGAACCGATTTCGATTCAGACTGACTTTGATTCAGGCTGGCTTGCACAGCTCTCGCCTGAATCTCTGTGAGAAACGACACGAAAAAGAAGTCTGCATCGGACTGGCGAAGAAGGCGAAGCTTCCTAGCCAACCAACGATGGCTACTTCTTCTTCTTCTTCTTGTCGTCTGCCTCGTCCTCCTTCTTGACCTTCTTCTTTTTCTTCAAGGAGATCTTCGGTACGCGTACCTTGGCCATCCCGAGTACAATGGACTCGTCGGTCCACTTGTCGAGATCTTGAAGGCGTTTGATCCGTTCAGCACGGGTCATGACATTCCGTGACTTGATCGCACCGGCTCGGACTTTGAGGCTCTTGTCTAACGTCATTTTCGTTCACAACCGCAGAAGGGTCACTACCACAGGGAAATATTTAAATTTGCCATCCGTCGAGAACCTTAAAGGCATCCCGGCAGGAATGGAAGGTGCAAAGCTTATCCACCGAATCGTTTCCTTTCAAGCCAACTTTTCGCTATATTTTCCAACCAAGTTGGATCAACGACCACTTTTACGGGTCTAATCCATGAGTCTCGCGACTCTATATACCCTTTTCCTCAGGTTTTTCCCGTGAAACCGAAGATCTCAATCGAGCCGGTTTCCTTTATCGAGTCCTCCCGGATATGAAACCACATTCCAAGCTTTTCTGCCCCCGGCCCGGACTTTCGCGAGTCAGCATCCTTTCAAGCATCGCGATAATCGCCTTAATCGCCCTGTGGGCAACGACTTATGCTTGGGTCGAACGATCCGCAAGTCAGCTTATTTACGAGCAGAACGAGCCGCAAATTGCCTCCGATCGCCTCGAATCCTTCTCGCCGCTGATGCTCTCGCCAGCGAAATGGCAGTGGCTTCGCGCCGAGGCTTACCGCAAACTAGGGGACCGAAGTCGGGTTCAGAGGATCAGCGATGACCTCGCCGCGAAAGGTCTTCCGAATCTTCAAGCCAACAGTCCAATACTTCTGATGGAATCCGCTGCGGGAATTCCCAGCCGCGTCAAAGACAACCTTGGCCCACTCCTAATCCTCTACAAAAACCACGAATCGGAAGTCCTCTCCGCTCTTGTTCAAGGCTTCATCAACCAAGGTGACCTATCCGGGGCCAGCCAAACCCTTCGACTTTGGTCCGAACTCTTCGATAACGATCCGAAAGCCGACTACTGGAAGGGAGTTCACGCGACAACAAGTTACGATCTCGATACGGCGATCCAAGCGTTCAAACGGTCGATCATTCTTGCACCGGAAGAAATCCCATCCCACCAAGAACTGGCCGAAGTCTACTTGGAAAAAGCGATGTTCGAGGAAGCTCGCAGTGAATTCGAATGGCTTGCAAAGCGGAAACCTGATGCTCCTGACGTCATCACGGGACTAGCGAGATCCCTGCTAAACCTCGGCTACCCCGACTTGGCTTCCGAACAACTGCAAAAACTTCCCGATGTCTCGAAGTTACCAAGCCCCGAACTCGCCCTCGTCTGCGAGACGAACTTGGAAGCGGACAAAGCCGAAGTCGCCAGCGAGCAAGCCGCTATCCTGTTGCAACGCTGGCCCAATGCCCTTCCCTACTTGCAGCTTCAAGCCCGATGTTTTGCAAAACTCGGGAAGACCGCCGAGAGCGAAGCCTTGTTTGCTAAAGCAGCTGAGAGCCAAAATCGTCGTCCACAAGTCGACCGCATGATCGAACAACTTGCGACCGATTCGGGCAATCAAGAGATCCGACGCGACATGGGGGAACTGATGATGAACTTCCTCGACCCACCCGGAGGCGTTGGCTACCTGCAAATCGCTTCGCGTGCCAATCCGTTCGACTTGAAAACTCAAGACATGCTTGCGACATACTACCAACGGGAAGGGAACGAATCCTTAGCCGACAATCACCGCAAGGCTATTCGCAGAATTCAACAAGCCATGATCGATGCTGCAGAACTAGAGGAAGCTCAGTTGCAAGAAAGCCAAATACAATCTGGCCAGTTGCCCGCACCGAATTTACCTGCATCCACCCCAGCCGCAGGAAACTAGTCGATGCCTACTTTCAAACGCAGGCACCACTCCTCTTCGCTCGGCTTGCTATATCCACTCCCCCTGCACCTGTCACTCCTTTGCCTACTTTTCGCACTCAACCTTGCTTGCACACCGAAGCAAGGAGCGAATCCCAATACTCCGAAATCAAATACCGCAATACCCAACACCGCAACACTCAACACCATCGAATACTCCACCCATAGCCTCGATGTGGGGATCGACTTCAAATATCAAAATGGCGAAGCCGCTTGGCTCGCAGCGATGATCGAGTCCAATGGAGGTGGCATCGGTTGGATCGACTACGATCGCGATG
>JBJONT010000267.1:0-5102 GCA_046051705.1 Planctomycetota bacterium | reverse complement strand
TTCGCAGAGGAGCATCTCCCACGGGGATCCAAGTCGTCGTGATTACTTTCCTACCTGAAGTTTGTGCCTCTGCAACCTTGGAAACGGCATCCTCGGACGTCTTCCATCGCAAGACAAATCTATTCCTATCGAGCGTACTACCAGATTTAATCTCAACGAGCTGCGCATCTCCCCATTGAGAACCTATAGGAGCCCACTGCGTGTCAGCTTCGATCTCGATTTCATTCCCTAGATTCGTCCCGCGAGGAACATCAAGCACTGTGCGGGCGATCAATTGATCTCGATCGATCAGCAACTCCGTATTCATTATGGGAGTTTCTGTCGTGGTGGTTGGAAGATCCCCAGGCATAGCCATCGGGGCGTTTCGAATCGATTGGGATGGTTGATTTTGGAACTCGATCCGCATCCGAGGGCGGTTACCCAATTGAACGATCGACTTACCGATCGAGGGATTCACAGAGCGACCAGCAGCATCGATATTTACGGCCCAAGAGCCATCCGTTTCGACATCGAGAACTGCGTTGCAAGCGGGCAAGACCGGTAGATCTACCAGCCAGCCCGCCTTCGATTTATCTAACGCACCGTTTACGCCTGCCAGTCCGCTTGCCGGGATCTGGCCCGGTACTCCCCCCAAGCCGCGATCGTCGCGCTGTTCCGATTCGAGCACCGTAAGTTTGGTTGTACTCTCGATCTGAATTAACCTTTTGCCGCTGCGTTCAGGGAACCACACTAATTCCGATTCGCTTCGGTTTACCCGGCTGGAGAGCACCTCGATTCCATCGACGGTGAATCTGGTCATCTTCAAGTCGCCGGCGGGAAACGGAATTCGAATCGCTTTACCGACCGCAAACTCGCCAACAAAAATCTCATAAGAATTCGTCACATAGGGATCGGCAATCGCGAACCCCAAGGATCGGCCATCGAAACGAATCGAATGTTTCGCCCCTAGTACGTACGACTTGCCTTGCTCCGTTCGCTCGATTCGCTCTTGCTCCTCGGCCCACTGCATCAACTCCAGAGGTACGTAGACCGTAGTACCAGAAACCTTGTTCTCCTCGTCAACGGGAATAAGGATATCGAACACTTTGGGACCATCACTCAATAAATCTTGAGCAACGATCAACCGCCCTGCGTCGTGGTAAACGAACGCTGCGCCTACGATCAGCCATATCGCCAGAGCGGCGGGGCCTCCACCATTAGTTCGCAACATTGGATTGGGGCTATGCTCGTTGCTCGCACGATCCTCTTCTGTGAGATTCCACGACTTAAAGATTTCGCTTGGACGATGCGGAGCTTGAGGAGGAGTTGTTTCGGACACGCGTTGCAAGGTGCGTTGCAATAATACGCCGATTCCCAAACCAGCTAGTACCATTTGCAATGGCGACTTGATTTCAACGGGAGCCCAAAGCATCGCCAGTGCAAGCGCGAATGCTACGACAAGGACAAATCCCGGCCACCGCTTAAAACCGCTTACTCCTACCACAATCGCTAGAAGCGATGCCCAAATCGCCAGTGTTCGCGACGAGCGATTCGAGAGTACAGGCCCTTTTCCGGGGGCATCCCAAGCGGAAAGCCATACATGTCGATCCCAAAGATTCGATCGATCATCTTCTCCCAGCAGAGTAAATGTTTTACTAACGGTTGAACGATCCGGGAAGAATCCTGTTGCGATCGAACGAAACCAATCCGGAAATGGGAGTAAAGAGGGAGTACGTGAAGTAGTCGTTTGAGTATCATCACCATGAAGAAAAATCCCCTTGGGATAAACCAGGAACCGCTCCAATTCGGTATCAACGTTTTTCTCCTCCGCGATAATCGCCGGCCATTCTAAAGCATAGTGCCTTGCGCTCGTGCGAAACCATTTTGGAGGAAACCATTTGTTGGTGACTTGCCAAAAGACATTTTCAGCGTCAGGGGAAAGAGCTGGACCGAACCAACGCACCTGTAGATGCCCACGATCGGAATCTTTGGGAATCCGAACTGATATCCGCGGCAACTCGTTGTTTCGATCAACCGGAATTTTGATCGTGCTACCGTCTGAGAATTGGTACACCGCTTCAACATCCGCCCAACCGTCCGGTACGGTCCATCGAAGTGTCACTTCTTGGGAACCAAATTGTAAAACTTCTGCATCGAATACCATCGATTGCTTACCGGCTGGATCGACGATCAACTGCATGGACGGTTGATGAAGAAATGACGAGGGAGAATCGGTACTACCTAATTCTCTTATCGCAACCCTTGGATCAATGACATTTACCGATACCGAATCCAACGAAGTGCCAGGTACTTCGATCGTGTAACGACCTTTACTATCTCTCCCAACACCAATCTTCTCTTCAGCAGTTTCCTTGTTTACGGGTTCGACCGCACCTTTTTTATTTGAAGTTGGTACTCCAGAAATCGCGAGCGATTCTTCCGTTTCGATGGTCCAAGTATTCCCCGTCGAACCGGATATCCACGGCATGACAATGCTGCAAACACCATTCGTTAAATCCTGTGAGCCACTTCCTGATGACGGCTGTGTCGATTGCGTTGGATCGCTTGGAGAGCTTGCCATCAGAGGTTCGCGGCGATACTCCCTCGCCAAGAGATTCACAGGAACTTCGCTTTGGGCTAATCGCAAATTCTCGGTACGGACCAACCACTCTCCGCTCGATGCATCATAAGTAGCTTCGACGGGCAACGGTCCATCTTGGCCTGTCGCGACCCATTGAATGTTCGCCGGTAAATGTACTTTCAATTCAGGGCCATCAAACAGGTCTGCCCCCTCGAAAATCGAATTAGATAATGCAATTTGATGTTCGATAAACCACACGTTTTCGTTTTTGCGTACCCTGGTCAATATCGGTGTCAACCGCTTGGCTTTGTCGGAATGAACAACAAGCGGAGGTAGCTGATTTCCATCAATCCGCAGCAAGACGTATTTACCAAGTCGCGGCAGGAGATCCCTTTGCCAACTGCTAAGCTCCTCTTCGGGTAATTGCCAAGGCTTAACAGGACCAAGCAATTCGATTTGGTTCAGAGGATTGCTTTCCACAACTACGCAATCAGAACGAGTCCATCTCCGATTATTGGTCGAACCATTACCGGATGAACCGCTGACTGTTGAGCTATTGGCTGGAGACCGATTCGTCGTCGACTCCGATTCAAACCATGATCCTTGGGCAAGGTTCAAATCGTTCCCTGCGGCGGTTTCGCGACGAAGGGTCAGATCCAGGATTACCTCACCTGAAGCCGTGCCTGGGTTTTGCACTCGAAGCTTGGTATCAGTGATAGACGACTGACCGGTGCTAGGCGATTCAAGTCGTAGCACCTTAGCTGGTTTTGATGTTAGCGAAATCGGATCGCAGGTCCAACCGTTAGGTAAATTGAAGTCACATTCAGGAGTTTGAGGATCAAATGTAATCCTCCACCGCACAAACGCTTGGATCTGATTCCCCTCGGCTGCAATTCGGGTAAACGATTCCAATCTATTTTTGCTAGAACGTTCCCGAACTTGAAACTCCAATGTAGGAGCTTGCTGAAACCAACTATATTCAAGACGCAAGGAACCTTCGGTATTCCTTCTGGCCGACTCCAGACGCACTTCGCTGGGCCGAACGGCCAAGAATTCAGAACGACCTCCATCTTGAAGAATCGTCGTCCCAGCCAACACGTACGCGTTTCGGTTGCGAACTGGGGGAACGCGCAGCGTCTTCTGTGGATTCGGATCAGAGATGGATTCGGCGGTGTTATCCGTCTTTGTGCTGGAAGCCGAGTAAAGGAATTCCGCAGCCATTCGATGTCGATTCGCTATCGGACGCTCAGCCCCCTTGATAATCATCACATCGAGTTTATTGCGATCGACTTCGATGGGTGGTTCCCGATCATTGACCTGTAGCGATCGCAATTTGTATCCTTCAGGCATCTCCAATCGAAAAGGTGGTTGCTCTCCGGGAGGCTCCGTCCATTCCCATTCGTATTGAATACGCAAATCACGGCCACTTCCGCTGACTTGGATAGCCTGCTTCGTGACCAAGCGATCGAGTCCCCATTCGGTAGAAGGAACCGGGGCATTGGATCTCAGCTCACTCGAACCGAGATCTACAATCAGTGACACATCGGAGCGTCCGCTGAGTTCGACGCACCAGAAAGATGCATCGATTCCAGAGGGAGTGGGGGAAGCGTAGAGTGGATTTCGGTCAGGCCAATCAGCTAAGCGAGCGAGGACTTCGTTCCAATCGCTGAGTTTAATCGTTGTGACATCTGGAGATGTCACGCGTGCTTTACTTGGGAGTTGTAAGATCAAGCATCCGTTGGCGGAACGGGGAACCCGCAATCGATACTTCAATTGATTCGGTCCCGACTCAGACTCAGGCCGCAGCGACCAATTCGCCCAGAGATCTCCAACGCTATTTGCAATCCATGGATTACCATCTTCGTCGTTGCCCCAAAACGGCAGATTTCCATTTGTTCGCATGGCCGCATTCGAGCTCGGCCTGAGTTCACCCGGCTGTGAATCAACAGATTGCTTGAATTCACTCCTTCTTTTATCGCCATTCTCGGTCGCTTCAAAGAGATCCTCAGTTGCTAAATTCCAAGGGGCCAAGCGGCGTCGCTGGCTCGTTGTGTTGGTGCTTAGCTCACCAGCATCGAAACGCAATCGAGTGCGATCGGAGACAAGATCACGTCCTACCAAGCGTGCGACGGTATGCAACGAATACACAGTGGTAAATTCATCATCGATCCCCAAGTTCTCAACCCCATTCGATTGAGCTACAAGTTCAAGCAAGTTAGGGAGTCGCTCGAGCTCGATCGGTCGCATGCGGTCTAAGGTCAGCTCAGGCAGTTCACCCTGTGGAATAAAGATACGACGGATGGGGCGCATTCCAGAGCTAGCCGCCATCGGGGGAACCGCACTATTTAGACCTTCGACATTTGCATTCAGACCATTCCTATTCGCTTTTGAATCAAGTGGCTCTTGAGCGAGTAAGGCTGCCGAAGGGAACGGAGTCAGAAGGAGTTCGGTCCAGGCGAAGAGAATCAACAAGACTCCGCGTACGACAGACCCGACAACAAAACGGCAAGGGGTCATGGACTTTCCTTGCCTTCCGCCGCAA
>JBJONT010000266.1:0-3680 GCA_046051705.1 Planctomycetota bacterium | reverse complement strand
ACGTCCGCTTGGTTGGTGAAACCATCGCGGGAAATGCCATCAGGGGGGAGTGTATTCGTGAGATTTGAATCGATGTTTAGGAGTTGTTTGAGAGTTTGCGAGTATTGGCTTACGGTAAGTCGGCGCATTGCGCCGTTTTTCGGTTGCGGACGGGTCTTGGCAATGTGGAGTGCTTGATCGGCCCAAGTCAGAAAGGTTTCTCGTTGCGAGTCCGTTGGTTGAGGAGAGTCCTCGGGGGGCATTTGTTTGTCGGCGACTTGTTTTCTCAGAGCATTCCAAAAAGGGATCGTTGAGTCGGGGATACGAGGGTCGAGGTTATCGAGTCGAATTCCCGATTCTCGCTGCGATTCGTTATGGCATGCGTTGCAATAGGTTTGCAGGAAAGGTTTTATCTTCGATTCGAAAGCATCCGTTGAGTTTTTCTCTTCGTTTGAGGGAGAGGGAGACTCAATCGAGGGGTTTTGAGCGAGAGCGGAGGAGTAAGGATGCGAACCCGACGGGGTAATTGCAAGGGCTAGAAATGCCAGTGCGAATAAACCGATGATTCGTCGCGTTTGGATTGAGGGTTGGGAGATGGGCAAGAGATTTGAAGCGATCATCCGAAATCGTTGTCGTTAGGGGATCCGGGCGTTGGAGAAGCGTAGGGGTTACGCCGAGTGGGTGGGGTGTAGGGAGGGAGCAGGTGGGGCTTGAAGTAAATCTTACTAAAAAAACGGAAGGTTTGTTCAAGTCTCGTAAAACGTGACCCATATTCGGATAAGAGCTGACCGGAGTTTAGGTTGGCAGGTAGAGTAATTGGCTGAGAGAGACCATTATGCGATCCGCAAAATTCATGATTTGTTTGCGACGTCTAGTTCTGTCGTTTGGTTTGTTAGGGATGATGAGCGGCTTGACCGGATGCGGCGCATTTCGTGGGATTGAGCAGTGGAAATGCGATAACTGGGGGATGTGCCATTTCGCTCCTAATCGACCTGGGGTGTATTCGCCGATGTCGGTTCAACCGACGGCTGGTGTACCTATGGGGTATTATGGGGCGGGAGCGGTAGGGCCAACGGTATATCCTCAAGGAACCTACTCGCAGGGGGGGGGAAGCGTTATGGTACCCAGTGGTGGTGTTTCCGGTGGCGTGCCGACTGGAAGCAATTGTTCGACTTGCAACAAGTAATCTCGTGTGAACCCCGGGGATTTGTCGCCTGAGGGCCGCAGGGTGGATTTTGTGCAGGGTGCCTCTCGGTGGGGGGAATCTGAGAAGTGTGGAGGCGTTCTATGAGTAGGATTGCCCAACTGTAGCATCTTGATTGTGTTAGCCCTATACTACGGAGACTTTTATCACGTCTGGCATTAACACAAGTCAAACATGTCGACTTACTTGCAGGTTACTCGCGGGGTGGATCTAAATGCAAAGCTGCCATTGAACCGGCATGTGGAGTCCCGCATTGGCCGAGATTCAGAATGTCAGGTGCAGATCTCCGATAAATTATGTTCTAGAGTCCATGCGAAGATAACCTTCACGGATGGAAATTGGACTCTCTTTGATGCCGGATCGCGAAACGGGACAACAGTCAATGGATCGAAGACAGACCAAGCCGTTTTGAATCACGGGGACAAAATTCAGTTAGGTGGTACTGAGTTTTTGTTTGTCGATGATTCCGGTACGGATGCTGTAACTGTAGAGTTTTTGAATCATTCCCAAGACTTGATGCCCGATTCGGATTCGGACGAAGTTCCGAACGGGTCGGACATTGGGATGGCTGCATTTCGCGTACTAAAGAATTCCGGTCGCAACGAAGAGGTAGCGGATCTTCATCAGCTTTCGATGACTTGTTTGTCGTTGTCGAATCAAGAGGAAGTTGCGAAGATTGCTGGCGAGTTGTTGAGGGTCAAGACTCAAGCGACGGCGGTGGCTTTTCTCGTTGCGAATGAGTACGGTTTGTTGGATGTGAGCTTTCAGTTTCCGAATGCGACGAAGCAGAAATTGCAGCTTAGCGATAAGCTTACAGAGTTGGTGTGCAAGTACGGTAAGGCCGTCTGGATGCAGCGGGAGACGGCTGGTGGGCAGGATGGTGAATTGCGCAATTTTGCAGACGCGATTTGTGTCCCATTGTTAGAGGAACGCAAAACTATCGGTGCCGTTCACTTATATAGAGATAAAGAGATATTTCCTTCTCATGCATTTGATTTCGCTGTAGCGGCATCAAGTATTTTGTCTGCGACCATGACACGGGTCCGCGAGTCGCAGGTGTTGAAGATCGATCATGAACGGTTGAAAACGAGAAATGCCGAATTCGATGAGTTGTTGGGCAATTGCGAAGCGATGCAGGAGCTCAAGGACAAGATATTGAGAGTGGCGAGAGCCAGTGGGTCGATTTTGGTGCGAGGTGAGAGCGGATCTGGCAAGGAGTTGGTTGCGCGTGCGATTCATCGTGCTGGGTTGAGGGCGGATCGGCCGATGTTAAGTGTCAATTGTGCGGCAATTCCATCGGAATTGATGGAAAGCCAGTTGTTCGGACACGTGAAGGGTGCTTTTACCGGCGCAGAGAAAGATCACGTGGGATGGTTTGAGCAAGCCAACAACAGCACGTTATTCCTGGATGAAATTGGAGAGTTGACTTTAGAGGGCCAAGCGAAATTGCTTCGGATTCTCGAAGGTCATCCGTTTTTACCTGTCGGTGGGAGAAAAGAGATTAAGGTCGATGTGCGAGTGATTGCGGCGACCAATCGGGATCTCAAAGAGTTCGTGCAGGAGAAACGGTTCCGCGAGGACTTGTATTACCGGTTGAGTGTTTTCGAGTTGCGAGTCCCGCCGTTGCGTCAACGTGAAGAGGACATCGGATTGTTGGTCAAGCATTTCTTCGAGCATTTTTCGAGGTTGCATGGTCGGCCGCAATTGAAGCTATCGAAGATAGCTGAAGAGAAGTTGCTAAGTTATTCGTGGCCAGGAAATGTGCGGCAGTTGAGAAACGTGATCGATTCGGCGGTCGTGCTAGCGCGAGGAAGTGAAATTCTCGCTTCTGACTTGTCGTTGCATGATGTGCTGAATGAAGCCCAGATCGATACATTGAATATCGAGCAATGGGAGCAGCGATTGATTCGCGAGGCTCTGAAACGCACGAGGGGTGCGATACCTGAGGCAACGGAGTTGTTGGGGATTTCCCGCGCAACGTTGTATCGCAAGCTTGAGACCTACAGCATAAGTCGCGAAGACTTTCTTTAGTCCATCAAGTAGACAAGTGCGATGTAAAGATCTTCGGTTGCTGCTGCGATCAGCACCCCTGTGATGGCCTCTGTGTCACCGATTTGATACAAGTGAAGCGTGTGGATTACAGCTGCGTTAAAGACTCCTTGGAGAGCGTCGCGAGCGGCATCTGGTTGGTCGTGATTTTCCGTGACTTGAGAAGCAGCAAGGTTCGTTGCAGGCTCTTGAATTTGTTCGAGCTCTTTCAAAACGTCTGCTTGAGCATGTTCCTTGCGTTCGTAGAGGCGAGCCCAAGTGGCTAGCCAATGTTCGGGTCCGAAGTTGTTCCAAGCGTTCCCTGCGAAGTATTCGTATTTGCTTTTTGCGAAGGCTTCGAGTTGTTCATCGCAAGTTTGGGATGCTTGCTCGTGCGGTGATGCTTTTGCGGTATTGGTTGGCGAGGTTGTGAAGACCGCCGCACCGAGGGTGGTTTGTGAAGGAGCAC
>JBJONT010000265.1:0-12920 GCA_046051705.1 Planctomycetota bacterium | reverse complement strand
ACCTTGATTGATTTTGCCGCTTACCGCCCCGCCATTGATCAAGTGTAAGGCTTGAGACAACGATGGATCGGTGGTGGCTTCTGCTGCACAGACGGTAGTGCGTGCACTGCGTCCGAAGGTGTTCAAGAAGTAATTGCTGGTGGAACCGTCAGCGATTTGAACGGCTCTCGCACCGATGGGTAACCCTCGGAATTTTTCTTTTGTCTCTGTAACTTGAGAGATGCAATCGAGCAAATTCTCGGCAGGGACTCGACGTACAGTAGCGTGCGAATAGTTACGCCCGTCGTCTTCGTTGCCTTCAACTGGAGTGGTCGTTCGCTGGTAGGTTTGCGAATTGCAAATGTCACGCACGAGTTGTTTTACGTCATATTTGTATTCGATAAGTTTCCCTGCAAGGGCGTCGAGTAACTCAGGGTTGCTCGGTGGATTGCTTGCGCGGAAATCATCGATCGGATCCACGATCCCTACGCCGGTGAAGTGAGCCCAAATTCGATTAGCAACGCTCTTGGCAAAGAATGGGTTCTCGTTGCTGGTCATCCAATCGGCGAGTACCACACGGCGATCTTTACCGTCGGTTGCCGCAGGTCCGCCACCGAGAAACTTTGGTTTAACTACTGCCCCACCGACTGGATGGTTGACTTCTCCGCCGCCACCGTTGAAAACAAGTGTCTGGCGATAATCTTCGGAGGTCTTGCGGCCTACTTGGGAGAAGAACGCTGCAAATCCATAGTAGTCATCCATTGTCCATCGATCGAATGGATGGTTATGGCACTGTGCACATTGCGTCCGGATCCCCATGAAGACCTGGGCAACATTCTCGGAGAGCTTCAGACGATCTAGCTCGACTTGGTAGAAGTTTGTTTGTGGGCTTTGGAAAGTCCCACCTGTCGCGGTCAGAAGATCGCGTACGATTTGGTCGATCGGGGTGTTCGAAGCAATTTTGTTGATAAGCCAATTGTAGTAAAGGTAAGCGGCTTTATAGCTGACTTGATTGTTGCTCTTGATCATGAGCAAGTCTGCCCATTTCATCGCCCAAATTTCGCTGAATTCTTTGCGCCCTAACAAGGAGTCAACCAAGGCTGCTCGCTTGTTTGGATCGGTGCTGGCGAGGAACGCTGCGGTCTCGGCTTCGGTAGGCAACAATCCAGTCACATCGATCGTGACGCGACGAACAAATTCTTCGTCGGAGCAAAGTCCGCTTGCGGGCAATCGCACCTTTAGGAGTTTCGCATCGACGAGGGCATCGATGTAATTCCCTTGGCTAGGCTTGAACTCATACTGCAATCCGTTGGGCAAAGCGAGAATTTGAGTGCCGACGGTATGAGTGTCGAAGCGCGCCATGACGAATGCTTCGCCTCGGACACCGCTACTGACCGTTCCGTCGGGTGAGACGGCCGCCGTTCGTTCATTGTTTGTTGTAAAACCGGCGAGATCCCAAACATCGCGCTGCGTTCCATCCGCGTATGTGGCAACGGCCACAAGCCTCTGCTTGGCACCTTCTCCTTCCAAAACCGCTTGGGTCGGGAACAAATCAACTTTGGTGACAGCAGGTGGACGTGCCGCATCGGCTGGAGCTCCAGCTTGTAACCAAGCCAATACAGTCTGATAGTGCTTGCTACCTGGTTCGATCTTCTTACCACCAGAATGCTGGACTGCACCGATCGCTTTCAACAGCAACAGGCTTTGATCAGGCACAGCAAGATTGATTCGGCGAATACCAATTTCGCGGGTGATGCGTTGGTAATCACCGACAGGATCGAAACCGAACAAGCTCAAACGGAATCCGTCTTTACCGCGTGCTGCGCCGTGACAAGATCCTGTATTGCAACCGACTTTGGTGAAGATCGGCATTACGTCTCGCTCGAATCCGACCGTCCGTGGAGTCTGGCTCTGAGTTACCTCAAGCGTTGCCTTCGCTTCCATGCCGTTCCAAGTGCCGATCAGTTCTGTTGCTCCATCGGCGACTGGGAACACAGTGAAGTTGTCTAGCTTGCCAAAGGCAGGGTTGGCAAGAGTCCATTGGACTTGATCGGTTACATCTACCGTGATCCCATCGGATCGAACCGCCATAGCCATAAACCGTTGCGAGTCGGTCTGTGCGCTGATTTTAATCGCCGGCGGAAATACAGATAGGCTTTTGAAAGTTGCCGGTGCGGCAGCAGGAGCTGGAGCCGGTGCGGCAGCAGGAGCCGGTGCAGGTGCAGCAGCTGGAGCAGGAGCCGGTGCAGCAGGGTCTTGAGCATTCGCCGCTAGCGTGCACAAGGAGCTCATTGGGAGAGAGAGCAGTGGCAGCAGAGCCCATTTTCTAAGCGATGTTTTATTCATATTTCTACGGTTCAATTGAATTGGGTTTTTCGATCGCATTCGAAGGGTTTGGAAAATCAGATGACTACTTACCCGGCGACTTTTGCTTTCGCAATTGTTCGAGTCGAGTCAATGGCTTTTCGGTAGGAGCGGCCGGTGGTGTTGGCATCGGTGCGGGTGCTGCGGCTGGGGCAGGTGCGGCAGGTGGCGGTGCTACTGGAACATCGATTTGAACTTCCGCGTTCCCATTGGTTTGGGAAATGATTCCCTTCTCGTTCGTTACAGTCCCACGGCATACAAGCGTCTTGTAATTACCTGCCCGAGTCTCGGCTGGGATTTGAAGGGGGAAGACCAACTGTTTTGCATCGGCAGCTACTGAAAGCTTGGGGGTCGCAGAGGAGGTCCCTGGTGGCAATCCCAATAATTCAACTTCAACCGTTCCTTCCGCAGGTCGCTTGAGCTCAATTCCGACGATCACATCTGCCGGTTTGCCTTGCTCTGCCATGGTTTTTGCAAATTTGAATTGGAAGAGGGCGTCTTGGACATCAAGCTCGACGAATTCGGAAGCGATTGTCACTGGCCCGAATCCGCTTTCGGCGGTTGCAAGTACCAAGATTGGCCATTTGCGAATCGCAGCGCCGTTGTTGGCGGTAACGCTCATTCCAATAGTGGATTGATCTCCAGGAATGGTGACGGGAGAAGCGCCGATTCCCGGAGGAGCCGTCAGCATTCGAACATTGATCGGTTGCGTAAATCCTTCTTTGCGTTTTGCATTGATGGTTAATGTCATCGATCCATTGCGTACGATGGGAACTTGTGGTTGAACGATTTCGATATCGAACGGAGCGGCATCGACGATGTTGACCGCAAGTCGATCATCCCAGCGTCCCCAAACGTCGACGTTATTCTGTCCACGAATCAATTGGGTGCGTTGCGACAAATGTCCGCTGAGAGTCCGTTCAGGCGAGACGACTAAGCTTGCGGATAGATCGACAAGTTTCGATGCGTTTGGAGCGTCTGCTGCTGCTCTGAAAATCATTTGGATTTGGCTTTGGTCGGCAGCGACGAGTCCATCGGAGTGGGTTGCTCCAGGAGGAAGATCAGGAACGGCAATACGCCCTTCTCCACCTACATTCTTGCGAGCCAAATTGGTTTCGATCGCCATCCGTGCACCCTTGGGTATGTTGACTACTTGGGAGACGTAGCGTTCAAGTTCGTTGACTGTGGTTCCAACTTCGGCATCTGCTGGAGTCACTTCGACTCGGTAGACAAAGTGTTTGCCGCCGCGACCCAAGTGATCCGAGACGCAAACTGCATATTTGCCGTCTTCGGGGACTTTAAAGCTGAGGTAACTGTCCGGTCCACCTTGGTCGTCGTTTCCAGCGAGTCCACCACCACCGACTTTGAAGATTTGCAGTACGGGGTCGACCTGCGATCGGAGTGGAAGCCTTGCGTGAACTTGTACGTCGAGTTGTTGGTCTTTCTTGGCTTCGAAAACCCAGTAGTCTCGATCGTTATCGGTTTCGAGGATTCCGTTGAAAGCCACTGGTACTGCGTGCGATGTCGCGATTGCGTTGTAATCCGAATTTGGCTCGGTCTCCAAAACATTGGGGATGTTTACAACACGAAGCATATTTGGAGATGGCGCAACCATTCCTTCTTGCGTTGACCAAACCCCTGCCGATTTAGTGTGGGCTTCGGCTGGAATAGCAAAGGTTTCTTGCCATGTGTTTCCTAGAAGGTCGATGCAGGTTGCGGTGAGCGGTTGTCCTGGAGGGCCGCCAGCAGGCAAGATCGCAACAGGTCTAGGATACCCACCGACATGCAATCGATACTTGGACTGATCGTTTCCACCGAAACTGCTTTCGCGAACTTCGATGATGTAGCGTCCTTTCGCCGGTGCAACCATGGAGCACAGGCAATCTTGTTGTAAGAACACCGAGTCATCGCTTGCAGTGATTTCAAACCGATTCGAATCGTAAATTGCAACGTACGGATCGAAGAAGTTGTTTAGGTAAGAATGGCGGAGTCCCTCTAGCTCAACATTAAGTTTCTGGCCAGCCTCTAGCTCGACCGCGAAATAGTCGACATCTTCGTTGAGAACGACTCCGTCGACGGTTGTGTTGTAGGGAATATCTTGAGCTTTGGCGAACTCGCTGTTGGGCTCGACTTCTGCAACGGTCGGCAATGCAGAGACGCCGAACAGACGCATGTTGCTTGTTCCCGAAGCAGTGACAACGCGAAACGGATGCAGTTCCGTTTTGCAATCAGGAGTCGCTGTGATTGTTACCTTGATGTTGTTGTCGTCTACTTTGGTGATGTTCGACGCGGTAAGTCCTGGGTTGTAGAAAAGCAAATCGCGGGCATCACCCAATCGTGCTCCGGAGATTTGGACTTCAACCGATTGACCGCGTTGTACTCCGACAACCGATAAAGCGTTGGCTTCAGGTTGTGAGGCTGCTACACGATTCGAGTTGATGGCTTCTACACCAGTCACGACTCCAAGAAGCATTGCAGAGAAAGCGGTGGTTTTAACTAGCCGGTGAATGGAATCCCGGAAAGAGTCCAACCAGTTGGTCGAAAATCTCATAGAGTCGCGTTTCATAGAATCCCCGACGATGCAATTCGTTCGCATAAATTAGTTTCAAAGCCCAGCACTCAGCCACACGTTACCAACGCATTCGAGCGCCAACTCATTCAGATGTAAGAAGAGGAATCAGTTGGTTGAGCGAAGGATCCACGGATCGCTTTAAATTTGCGTCTCGAAGGAGACTAATCCTTCGGGAGCGGTTAAGTCATTTGCGGGAAACGATCGATGATCGGCTTGGGCAATGCGTCGCATCGCGAGCGTCTGCCGAATCTGCTTTCGCTCGCCCCGCTGTAATTGTCAAAATCTCGACAGTCGGAATTGATCGTTAAGCGATCAGTTCATTGACAACGCGTCCACCATCGCAAATTTCGATTGGACGATCGCCCGGAGCCATAAGCTCTTTGTCGGCGACGATACCGAGCAGGTGGTACATCGTTGTCGCGAGATCTTCGGGGGATACCGGATCGAATTCTGGTTCCGTGGCGGTTGCGTCGGAAGAACCGTAAACCAATCCACCCTTCGTTCCACCACCGGCGAGCATGACGGAGAATACTTTAGGCCAGTGATCTCGACCTGCGTCGTTGTTGATCTTTGGCGTTCTACCGAATTCGCTGCTTACCATCACCAAGGTCTTGCTCAGCAGGCCACGAGATTCCAGATCTTCGATCAGTGCTGCAAGTGCTTGGTCCAAAGGTGGCATGTCGCGACGCATTCCGCCGGCGATCTGGTTGTGCATATCCCAGCCGCCGTAGGTAACCGTGACCATTCGAGCACCGGCTTCAACAAGTCGACGAGCCATAAGCAAACGTTGTCCGGCGGCATTGCGGCCGTACTTATCTCGCAGGCCATTGTCTTCGGCTTCGATATTAAACGCTTCACGGGCCGAATCGCTACTGATCAGCGAGTAAGCTCGTTCGTAGAAGGTATCCATCGCAGTCAGGTTATCCGACTTTTGCTTGGATTCAAAATACTCGTTAACGGCGTCGAGGGCGGAGCGACGGCGTTGGAAGCGAGCCATGTCGACATCCCCTTGAAGGTTCAAGTCTTGAACCTTGAAACCCTTGTTTGCAGGGTCAGCACCGAGGCTGAATGGACCGAAGCTTGAGCTAAGGTATCCCGAACCTGAGAACTCATTTGGATTGTTGGGGATCGCAACGTACGGAGGCAAGTTATTGCGTGGGCCGTATTCGTGGCTGATTACAGATCCAAAGCTTGGGTAAGACAAGGCTGGAGAAGGCTTGTACCCGGTGAACATGTTGTGCGTGCCGCGTTCGTGTGCAGCTTCCCCGTGTGTCAGGGATCGGATCACAGTGAACTTATCCGAAATTCCAGCAAGCTTTGGAATGGTTTCGCTGAAGATCTCTCCGGTTTTGGATTTGATCGTCCCCATCTCGCCTCGGTATTCCAAGGGGCTGTATGGTTTTGGATCAAAGGTCTCTTGGTGAGCGATACCGCCGGGCAAGAAAATATGGATGACGCTCTCAGCTTTCGCTTCGATGAAATCATATTGCTTTTGGTCTGCCCTTGCGCGGAGCCGAAACATATCGCCGAGGGTAAGTCCCAATCCGCCGATCGCACCGACGGTCAAAAAACCTCGACGCCCTACTGGATTACCTAAGCACCTCATCATTTCGCTCCTTTTCTAAATTCATGAATGGATCAACCCGACCAACACGTGCGGATCACTTTACGTTGTTGATATTCGCACGGTTTACTTACCCTTGCGCGAACACTTTGCAAACCGTCCATCGAACGCGAAACCCGCAGGGAGGTGAAAAATTACCAAGACTGCGAAACATGAGGACAGAGCGGTTCTTTAGGTGGGATTCAGCCGGCTAAAGGTGGCGAGATGACTTGCTGCAAATCCTCGCGGATCAGGTTTTTAAGTTTCTCGCCGTGAACCCCGCCTGGCCGGGAGGGATCATCTGATTATAGTGCATTGCAAGGGTGTTTGTACCAGGAACTTTTTCGATTCTAGGATCTGGATGGGCGTTTTTTTCCCTTTGTCGTCAAAATTGCGACGGGTTGTACTCAGTTTGCACTCGTTTCTGACACACCTACGCTACTTCTCTCAGGGTGTTTTAGGGTGGCTTTTCTTCCTTTATCGCTTGCGATTGCGCTCTGGGGCTCGACGGCTCGCTACACTACCCGCAGAGCAAGAATTGTGGCGACGAGGAATTGCGATCCATGGGAAAACGTGAACAAAGCGGGATGCCCTCCGATTTCGATGGAATCGTGCGCCTTTTCCCGCTCCCTAATCTTGTGTTGTTCCCAAACGTCATCCAGAACTTGCACATCTTTGAGCCCCGCTATTGCGAGATGCTCAGCGATGCTTTGGAGTCTGACGACTTGATCACCATGGCACTCTTGGACCGTGGCTGGGAAGAGAACTACGAATCGCAGCCCCGAATTGCGAGGTCGGTTTGTATCGGTCGGATCATCAATCATACGCCACTGGGTGATGGCCGTCACAACATCATGCTAGCCGGACTGCACCGTGCTCGAATTATCGAGGAGCTCGATGTGGAGACAGCGTTTCGGCAGGCCAGGGTTGAATTGATCGAAGAGCAGGCTTGGGATCAAACGGAACTGGCGGAAGCGGCCAAATATGATTTGGTAAAGCTCTTTCGCAGTTTTCTACCCCCCGAGATTGCGAAGGCAGATCCTTTATCAGAAGTCCTCGTGCATCAATTGCCTTTGGGAGTATTAACGGATATTGTCGCATTCGCGATCAATCTTCCGTTACCTGTCAAACAGATGTTGCTAGGTGAACCTAGTGAAGAGGTTCGTTATCATACTTTGATGGAGCAACTTCGGCAGCTTAAGCAACGCGAACCGGAACCTCTTGTACCAGTTGTCAACCGAACGCGTCATCGCACGGATGAGACTCCGCCGTTTAGTGTGAATTGAAAATTGCTTCGACTGAATTTGCGATGTTCCCTTGGTCTATTCGCCCTACATTTCAAATCCAACTTTCCGCAAGCCGCGAGGACGCGATTGTTCGATTTGAGGTCGCCATGTCGCAGCAAACTCCAGCGGCGTTGTATTTGACTCACGGTGAGTACGCAGAGTTTCATCTGGAAGATGAATTGCACCGACTCTGGTCACCTCACTTGAGTATCTACTTTCTTCCTGCAACAAGCGAAACGCATTGTGAACTCTTTGGGCGTTTTGCGCCGCGCCCAAACATCTGGACCCTGGTTTGGATTTTCTACTTGGCGTTTTTCTGCTGCATTTTTTTCGCTTCCATTTTTGGCGGATCGCAATGGATGATTGGGCACTTCCCTTGGGGCCTAGCGATCGCTGCAGCGACGATGGTGCTTTACTTGGGGCTGTTCCTTGCAAGTCAAATCGGACAGTCTCTTTGCCATGATCAAATGGAGTTGTTGCGCAATCGGCTTGATAATGTCCTTTTTCAAGCGGGACTTGAGGTGCACAAACCGACTTCCTAAATCCAGCAGATATCTAATCGATATCCAGTGGATCTTGGGTTCAACGCGATCAAGGGGGATCTTGTTTGAACGAATCGAGCAAGAGTTGTCCTGCGGCAGTTGGTTGCATATGACGTTCGAGGACATCGAGGCCAACTTGGAACTGTTCGCGAAACTTGTCGAGCGCAGGTTTTAGTCCAAGATCTGGAAACTGCTGATCAAGCTGAGCATGGACGCGACAATTACGAGCCAATACGAATACGCCATGAAGGATTTGAAACATCGGGCGTGGATCGGGGCGAATAGGTGCCTTGTTGATTTCTTGAGGGTTCGTCAACAAGGGATCGATCATCAGCAGCGCATTGAGATACAGATGGGAGCACTCGTGGACGAGGTGCTCGAGGAACCAGCCTTGTGCATTCTGTAAAGCTGGTGCTTTGAGCCACAGAGCGCCAAAAACCTTCGGTGAGCTTAACCCCTCAATTCCATTACCAGTGAAGAGTTTGATGATCGAGACGTGGGATTGAATCTCCGCATGCATCTGCGGGTTGACTTGTCCGATTCGCTCAAGTGTCAATAGGACTTGAGAATGCAACTGCGACATGTCTCTTTCCAGAAGAGGAAAGAATTCAAGGGCTGCGACTCCTGAAACCTGCGTTGAGCGGACCTCACGCAACAGCGAAGATTCCCAAGCATGGGTTGCGATGGACTCGGTTTGCAAACCGCTTGAATACCAAGATTCTGGAGGATCGGCCGTCCAAGCTTGGATTCCATCCATGACCGCGTACCCATCGCGTCTTTCCATCGACTCGATGAGGCTGCTCAAACGTGCGCTAAGGCGGGGGGCTAAGGTACGTTGAAGATCGATGGCGCGGATACTGGAGAGCAGTATATCGAGGTTTTCGCTGAGCCCTTTGGCTGCTGTAAGCACAGCCTTCTCTGCATTGGATCGCCAAAACTCACGAGTCAATCTCGCGAGCACTTCCGCACGCTTTTCGTTGGGCTCCCAACAGAAAAAGCTCTCATCGATCTCCTTCGCGAAGCTTTGAGAACCATCGGCTAAATCTCCGTAAAGCGGTTTGGCTGAGTTCCCGATATTTCCCATCGTTTGGTGATCCTTGTGTAAGCCGGGCCGTTGGTGTGAGCCAGGACGTTGGTGTAAGCCAGGACGTTGGTGTAAGCCAGGACGTTGGTGTAATCCGGGGCATTAGTATAAGCCGGCATGTTGGTATACGCTGGCAACTTATTGATTGTAGGCCCGCGTGTGGTAACGCTACGTGTTCTTCGTGGTGCAAGCGTCGCTTGTGAACTTTCCCGCGATACCTCGTCATGCTAGCCGTAGAAAAATGGGCGTCAATGAATGACTGTAAATTAATGATTCTCAATGACTTGCAAGGTATCCAAGTAAAAACATTGCCCTAGCTTTTTCCGCTAGTGCATTTGGCTTGAATGTTTGGCTCGTGTATGCGGAGGAGTTTAACGCACGACCGAGAAAGCCAAGCGTTGCAGTTCGATCGCCAAATCGACTTCTTGGACAATTGTCCGACCGGCTTGGGAAGGCCGAACTGCCACGGGCGCAAAGTTCAAGACACCAGATATATTCGCTTCTTCGATCGCCGCAAGGACGCTTTGGGCTGCTGTTGCAGGGACTGCGAGGATTGCTAAGTCAACGGCTTGCTCCGAAGCAAAGGAAGGGAGTGAGCCGAGGTCTTGGATCACAAGTCCGCCGACTTTCTGACCGATTTTTTTCGGGTCTGAGTCGAAGACTCCCACGAGGCGAAATCCTTGTTCGCCAAATCCTTTATAGCCGGTAAGAGCGCGGCCCAAGTTTCCAACGCCGACTAGAATAACATTCCAAGCGCGATCTGTTCCGAGGACATGCTGGATATTGTGAATTAGTTCATCAACGCGATATCCAACGCCACGCTGGCCGACAGTGCCAAGGCAAGATAGGTCCTTGCGCACTTGTGAGTCTTTTAGTCCAAGCTTCTCGGCGATAGATTGGCTTCGGACGTTTGCGACTTCAGCGCGGTGCATTTGCTGCAACTCGCGCAAGTAGAATGCAAGTCGAGTAACGGTCGCTCGTGGAATCTCGTTCCGCGATTTGGTCATCCGGTCACCGACTATGGGTTAGGTGACTCAGTCGTCCGGAAGGATTCCGGAGCGATGGTCTTTAAAAATTCGGCGCACTTGTCAACCGCAAAGAGTATTTGCTGATTCGAGTGGGTTGAATTGATAAAGAACCTCAATCGAGCCGCTGATTCTTCTACCGCTGGATAGAGAATGGGTTGCACGTTGACACCGGCTTCAATCATCCGACGCGACAATTGCAATGCGTGCAGCGAATTGCCTGTAATCACCGGGACAACTGGGGTCTCGTGACTGTTGCCCGTATTGAGCCCTCTCTTTTTGGCTTCTGTTAAAAACAATCGCGCTGCTTCTTTAAGCCGAGTAACCCGCTGAGGATTTTCTTTGAGCGTTCGGATCGCCGCAAGCGCTGCTGCGGTATTTGGAGGAGAAAGCCCGACGCTGAAAACAAATCCAGGTGTGGTGTATTTGAGGTACTCGATCAGAGCGTGTTTGCCGGCGATGTACCCTCCGCATGAGCCGAACGACTTGCTGAGTGTTCCCATCCAGATGTCGACATCTTTCGGGTTAACGCCGAAGTGTTCTGCGATACCTCGCCCCGTTTTGCCCATGGTTCCAATCGAGTGAGCTTCGTCTACCATCAACCAACATTGGTGCTTCTTGCAGACTTCGACGAACTTAGGAAGTTCTGGGTAGTCTCCATCCATGCTGTAGACACCTTCGACAATCACCAACACGCGCCGATGCCGCTTGCGTTGCTCTTTGAGGATCGCATCGAGGGCTTCGAAGTTATTGTGTGGGAATGGTCGCCTGCGGCTTCCCGATAGAATCGCACCTTGGACGATACTATTGTGCGATAGGGAGTCGTGTAGGATCAGGTCTTGTTGGCCGACGACGTGTCCGATTACGGATTCGTTGGTCGAGTGTCCTCCGACCATCACTATCGAGTCTTCTACACCTATCCAGTCGGCGATTTCTCGCTCGAGTTCGCGGTGGATATCTTTCTCGCCACTGACCAATCGCGAAGCGGAGACGCTTGTGCCATATTTGCGAGTCGCTGCGACTACTGCGTCGCTGACGGCTGGATCGCCGCTCATGCCGAGATAGTTGTAGCTTGCAAAACTGATTCTCTGTTGGCCATCGACGAGGGTCGTGTCGCGAGTGAGGCCTTGGTGGACGGAGAAGTAAGGGTTGGGTAACCCGGTCATCTCCATCTGTTGCATGGTCTGCTTGAGCCTGCGATATTCGGGCAAGGATTCGAACTGGTAATCCTCCGGCGCAATGACTCGTTCGGAATGCTCTTCTTCTTGGGCTACAGCAAGCCCCTCGCGGACTTTGTCTTTGCCGAACAAGCTTTCGATCGCTTCGGAGATTTCTCGAATCGTTTCGATTTCTTGAAGGATCTCTTCTGGGAATCGACCGCCGACGGAGTTCTCTAAAAAGTGAGCGATTTGCAATCGTTCAAGACTATCGAGTCCGAGGTCGACGATCACGTTGGTATCTAAATCCAAAAGCTTGGCGCGTTCTTGTGCGACGCTTTTGACAGCTCGTTTGACCAATTCAACAACCGCTGGATCCGGGTCCCGAGTTTTCTTCGGGTGAACGCCTCCTGAAGCGAATCCGTCCTTGATATCGTTCAGGGTTGCGGCAGCAATCATCGGTGGGCCGTCGAAGAGACCTTCTTCCCAACTTAGCCACTGATGAACAACCCGAAGCGTTCCTTCTCGGAAACCTTTCAAGCAAGCGTGGCGTTGGATTTTTCCAGAAGATGTTTTCGGCAATGAGGCGTGACGAACCAGCACAACCGCATCGGGTGGTATCTCGTGGTTTGCGGTTACCGCTCGTCGGATTGACTGTATTACAGGATTCCAGTCATCTTCCAAGGAGCGTTGGACTTCTACGGTGATGATCAATCGTTCACGCGGACCGGAGTCGTCAGCGAAAGCGGCGGCCGCCGAAGACTGGATTGATTCGTGGCATTCTTCGACGGTCTGTTCGATGTCTTGCGGATAGCGGTTGACTCCGCGGACGATAATCAAATCCTTCACCCGTCCAGCGACATAGAGTTGCCCGTCGCTAAAAAATCCCAAGTCACCGGTTCGCAAGAACGGGCCTTGGCCATCTTTGGTCATCGCGCGGAAGACATCTTTCGAGATTTCTGGTTTTTCCCAGTACCCAAGTCCAACGCTTGGGCTATCGACCCAGATTTCTCCGATTTGGTTTTCGGGTTGAATCTGCAGGGTCTCGGGATCGACGATTACGACTTCTTCGTTGGAGGTTGTCACGCCGCAACCGACGAGTTTTCGGGCGTTCTCATCGGTATCTAGAACCGGTTCGACGATCCTTGCGTCGAGCAGCTTCCCGTTGAAACTTCGGATCACCGGTTGTTCGTGACTTGGGCCACCGGTGACGATTAGCGTTGTTTCCGCCATGCCGTAGCAAGGCAAGTGCGCCTCGTGCTTGAACCCGACCTGTGCAAACCGCTTGGAAAACTGTTCGATGGTCGA